>CALENB010000254.1 GCA_937910235.1 uncultured Myxococcales bacterium | reverse complement strand
GCCGCTGTAGCTCCCGCCGCCGCCGCCCTGACCGCCGCCTTGCCCGCGGCCGGAGAGGAACTGGACGTTGAAGGAGACCACCTCGGTCTTGTAGCGCTTCTGGCCGTCCTGTCCGACCCAGTCGCGGGTCTCCAATCGGCCCTCGATGTACACTTGGCTGCCCTTGTCGAGGTAGCGCTCGCAGTTTTCGGCTTGCTTGCTCCAGACGACCACGGAGTGCCACTCCGTCTCGTCGCCCCAGTTGCCCTCACGGTCCTTGCGGCGCTCCGTGGTGGCGACGCGCAATTCGGTGACCGCAGTGCCACTGGTGGTGTGTCGCAGCTCCGGTTTGGCTCCGAGATGTCCGATTAAGATTACTTTGTTAACGCCTGCCATGAACATTGCTCCGGGTTGTGGTGAGGCAGGGTAGGTGTGGGCCACACCGCGCGCAACCCTCCTGCGAGCGCCGTAGGACAGAACCTGACCTATCGCAGACCGCAGCGATCGCGTCTTGTGGGGCCGGGTTGGCTGTGCCAGATTCCCGCGCCATGCGAGTAGAAGAGTACCAGCGAATGTTTGAGGCGGAGCAGCGGCACTTCTGGTTCCGGGGCTCACGTGCGGTCGTGGAGAGCTGGTTGCGCCGCGCGATCGCGGAGGCCGAGCTGGGCGATCGGCCAAGCTTGATCGACGTCGGCGCTGGCACAGGCGGCATGTTGGACCGCATCTCCGGGCTCTGCGACGCGTGGGGCGTGGAATACAGCCCGGACGGCGCCGCGTTCAGCCACAGCCGCGGCGTGCGCGTGCTTCGCGGCGGCCTGCCTCACCTGCCCTTGGCCAGCGATGGTTTCGATCTGGCTCTGTCTATGGACGTATTCGAGCACGTTGAGGACGACGTGGCCGCCATGGCTGATGTGCGTCGCGTGCTGCGCCCGGGCGGCCGCTTGATCATGACGGTCCCGGCCTTGCAGTGGTTGTGGAGTCGTCACGACGAGGCCCTGCATCATCACCGCCGCTACGATCGGGCCATGTTGGTGTCGCGACTAGAGCAGGCTGGTTTTCGCGTCGCTCGCTGCTCGTACTACAACAGCCTGCTGTTGCCCCCGATCGCCGCCGCTCGTTTTGCCGGACGATTGAAACAACGACTTGCGCCGAGCACCACGCCGCCGAGCAGTGACGTCTCCGACGTCTACGAGCCGCTCAACGGGCTGCTGGCCGGGATTTTCGCAGCTGAGCGCCACCTGCTCGCCGTCGGGTCGCTGCCGCTCGGTGCCTCGTTGATCGCCGACTGCGTCGCGTGATTCCGACGCGCTGCTAGTCGCCATCGCCGCCCTGGGCTACGATCGCTGGCGCGCTTGGTGCGTCGGCGAGGTGAGCGGTGGAACACTCCAGCAGAAAGCACGAGCGCGGCGACCCCGGTGAAGAGCGCCTGCTCAACGTCGATCTCGGCGATCAGGACGCGATGGTGGTGCTGTGCGGCGAGCGTGATCGCAACCTTCGATGGATGGACGCGCGCCTCGGTGTCAAAGCGCACGCACGCGGCACGGTCCTTCGTGTGTCGGGTCCGCGCCGCGACGTCGATCGGATCGAGGATCTTCTGACCGCACTCCGCGCCCGGATCGCGCGTGGCGGCATCATCGACACTGACGTGATGGATCGTCTCTTGGGCCGCAGCGACGCCGGCCGAGGCCCAGTCGACTCCGGAGGCGACGATCTCGGCGTGCTCGGTCGCGTCGTGGCCGCGCGCACGACAAATCAGCGCCGCTACGTTGATGCGATGAACAAGAACGACGTGGTGTTTGGCGTGGGCCCTGCCGGCACGGGCAAGACGTTCCTTGCCGTCGCCTGTGCGGTCGCTGCACTTCAGCGCCACGATGTCCGCCGCATCGTGCTGACCCGCCCTGCGGTGGAAGCCGGCGAGCGGCTCGGGTTCTTGCCGGGGGACGTGGCGGCGAAGGTCAATCCCTACCTGCGACCGCTCCTGGATGCCCTCGATGACATGCTCGGGCCAGAAGAGGTCGAGCGGATGTTGGAGCGGGGCACCCTCGAGGTCGCTCCCCTCGCGTTCATGCGTGGGCGTACCCTCAGCAACGCGTGGGTCATTCTCGATGAAGGTCAGAATTGCTCGATCGATCAGATGGCGATGTTGTTGACCCGTCTCGGTCCGAGCTCGTGCTGTGTCGTGACCGGTGATCCGTCGCAGAGCGACCTGCCGCGCAACGTGCGCTGTGGCCTGGATCACGCGATGGGGATCTTGCGGGGGGTCGAGGGCATCGAGATCATCGAGTTCGAAGGGCGCGACGTGGTTCGCCACCCGCTGGTCGCCCGAATTGCTGCGGCGTATGAGGCCGATGCGCGGGGGCGGAACCCAGATGCCGGCTGAGACGTCGCCCATGCTGCACCGCGTCGGTCAGGTCGCTCGACTCGTACTGGCGGTCGTGGCGTTGACGCTGCTGATCGCGATGGTGGGTCCGGTCGACACGCTGCCCGAGCCGCCGCCCTTGGGTCCAGCCACCCGCGGCTTGGTGGCGTTGCGTGACTTCGACGACGCCGAGCCAGTCCCTGATCTGGCGGGTCGCCAGGCGCGCGCTGCGGCGGCCGTGCCCGTGCACTATCGCTTTCATGCCACGGAGGCCGCGTCGCGAATCGACGGGATTCGTGCGGCGTTTCGCCTCGTCCGCCCTGCGCATCGGCTGTATCTGGGCAAGCGCGAGC
This sequence comes from uncultured Myxococcales bacterium, assembly GCA_937910235.1. Classification (GTDB taxonomy): domain Bacteria; phylum Myxococcota_A; class UBA9042; order UBA9042; family UBA9042; genus UBA9042. Next base: position 82,468 of record CALENB010000254.1, on the reverse strand, counting down.
GGCTCACCAAGGAGCTAGATCGGTGGCGTGCGCGGCTGCGCGAAGTGAAGGTCGCGGCGGCCGTGCGCGGCGCCAAAGGCCGGAAGACCGAGCCCAATCTCGACTTGGTGCTCGAGGCGGGCGATCGCGTTCGCGCTGCCGAGGTGTCGCTGGTAGCGCTCGACAAGAACTACACGGCGGAGCTGCAGCGGCTGCGGGGCCGATTTGCTGTGCAGCTGACACCACACCGCGACGCAGTCAGCTCTGAGGTCTTCGCCGTCCTGCAGAAACATGGCTTCTCTGAGGAGATCGAGCTCCTGCTGGGGGATGTGGTGCAAGTCCTGCTGAGCGCGCGGATTGTGCGCGACGCGGAGCGGCTCCAGGCCGATCTTGGCCGGGGTGTGCTGGATGTGAAGGACCATCGTCGCCATGACCGTAAGAGCGCGAACGAACTAGCCGCCGTGGAGCTCGAGGAGGCCCGTCGGCTGGCCGACCAGTACGTCGACGAGTTCGTGCGGCGCAAGAAACCCTCACGATTTGATGACGGAGACCTCCAGGAGGCCGCCCACAAACTCGCCCGTGGCATGGTGATCGTGACGTTTGTGCGCGACGCGAAGGGCACGCATCTGGCCGAGCAGGTCGCGCGTGCGGCCGTCGAGAAGACGCGGGTTGTTCACTTTTCGCGCGGGCAGAGCTTGGTGAAGCGCGGTGACATGGTCACCGATGAGGCCCAACGTCGCATCGCGATCATGTTGGGCGGGATCGAGCGAACGGGCACGGTCCGGGCCCTCGCGGCGACGGTCCTGTTCGTCACGATGATGATCTTGCTGTTCGCCGCCTTCGCTGCGCGGTTCTTGCCGCAGCTTCGGCAACGTCCGAAAGACGCCTGGCTGCTCGCTGGTATTTTGCTGGTCCACGTCGCCACACTGCGGCTGCTCATCGAGTTGGGTGAGCTGCTGGTGTCGCCCGGTAGCGCGGTGACGGCGACGATGTGGGCGCTGCTGCTGCCCTACGCCCTCGGGCCGACGCTGGCGACCTTGTTTCTCCGGGCCGCCACCGCGGCGCCCTTCTCCCTCGTCATCGCCAGCATGACCGGGTTGATGGCCTACAACGTGCCGCTCCTGCGGGGCAGCGGCCAGATCGTCGCCCTGATCACAGTGGTTGCGCTGCTGCTGGGGCTCGCTGGCGTGTACTCGACCCGACGTTTTCGTGCGCGGGCAGATCTGGCGCGTGGCGCGCTGTTGGTCTCCGGGTTTGGCATGCTGGGAGCGGTCGCGGTGGCGCTTTTTACCGCGCCGGCCGCCACGGACTTGATCGACGCGGATAATGGCCTGACCGTCGCCATGGGCGCCGCGTCTGGTGGGCTGTCGTACCTGCTCGTCGCCGCGCTCACGCCCCTCTTTGAGAGCGCCTTCAACCGCCTCACCGACATCAAGCTGCTCGAGTTGACGAGCATGAACCACCCGGCCCTGCGCAAGCTCGCGACGGAGACGCCGGGCACGTTCACCCACAGCGTCATGGTCGGAAACCTCGCAGAAGCGGCCTGCGACGCCATCGGGGTGAACGGGCTGCTGGCCCGCGTGGGTGCTTACTATCACGACGTCGGCAAGACCCGCGCGGCGCAGTACTTCGCTGAGAATCAGAGCGGCGACAATCCCCACGACCGCCTCAAACCACGCCTCAGCGCGCTCATCATTCGCAGTCACGTGAAGGACGGCATCGAGATGCTGCAGGGATATGGGCTGCCCCAGGAGATCATCGATTTTGTGCCGCAGCATCACGGCACGAGCTTGGTCGAGCACTTCTACAATCGCGCGCGCCTCGAAGCGCAGGAGACCGGGGACGACGTACTGGAGGAGGACTTCCGCTATCCGGGGCCCAAGCCGCAGACCAAAGAGGCCGCCTTGATGATGATCGCCGACATGCTTGAGGCGGCCACCAAAGCGTTGCCCGATCCCACGCCCGCCCGCATTCGGGTGCTGGTGCAGCGTCTCATCGCCAAGAAGGTCGAGGATAATCAGCTCAACGAGTGTGACATGACGCTGCGCGAGCTCGCCGCCGTCGAAGAGGCGTTCACGCACACGCTCGTGGGCATGCACCATCGCCGGCCGGTGTATCTCCCGGCGCCCAAGCAGCGCGATCGTGCGAATCTGCTGCGTTCTGCGCGCCGGATGCGTAGCCAACGTGAGACGACGCGCGTGGCGAGTGACCTCGGTGTGCACGACACCCAGACCATGCGACAGGCAGCCGTTGACGCCAACGAGAGCGCCGAGACCCACGAGGGGGACGGCCCGGAGCGTCCACCCGAGTCGCCGACGGCGGTGCTGAGCGGCCGTCGCCGCTCAGGGAGCCACTCGTGAGTCAGGTGCAAACCGACAACGCGCATCCGTCGCTGCAGGTGGCTTGTCGCCGCTTGTCGCGTCACCTCGAGGGGCTGTTGGACGTGATGGGCAGACCCCGCGCCGTGGTCGATGTGCAGCTCGTCGATGACGCCGCAATCCACGCGCTGAATCAGCAGTGGCGGGGCGTCGACGCCGTGACGGATGTGCTCAGCTTCGCGCTTGAGGATGACGCCGACGCGCCACAGGTGCCGGCCCACATGCTGCCGATCGAGCTGCTTGGCGACATCATCATCAGCCTGGACACGGCGGCGCGGCAGGCGGCCGAGATGCGGCGATTCTTGCGTGATCGTGGCGAGTCGAGTCGCTACTCCATGTGGCAGGAGACCTGTTTTCTCGCCACACACGGCCTGCTGCATCTCCTCGGCTACGATCATCAAGGCGCAACCGACGCCGTGGAGATGGAGGCCCTTGAGGCGCGCTTCATGGCGACGGTCACCACCGCGCCCATCCATGAGCTCGACCGCACCGATCACGGCCAGTAGCGCGCATCACCTACGCTAGCGCGCCGGGTTCTCGGGCCCATAGGTGGTCTCGCGTACCCTTGGCGTCACTTTCCGAGGCCACACGCGGTCCACTCCTTTAAACACTTCAACTTGGCGCAGGCGACACATCCGGCCGCAGGTTTCCCGCGCCACACGGCTTGTCGCAGGCCTGGGCGGCGCACACGTTGAAGTCCAAGAACGGCTTGGCAGCGGTCAGGCGCCCCTTGGCGACGGTGTCGCCCATACACCCAAACAGCGCGCCTGGCTCCTTGTCCATGCACGTCAGGTACGCCGATTGCATCTCGCTACACGTCGCGCCACCCGCCTTCGGAGCGGCGCAGGTGGTCACGGCCCAGCTGCACTCCGCGATGGCTTGGAGGCTCCCAGAATTGGCGGTGCCGAGGCAGTACAGCAAGCTCACGAAGTCAGCCTGCGCGCCACTCGACAGGGTCGTCGCGCACTGCGCGTAGCAGCTCTCCGGATCACGAGCGGCTGTGCAAGGGTCCACGCAGCTCATGCCCGCCACGCACGGCTTTGCGCCGCTCACCCCGCGCGCGTAACACGACGCGAGCTCCCCGCTGCAGGCTAGCAACGCCTTGTGTCGGGCGGCTGCGCCGCTGAGGCCGCTGACATCGACGCCGTTGTCACACGCCGTGAATTTGACCAGCGCCGCGGCGTCGATCTCAGCCAGCGGCCGGACGCACTCGTGGCCGCAATTGAGCCCGTCGCCTTGATTGCGCTCGCCGCAGGCATCGAGGCATGTGTTGCCGGCGATGCAGCTCCCGTCACCGTGGGTGCCGTTGTCGCCGCACGCGATCAGCTCAACGCGACACACGTAGGCGCGGCACACGCGTTTGCACGACTCGGAGCCAGGGTCCGCGCAGGCGGCGTCGCCAGCGCGGCCTAGCGCCTGTCCGCAAGCGTCGACACAGGTCCGGAGCGCTTGATGGGCCGCCCGCGCCTGTGCTGTAGCCCCCGCGCTGCAGGTCGCGACGCAGGTCTCGTCGCCCTTGCAGTCGCCGGTACATGCAGCCACAGAGAGGCAATCCGCGGCTGCTTTGGCCTTCGCGATCTTGTCTGCGATCGCGCCGTCCTCAAGCCGCGCGGGCAAGCAGCCGCACAGCCCCATGACCATGAGCGCGATGAGTTGGGCCGGGAGCCTGCTGCTGCGCATTAGAAGTGCCCTCCGACGAGGAGGCCGGGCACAGCGTCGCCGGGACCTTGGTTGCGGAGCAGCGCCGGTGTCCACGTGACACGCGCTCGACTCGCCGACTCGCCGCGCCACCGCACCACACCCCAGCCCGCGGCGCTGGCGCCAGCGAGCATCAGCAGAAAGCCGGCCCCCCACGTCGCGCTCGCGCTGTCTGACGCCGAGAGATACGCCGCTTTCGCGCCCTCTGCGCCCCACTTGGTCGTCTCATTGGCCGTCGTCTGGGCTTTGGCGCCGCTCGCCATCATCAACAGGCCGATGAGGGTGAGCGTCCCGCCGCCGCCGAGCAGCCCCCACGTCAGCCGCGTGTGGGTGCCGCCGTCGTTGGGCGTCGCCTGACGGGCGGTCGTCGCGGTGGTGGTCGGGGCGACCGCGGCGGCCCCGGTCCTGGCCTGTGGCGTCGCTGTCGTCGCCTGTGGCGCCGCTGTCGTCGCCTGTGGCGCTGCTTTCGCCGTCGCCGCCCCCTTCGATCCCGCCACGCCGGCCGCTGCCTGCTTCGCGGTCGCGGCCGTCGCAGCCGCTGCGTCGATGCGCTTGTTCAACGCCGTGATCTTGGTCTTGGCGTCGTGCCGCCCTGCCGCCGTCACGCCGCGGACAGTGAGGTACTGTTCGAACGCTGCGCGGGCTTGCTTGAGCTTGCCGGCCTCCTCAAAGGCGCGGGCGGCATTGTAGAGCAGGGCTGGCGCGTGCGAGACGGCGAAAGCCTGCAAAAACAGCTTCGCAGCGCCGGAGTAGTCCTCGGCCTTGAACTTGAACTTGGCCTCCAGCGCCGTCGCCTCGGCCCGCGCCTTGTCGTCGGCCGTCAGCGCGCTCGCCGCGCGCGTCAGCGGGCCAATTGGGGCGACGAGGAGCGCGACGATGAGGCAGAGCGACGTCATTGGCGTGGGCGAGGTCATGCGTCGATGATCGAGCTTCGCCACGGCCGCGTCAAGCTGTCCCGACGGCGCCGGTTCGGCGCGACGACCTCAGCTGCTGCGCGGTAAAAGTGGGCCACGGGAAGGATCTCGGCCGCGCCGTTGTTGACAGTCCTTGGGGGCGCGACAATGCTCCTCGGCGCCCGCGTGCGCTTCCATCGGGCCGAATTTTAGCTGGAGACCAACATCATGCGCTTGCTCCCCCTCACCGTCGCCGTCGCCGTCGTCACCCTCCTGTCGGTTGGGTGCGACGATAAACGCGGCTCGACACCTGTCGCCTCAACCGTCACCGCGGCCGCGGGTGCAGCTGCACCAGCCACCCCACGCCCGGATTCGCCTGTCGCCGCCGCCGTTGCCGCTGCCGCGCCTGCAGGTAGCCGCTACACCGTGGAGACGTCGCCCGTGACGCTGACTGTCGGCGGCAAGCAGACCGCCGTGATCAGGGTTCAGCCGGAGAAAGGCCTCAAGTTCAATAAGGACTTCCCATCGAAGTTTGTCGTCACGGCGGCCAAGCACGCCTCGTGTGACAAGCCTGCGCTGTCAAAAAGCGGCGGCGACGTGAAGATGGACGGCAAGACCGGTGTCGTGACGATCCCGCTCACCGGCCTCGCAGCGGGCACCGGACCGTTGACGATCCAGGCGTCGTTTAGCGTCTGCAGTGATGAGCAGTGCTACGTCCTGCGTGGCGAGATGCTGACGTTGCCCGTGACGGTGAAGTAGAGACAGCGCAGTCGCCGGAGGACTCCCGGCGACGCTTGTCCATCTGGCTCGGGTGCCCTTGCGACCGACCGCGACGGCGGCTACAGCACCAACGCCGACAGGGACGGCGTCCGCGCCAGACGCGCCGCGACCTCCTGCCAAGGCGCCGGCACCGCGCCTGTGGCTACGGCCATCAACCGGTCCAGCGCGGCGTGACCCTCTGGATCGGCCACGCCAGAGCGGGCCTCGATTCGGCTGATCCCTTCGTCCGCCAAGCGCAGACAGGTGCGCGCCAGCTCGCCCAACTCAAAGCCGCCAGCGCGACCGGCGAGTCCGTCCCGGCAAGCGGCATCACGCAGCGCGGCGCGGTCGACGGACACGTCACCGTCTCGCATCAGGTCAAACAGCGCGGCGCGACTCTCGCGGTCCGACAACAGTCCAAAACTCAGCGCGGGCAGCCCTGGAAGCAGCTCAGGCGCCACGCAGTCGGCGCCGCGCACTTCGACGTATCGCTTCAGGCGAACGTCGGGAAACAGGGTTGACAAGTGCAGCGCCCAGTCGTCTTCGGTGGCCGCGCGACCGCGATCTCCGTCAGCGAGCAGCTGCCGAAACGTCGCGCGATGGCGCGCCGGCGCGAAGTAGCCCTTGGTGCCGTCCGGACGCTCCTGCATCACAAAGTAGAGCGGTACGTCGGCCGCCCACTCGACGTAGTCCTGCACCGTCGCGCTCGGATCGAACGCGACCGCACCGAGATCACAGCGCGCCGGGTCGACGTCGAGCCAGAGGTCCGCGCGCGCCGAGGCCATCGCGGTGTCCGCGCCAAAGCGCCAGGGCGAGTTCGCGAACAACGCGATCATCACGGGCGTCGCCAGAAATCCGGCCCGCAGCAGGCTCATGGCGTCCGCCGCGCTGTCGAAATCCAGGTTGGCTTGCACAGTGCAGGTGAGGTGCATCATCTGCAGCCCCTTGCCCCCCACGGTCGGCATCCACGCCCGCATGTGGTCATAGCGGTCTTTGGGCATCTTCGGCGCCGAGTCAGGCGTGTCGAACGGGTTGAGCCCGACGTAGACGGCCTTGGCACCCCACGGCGCCAGCACCTCAGCGACCTCGGCAAGATGGGCGTCCATCTCGGCCCGCATCTCCGTGATGGTCGCGAACGGCGCGCCGCTCAGCTCAAACTGGCCGGCCGGCTCGAGCGTCACGGACGCGCCGTCACGCAGCAGCGCGATTGGCCTGTCGCCCTCGCGCTGAACCTGCCAGTCGAACCGCGTCGCCAGCGTCTCGAGGATCTGTCGAATCCCGGGTGCGCCGTCCCAAGGCAACGGTGTGCCTGAAGCGTCGATGAGCAGGCGCTCGTACTCGGTGCCGACGCGGAAGTCGCGCTGGGGCCGAGCGCCGGCCACGATCCAACTGACACACTGGTCGAGGTTTGCGATGCGGGGAGATACCATGGAGCCTCCGGGCGAGGAGCGGCGGGTTGCGGCGAAACGGCGACGCGGCGCGTGCCAGCGGGGCGCGTCAGTCGTAGTAGAACCACTCCATACGGCCAAAGGTCACGGCGCCGAAGGTCTGTACGAGTATGGCGAGTAGGATCAAGGCCTTGACGCGTCGAGAGAGATGGCCGACGCGCAGCGCAAAAACGCCCATCAACGCAGGCCAGAAGTCCAACGCAAAGCGATAGCCGAACTGCTGCCAGCCATCGTTTTGGTACACCAACGCGGGCGCCGCGACGCAGAACACGGTGATCGCGAGGTTGCGGACGAGGCTGCGCCGCCGCACTTCGGCCAGCGACGCTGGGCCCGCTTCATCCGTTGGGTGGCGTGTCGGGCTGCCAAACAGCGCGAACAGCGCTGGTGTGCAGGCCAAGATGCCGAGCCCATGGCGCGTGATCTGGAGATACGGCGCCGCAGCGCTTGGACGCGGCAGATTGGTGAACGCCGCGCTTAGGTTGTGGTTGAGGAAGTAGAAGTTGAAGAGACCGTGGTCCCGCGTCGTGGCGCGGGTGCCCTCCAACAGGTAAAAATGCCCGAATTCCAGGGGATTTTGCCAGCGCGCGTAGTTGAACCACGCCAGCAGCACGCCGATGGCGGCCGCCGGCAGGGCGAAGAGCAGGATCTTGCGCGCAGCCGCCATCGCGCCATCACGACCGTCACCGCCAAGCCAGCGGCCGTTGTGAAACAGCGCCTCGAGCGGAAAAAACACCCCGGCGAACAGCAACGGCGTGCGGGTCGCGACACCGAGACCAAACAGAAGACCCGCCAGCATCGGTCGCCGCGCGCCCTGGGCTGCCAGCAGGTATGCGAAGTGTAGGGTGACACCCATCGTCAGCGCCGTGAACCAGACGGCGCCGCGGATCGCGCAGTAGTAAGCCACCGTGCCAAACGCGAACATCGCGACGAGCCAGAGCTGATCACCCGGGCTGTGATGGAGCAGCCCTTCACGGCGCAGCCGCGCCAGCCACCAGAGCAGCAACATGGCCGACAGGGCGCCGAAGAGCAGGGTCAGGATCACATCGTTGGTGTGATAGCCGAGCACCGCCACCACCGGCATCATCACCACCGCAGGAAAGGGCGGGAAGCTGACCTTATACTCGACCCGATCACACCGCGCCGTCGGGTGACTCGGGTCACAGCCAACCTTCAGGTCTCTGTTGACGTCGATGACCATGAGCTTGCCATCGACCGTCCAAAACTCCTGTTTGCGCGGCGTCGTTTCGTGCAGATACGGAAATACACCGCGGACCTCTTGGCCGTCCTTGAGCACGAGGACACGGTAGCTCGCCCAGTCATTCCAGCCGTTCTTGCCGCCGTCGGTCGCCCGCCGAATCGCTTCGAGGTATCCCGGAGGATCGCCCGGTTGCGGCCTGCTGTGGCCGTGGCGACGGGGCGTGTCGGTGTCGACGCGACCGTGCAAGAACGAGTTGGCGAGGTCTGTGAAATGAAAGTGCGGCGAGGGCTGGAGCAGCAATTTGCCCGACGTCGCCGCATACACTGTCGCCACGGCGAGGCCGACGAGCGCGAGGCGTCGCCAGGAAGGTCGCTGTCGGTGGGGCATTCGAGGGGCTCGCTAGCGGGTGTGCGTCGGTGTCGCGTCGACAAGGTGGACGCTGGCGCGGAAGGTAGCGACGGACCTGAGGCCGGTCAATTGCTGGCGCTACATCTAGCCTGCCTGCGGCCGAACCACTATGCTCCGGCGCGAAGCGCGGGCCGGCGTGCCCGTGAGGAGACCACAACGATGAACAAGCGAACGCTCATCGCCGGCACGCTCGCCGCGATGTTGACCATCTCTATGGGCATCTGGGGCTGTCAGCAGCCGACCACGCCCGCGCCCGTCAGCGCCGTCAAAGTGGTGCAGCCACGGTTGCTGGACACGAAGCTCGACGCGGCCTTGCGCAATCAAGCGTCCCTCGTGGATCGGGCAGACAAGCTCAAGCCAGACGACCGCCTCCCCTTACCCATGGCGCACGCAGCTGGCGCCAACGCGGCCGCCGCGGGGGCGCGTCTGGAGGCGGCCCCGCCCGCGCCCACCGCAGCGGAGGACAAGCGCAGCCTCGCCGTGTGGTTTTCAGGCAACGCGATCGCCGAGACCGACCCGTGCGGTTGAGCGCGTAACCCGTTGGGCGGTCTTGCCCGGCGATCCCAGTGGATGAATCAGCGAAAGAGCCGCTTTCTCGGCGCCCTCGCGGTGGATACGGGCGGCTGGCTTGTGGCCAACCCTCGTTTTCATGGCGAGGAGCTGGCCAAAACTACGATGCGGGCGGAGGCGTTCTTCGGCGCATTTCGAGCGATGGGCTACGTCGCGCTCAATGTGGGTGAACATGAGATGGTGCTGCCGCCACAGACGCTGCTGAAGCTCGCGAAGCGTCACAAGCTGCAGCTCGTCAGCGCCAACATCGTCGACAAAAAGACCGGTAAACCGACGTTTCAGCCCGCAGTCCTGCGGCAGATCGGGGGCATGAAGGTGGGCATCTTCGGGCTGGTCACGGCGGCTCCCGAGGCCCTCGGGGAGCTCTTCGCCAAACGGGAGCTCGCGGTGAACGATCCCATCAAGGCGGCGGCGGCGGCGGTTCGTGTGCTGCGAAGCAACGGCGCCCAGCTGGTGATCTGCCTGTCGGCGCTGCGGCAGCGCGAGGTCGATCTGCTGGGCGAGAAGGTGAAAGGTATCGACTTGGTGCTGGGTAGCGCGTCGATGGGGCTGACGTTGCAGATCGCTGGGCTCGGCGATGGCTATTTCGCCGATACGTTCACGAAAGGTAAGTACAACGGCGAGATCGTGCTGACGCCAGGCAGCGACCCCAAGCGATGGGTGGCGGCGGATCTCAAGGCGAGCTTGCGGCAGCAGTCGGCCAACTTGCGCACGCAGGTGGTCGAGCTCAGCGAACAGCTGCAGAACGCCGACAAACCGGGCTCTCCGGTGCAGCTGACGGCGCAGTCCCGCAAGATCATGGAGCGCGAGCTAGCGCGGATGCGCGCCAAGCAGCAGCGGGTCGATTTGGAGCTGTCGGGCGACGTCAAGACGCCTGCTGGTGCTGGCCGCGTGCGCCTGACGATGCATCCGCTCAACAGCGAGATCGACGACGACAAGCGCGTCGTGCGGGTGATCGCCAAGTTCAAGAAGAAGTACCCGAGCAAGCCGGGGCACTAGCGGCGCGCGTCGTGGCTCGGACCGAGAGGCAAGATGGCGCCGCAAGAGCTCGATGACCTCCTAGCATTCATCGCGTCAGGGGTGCCGGCTGCGACTGGTGCGGCTGTGACTGGTGCGGCGGCGCTCCATCTGCTGGGCGGCGATGATCGCGTCGGCGGCGGTGATCTTTGCGGCGGCGATGACCTCTTTGGCAGCGATGATCTCTTTGGCGGCGACGATCTGCCCGACTTTCTGGCCTCTGAGCCGGTCGCGCCGCCCCGCCCTGAGCCCCTTCATCTACAGCAGTCCGCCGGGCAGCGCAGCCAGCGCGCCGCGCAGATCGTCACGACGCTGTCGGACGTCAACCTGGCCGACCTCGTCACCGCGCTGGGCCTCCGCAGACACGCCGAGGCGCTCTCCGCAACGGACGTCCATGCCACGTGGGCGGTGCTGGAGAGCCTTCGCCAGGCCGACGGCGACGCGACCGCGGCGAACCACGGTCCCTTGAGCGGCTTGATCGCCCGCGCCATCGTCGCCGGTGACATCCCATTGTCGCTGCTCGCGATGACTGTCGCCGCGCGCCTCGGGCTCGGTGAACTTCAGGACGCCATCGCACAGCAGCTGCGCGATCGGGCCCCGGAGCTGGCGTTTGCTGGCGTTGAGACCGCCCTGGATTGTCTCGCCACGCTCGCTGATGGTCGCTGCGTGCGAACCATGGAAGAGGCGTTGCTGCGTCAAAGCGCCGCCCTGACCGAACATCAGGCCTGGCGGGCGCGCCACATCGTGCAGCTCATCCGTCGCGACCATCGGCGCTAGGTTCGTGACGCGCCCTCGGTCTCCTCGCTGTCAGGCCGGAAATCCGGGCTGCCAGCGCTGCTGAATGATCCACCACAGCAGCTGCGCCCACAGCTCCGCCTCCGCCTTGAACTGACTCGGAACCCCCTGCCACGCACCGGCGCTGTTCGACTGCGGCGGCGGCGGGGTAGCTGCGCCACAGCTCGCGTCGTTCAGGGCGCCGGGCGTACCTTTGTCGCCCTTGCCAAAAGTCTTGCTCGCCAAGCACCACGCCGCGCCCGCGTCGTTGCCGATCGCCGTCCGCTGGCCGTTGGCGAGCTGAATGGCCACGCCGGCGACCTTGCCAGGCCACCCGAGCTTGCCGGCGGTGGTCTCGTACTTCACTTCGTCCACGAGCGTGCCGTCGGCCTTCAACAACGCGATCCGACCGCCGCTGCTCGCGTTGGACAGCGCGATTTTGCTGCCATACGCGTACGCCGCCGCCACCCCGCCGTTCACGGTGACGTCGTCTTTGATCGCCAGCACCAAGAAGCCCTTCGCCGGCAGCAGCAACTTCGTACCGGTCACAGCCATCGGCAGGCCGCCGACGTCCTTGTCCTCCACCTGCCAGCCGTTGAGATCGACCGCCTTGTCGCCCGGGTTGTAGACCTCGAACCACTCGCCGTTGGCGTCTGTCACCGCGTTCGGGTCAAACAAGATCTCCGTGATGACCACCTCGCCCGACTGCTTGGCGCTGACGACCTCCACGACGCACTTCGCGGAGCAACCATCGCCGTCCTTGGTGTTGCCGTCGTCGCACGCCTCGTCGCCCTCCTTCTTACCGTCGCCGCACACGGGCACCGGCGTCGTCACACAGCCGACGTTTGGCGAGCCAGGCGTGCCTTTGTCACCCTTGCCATACGTCGCCGTCGCCAAGCACCAGTTGGCGCCGACGTCGTTGTCGGTCGCGTTGAGCTTGCTGCTGTTGAGGTGCATCGCTACGCCGCTAGCGCCCTTCGGCCACCCCTGCGCACCGGAGCTATAGTTAAACGTGTCGATCACGCTGCCATCCGGGTTCATCAGCGCGATCGTGTCGCCGCCGTTGTTGAGCCCAAAACCGCTCCAACCATACGCCGCTACGACGCCACCGTTGTTGGTTTTGGACACGTTGCTCGCCAGCACGACGTAGTCGCCAGCCGGGACGATGACGCCCTTGCCGTCCGCCAAGATCACGTGCCCGGTCACCGTCACCTCATCGGCGATCATGAACCCCTCAAGGTCGATGTCGGCGGCGCCCGGATTGTAGATCTCGATCCACTCGCCATCGCCGTCGGAGACCGCCTGGCTGTCCGCCATGAACTCGGTGATGATCAGCGCGCCGGTCGCGAGCTTCGCCGGCTCGAGGGTGCACGCCGCCGAGCAGCCATCGCCGCCCTTCGTGTTGCCGTCATCACAGTGCTCGTCGAGCTCCATCTTGCCGTCGCCGCACTTGGCCTGCGGAAGCTGCACACAGGCGTCGCCCACCCCGTCGTTGTCGCTGTCTTTCTGGTCGACGTTCGCCTTGGTCGGGCAGTTGTCACACGCGTTGCCGATGCCGTCCTTGTCACTGTCGCTCTGGTTGGCGTTGGCCAGATTCGGGCAGTTGTCTGTCGCGTCCGGCGCCTCATCGGCGTCCTTGTCGGGCGGGCAGATCACGTTGGCGCCACCGGGCGTGCCCTTGTCTCCAGCGCCAAAGCTGACCTTACTTTTGCACCAGGCGCTGCCCTCGTCGTTTGCGATCGCGTTGATTTTGTCGGACGAAAGCTGCTGGCTGCTGCCCGTGACGAACTTCTGCCAGCCGCCAGCGCCGTTGGTGTACGCGACCCGGTCGACGAGCGTTTTGCCCCACCACAGCTCCACGACCCCTTTGCTGTTGGTGAGCACGATCGCGCTGTAGCCATAGGCCATCACGACGCCGCCGTTCTTGGTCTTGTCGGCGTTGAGCCCCACCACCAAGTAGCTCTTCGGCGCGAGCGGGACCTTGGCCGTCCCAGCGTTGATGACGTGCACCTTCTTCTCGCTGCGCAGCTCCACGCCGTTCAGGTCGAGCGTCTTGTCGGTCGTGTTGTAGAGCTCGATCCACTCGCCGTCTGCGTCGGTGACTGCGGTCGCGTCGAGCATCAACTCCGTGACCACGACGTCGCCTGCATCCAGCGGTGTTTCGAAGTTGCAGCCGGGCGTGCAGCCATCGCCAGGGATCGCGTTGCCGTCGTCGCAGACCTCATCGCCATCCTTCACGCCGTTGCCGCAGTAGACCTTCTCGCAGGCGTCGCCGATGCCATCCGCGTTACCGTCTTTCTGGTCGGCGTTGGCCTTGGTCGGGCAGTTGTCGCACGCGTCGCCGAGCCCGTCCTTGTCGCTGTCTGTCTGGAAGTGGTTCTTGATCTGCTTGCAGTTGTCGACACCGTCCGGCACGCCGTCGTTGTCCGCGTCATCGAGCCAGCCCGCACACGATGGGTTCGCTTTGCCCGGGCTGCCCAGGTCGCCCGCGCCGAACACGGACTGGCCGCGGCACCAGTTGGTCTTGCCGTCGTTGCCCGCGGCGGTGGTCTGGGTTGGATCGAGGCTCAGGGAGATACCGGCCTTCACGTTCCAGGTCTTGTCCCACGCCATGGTGTCCACCACCACATACGTGTCAGTCGCGCCCGGCACGGTCGTCTTGTCGGCATGCCGGCTCACCAGGCTCAGCGTGGCGGCGGTGTTGCCGATCGTGAGCTTGCCGTACGTCGCATCGACGGGCGCGCCGCCGTTGGTCGCCGCGTCGAGGTTCGAGCCCAGCACGACGTAGCCCTTGGCCTTCACCACAACCGGCTTGGTCGACACCACCGCCTTCCAGAACGGCTTGTCCGTCCCCACCTGCACGCGCAGCCCGTTGATCGTGAGATCTTTGTCCGTCGCGTTGTAGACCTCCACCCACTCGCCATCGTCATCGCTGACGGTCGCGGGGTTGGGCAGCACCTCCGTGATCACCAAGTCGCCTGCGCCAAACTCGGCCTCGAGCTGGCAGTACTTGCTGCAGCCATCCCCGCTGAACAGATTGCCGTCGTCGCACGCTTCCGACTGCACCAGCACGTTGTCGCCGCAGCCGGGGATCGCGTCAGGCTCGCACGCATCGCCCACGCCGTTCTTGTCCCCGTCCGATTGCGTCGGATTCGCCACCGCTGGGCAGTTGTCCTTGCTGTCGATGATGCCGTCCTTGTCCTGGTCCTTCGCGTCGCAGGTCCCGTTGGCGGCTCCGGGTGTGCCAGCGTCTCCTGCGCCGAAGATCTCGGTCGCAGCGCACCACGCCGTCGCCACGTCGTTGTCGGTCGCCGTGCTGGTGTTGTTGTTGAGCTGCATCGCCTTGCCGCTCAGCGACGGCCAGCCCTTGCTCTTGTCCCACAGCACCTTGTCGATCAGGACACCGTTGCTCTCCAGCACCAGCGCGTCGAGCGAATTCGCCAAGTTGATCGCCGCGCCGTAGACGTGATCGATCACCACGCCGCCGTTGCGTGTCTTGTCATCGTTGCGTCCAAACACGAAGTAGGCGCCGTCCGCGATCTGGGTGTTTGTGCCCTTCACCGTGTAGCTGTCGTTCTTGTCGTCGCGGATCACCAAGCCCGTAAGATCGAGGTTTTTGCCGCTGTCGTTGCGGATCTCGAACCACTCACCATCGCCGTCGCTGACCTTGCCGTCGCCGTAAGGGTTGTAGAGGATCTCGGTGATCGTGAGATCGCCAGCCTTCAACGGTGGCCCAGTCACGGCGTCGGTTGTGCCCGCGTCACCCGAGTCCGTCGCGTCGCTGCCCGCGTCGCCGCACAGGTTGGTATTGCCGACGCAGCCGCCGGCGTTACAGCGGTCGCCGCCGGTGCACGCGTCGCCGTCGTCGCATGTCGCCTTGTTGGCCGGATTGCTGCACACCCCGGCGTTGCAGAAGTCGTCCGTGCACGGGTTCTTGTCGTCACAGGCGTTCGGACAGCCACCGTCGAACGTGACGCCGTCGAACGCCACGCCGTCGCCTGCCGCGTCACCGGGGAGCGTCAGCGCGTCGCCGGTGTCGCCGTCCGTGTCGCCGCAACCCGGAGCGATCAGCATCGCAGCCACGAGGCAGAACAGGGGCACGTGAGAGCGAACATGGGGTAGTCGAGGGGTCACTGAGCGCATAGTCTTCTCCTTGGGCAGCACGACTTCTATCAAACACCCATCGGGTCGTCACTGTTCACAGATCGCGATGCGCCGGAGGGGGCGTCGGCGGCGATTACGTTTGACCGCCCTGGCCGGCGCGACGATGCTCCCACCCACGGATCCCCCGTCCTTCCCAGGAGCGACCTTAGCCATGCGCAGATTCCAGCCCACCAAAGCGACCGGCGCCCACGCACGAGCGCTGTTGATCGTGAGCCTGCTGGCGCTGCCCAGCTTCCCCGTCTCGCCCGCGTGGGCCGCAGACGCACCCAAGCGCGGTCAGACCGCCGAGGACGCTTTTCGCGAGGGGGTCTCCCAGCTGGGCGCAGGCGAGACCACGGAGGCTGTGCGGAGCTTTCAGCGGTGCGTGCAACTCAAGCCTGACCTCAAGGAGTGCTGGTACAATCTCGGGCTGGCCTATGGGCGCAAGCGCGCCTTTCCCCAGGAGGCCAACGCCTACGCCGAGGCCGTGAAGCTCGATCCGAACTACGCGAAGGCCCAGTTTAACCTCGGCGTGGTGCTCGAAGACCTGGGCAAGACCACTGCGGCGCTAGCGCACTACGAACGCGCCATCGCTGCTGATCCAGAGGCCCAAGATGCGCGCCTCAATCGCGCGATGTTGCTGTTGCGAGAAGGCAAGGTCGACGCCGCGATCATCGCGTTTGAGGCGGCGATCAAGGTCAAGCCCGACAACCCAGAGGCCTGGTTCGATCTGGCTCAGGCGCAGGAGATCAAGGCCGACAAGCTCGAAGAGCCGGCCCGGACGCAGGGGCTCCGGGCGGCGGTTCGCACCTATTACAAGTGCATCCACCACGCGCCGAAGCACCACCGCGCTTGGTACAACATCGGCGTCGTGCACCATCGCCTCAAGGACTATGGGTCGGAGATCGCCGCATATCAGAAGGCCGTCTTGCTCAAGCGCACCTACACCCCCGCTCGCTACAATCTGGCCTTCGCGTTGCGGGATAAGGGCGACAAGGCGGCGGCCAAGGCGGCCTTTGAGAGCTACCTGAAGATCGCGCGTGGCAACAAGGGCGAGAAGCGCTTCATCGCCGCGGCTGAGGCCGAGCTCGCCAAGCTGTGAGCGCCACGCACGACGCCGACTCGGCCATGGTCCCGCCGCCGCCCCCGCTTCTCCACACCGATGCAGCCGTGTTGGGCGCCGCCGTGGACCATCCCGGTCTCGCGGCGCGCCTTGGTGAGGTTCGTCAGCAGGTCGCCGACGCGTGCCGTGCGGCTGGCCGAGGCCCTGACACCGTCACGCTCATCGCCGTGAGTAAAAACCATCCGGCCGCGGCGGTTCGTGCCGCGTACGCGGCTGGGCAGCGGGATTTTGGCGAGAGCTACGCCGCCGAGTTCCGTGACAAACGCGCCGCGCTGCAGGATCTGACGGATCTGCGCTGGCATTTCATCGGTCACCTGCAACGCAACAAGATGAAGTGGGTCGTCGGCCAAGTCGCCGTTCATCATGCGGTCGACGACATGGTTGGCCTCGACGAATTGACCCGTCGGGCTTGGGCGCTTGGCGTCAGACAAGACGTGCTGCTGCAGATCAACCTGGCCTCCGAGCCGAGTAAACGGGGCTGCAAGGAGGCAGACGTGCCTGTCTTCGCGGACGTGTTGCTGCGGTCGCCCGGGGTGCGTTGGTGCGGACTGATGACGCTCCCCCCGGCTGAAGACGACCCCGCGCCGTGGTTTGCCAGGCTCGCGAGTTGGCAGACCCGACTGCGCGCGCAGCACGGCCCCGCGCTCACATTGCACGGGAGCGATCTGGCCGTGCTCTCCATGGGGATGTCGACAGATTTCCCCGCCGCGATCGCCGCCGGCGCCACCCACGTGCGCATCGGTACCGCTGTTTTTGGACCCCGGCCGCCCAAGTCCGGCTGAGCGATGGGCGCGATCGCCCGGCGACCCTTGACTGGAAGGCGCCGCGGGCATAGCCACAGACACAACGCGCGGGAGGCGGCCATGGGCGAACGTTGCTACTTCGACATCCAGTCCAAAGATGGGGAGCTGGTGCATCAGTACGGCCCTCAGGTGCATCTCATCGCCGATCCGCTGGCGCTGACGTGGCTGGCGCGCCTGAGCCACCCGAGCTGCGTGCAGCCAGAGGTCAATCGCATCGTCACGCTGCTCTACCGCGGCTTGGTCCGTGAGGTGATCAACCGATCGTTCCCTCGCAAGCGGGTTCGCACCGAGACGCGCATGTTACCTCTCACTGACCGTGGCTACTACGAGGGCGACATCATCGATCCGGACATCTTGGCCACGTCCGTCGACATCGCCCGGGCCGGCATCCTGCCTTCGATGGTGTGTTTCGAGGCGCTCAGCGAGATCCTCGCGCCAGGTACCGTGCGCCAAGATCACATCCTCATGAATCGCACCACCAACGCCGCCGACCAAGTCACCGGCGCCGCGACCCACGGCCGCAAGATCGCTGGCCCCGTCGCAGACCGCTTCGTGCTGTTCCCGGACCCGATGGGCGCGACGGGCGGATCGCTCACAGAGGCGATCTCCTACTACCGGGACGGTCTCGACGGCACCCCGCGGCACTGCTTTGCGCTGAACCTCATCGTCACGCCTGAGTTCATTCGAAAGCTCACGACTACGTTTCCTGACGGGGTGAGCGTGTACGCTTATCGGCTCGATCGCGGCCTCAGCAGCGACGCAGCGCTGGCGGCGTGCCCGGGCGAGCTGCCCGACGAAGAGTGCGGTCTCACGGAGACCCAGTATATCGTGCCGGGAGCCGGCGGCATGGGTGAAGTGATGAACAACGCGCTGACTTGAAGCGCCAGGGCACGGGAAGGAGGCTGCATGGCCATTGAACGCGTCGAGCCGTACTTGAGCGCAGAGGCGATTGGGACGCGGATCGCGGAGATTGGCGCCGAGCTGAGCAGAGACCTCGACCCGGTGGAGCCGACGGTGTTTGTCTGCGTGCTGAAGGGTTCCATCATGTTCTATGCGGACCTGCTCAGAGCTGTCACCACGCCCACGAACTGCGCGTTTCTTGCTGTCTCGTCCTATCACGGCGGCACCAAATCGACGGGCGCGGTGCGCCTCACGCACGATCTGACGATCGACATCGCCGACCGAGACGTCGTGCTGGTCGAGGACATCGTGGACACCGGCCTCACCATGGACTACTTGCTCAACCTGCTTCGGGCCCGCCGGCCTCGCAGCCTTCGGGTGTGCACGTTGCTGCACAAGCCCGCACGCGAGGAGATCAAGGTGCCGATCGACTACTGCGGCTTCACGATCGACGATGTCTTTGTGGTCGGCTTCGGGTTGGACTTTCAGCAGCGATACCGCGACGTACCGTTTATCGGCGTGATGCACTTCGACGACGCGGACCCCGCATGATCGTGCGTTGGCTGGGCCACGCCGCCTTCTCCATCAACCTCCCGGGCGCACTCGACGGGCATCTGTGCCTTGACCCGCACGCCCCTGGGGTGCTCGGCGGGCGCTTCGCGTTGCCAGAGATTCAGGGTCCGTTCGACGCCGTGCTGATCACGCACCGCCACGAAGACCACTGCGCCTGGCGGCCGAGCCTCGGAACCGATCGCATGATTGATGCCGACGGCAGCGTTGGCCCCTACGACGTGAGATTTCGTGGTGTCCCCCACGACGCGGTCGACGGCCGCCAGATGGGTTGGGTGCGCATGGCCAGCGTGGACGACGGCGCCCACCGCGTCGTCCACGCTGGCGATTTGGCCGGATTCTCGGCCGCAGACGTCGCCTGGCTCCGCGGCGTGGACGTGTTGCTGGTCCCAGTTGGCGGCACCTACACGCTCGACGGCGCCGGCGCCGCCGCCTTCACTCGAGCGGTGGAGCCACGCTGGGTTGTCCCCATGCACGGCGCCGATCCGGCCATCGATCTGCCCCTAGCCCCCGTCAGCGATTTTCTCGCCGCTTTGGGCTGGCCGGTCGCGGCCACCCCGGTCCTCGATCTCGGATCGCCGCCGCCAGAACGCCACGTCGTCTTGTTGGCGCGGTAGCGTGTTGGGCGACGCAGTCTTGTTAGCGCGGCCTCCCGACAGGCCCCCACCCCGCCGCAGGGAAGGCGGCGGCGCCGCTGACAGTCGAGCGGACCACCGCGAGCGGTTCACCGTCGCGACCATCGCCCCAGGAGGTACCCATGCCACACGATCCCAACGCCTCGCACAGCGGGCTCGACGACCGCCAAGCCGACGCTCGGCCGCTCCTGCTGCTGCTCGACGGCTCCCACGCTCTGTTTCGCGCTCACTTCGCCATCCGCAACCTGACCGCGCCAGATGGAACGGCCTCCGGCGCGCTGTATGGCTACACAGCCACGCTGATGCGGCTCCTGGAGACCTGGAACCCCGCCGCGGCGCTGGTGTGCTTTGACGCGACCGCAGGTGGCTTCCGGCGCGACATCGATCCGAACTACAAGGCGAACCGCCCGGCAACGCCGCCAGACCTCTCTGCCCAGTGGCCCCACGCCTTGGAGGTTACGCAGGAACTCGGTGTGCTAGCGCTGGACGACACGCGGTTGGAGGCGGACGACCTCATCGCGACCTACGCCACACACGCCCTTGCTGAGGGGTACAATGTCGTCATCGTGAGCGGCGACAAAGACCTCATGCAGCTCGTCGTCGACGAAGCCCCAGCGGGTGGCCGAGCACAACAGCTGGTGCCTGGCTCCGACGTGCTCTACGACGAGGCCGCCGTCGAGGGAAAGTGGGGCGTCCCCCCGGCGCTCATCGGCGATCTGCTCGCGATCATGGGCGACAAGGTCGACAACATCCCCGGCGTGCCAGGGATCGGCGTCAAGGGCGCCGTCGGCTTGCTTAGACGTTGGGGTAGCTTGGACGGCATCTACGCCAACGTCGCGGACAGCGGTTCGCCGCGCACCCAGCGGTTGCTGTTGGAAGGCGAACCCTCAGCGCGGTTGTCACGCCGCCTAGTTGACCTGGTGCGCGACGCACCACTGCCAGCGTCCCTCAGCGCGCTCGCGCCCACCGCACCGCAACGCGACCTGCTCTACACCCGGTTCGAGCGCTTTGGTTTTCGCCGCCTGATGCGTGTTTTCGCCCCCGCAGTCGCAAGTGAAGTCGACGCCGACGATCGCACCTAGGAGAGTGAGAATCACGCAGGCGATCGGCGAGATCGACGTCCTGTGCGTCCTCCGACGGCCTAAACAACCGCGGCCAAAGTCGCCGCAACTACTTGTTTCTGAACCATTTGACGGTGACTGCATGCCTCGGCCGCCCGATAAATCGGCACAATCGACCCCGCAGGGCTTGCCTACCTGTCTCATGTGCAGCGTTTTCTCCTTGACATGGGGCTGTGCATCGAAGATAACGCGCGCCCCGCAGCAGACCACTAGGTCGCTGCATCCCGCCGAAGCAGAGAGGGTCACCTCTCATGGCCACTGGCCAAATGCTCGGGTTGGATCGTGCTGGTCGGTCAGTGCTCACAGAGCATACTGCCGGCCGCGGGTTGACCCACGCGGTGTTGGGTTGGCACGCGAACGGACCCGGGATTCGGATTCGCCGCAGCTAGAATTGCAGGGCCACCTCGGCTAGACGCGCAGCCACGCTGCCGGCAACACGAGCTGACCCTGCAGCCGGCAGAGCGCCCACAGCGGGCGCAAGAGATTTGGAGAAGGTTTAAAGATGCCGACAATCAATCAGCTGGTTCGCAACCGCCGCCAGGCAAAGCGCAAGAAGAGCACGGCCCCGGCCCTGCAGAGCTGCCCGCAGAAGCGAGGCGTCTGCACGCGCGTCTACACAACGACGCCGAAGAAGCCGAACTCGGCCCTCCGTAAGGTCGCACGTGTGCGCCTGTCGAACGGTATCGAGGTCACGTCGTACATCCCGGGCGTTGGTCACAACCTCCAGGAGCACAGCATCGTGTTGATCCGCGGTGGTCGTGTGAAGGACCTCCCGGGCGTTCGCTACCACATCATCCGCGGCACGCTTGATGCCACGGGCGTTGCTGGACGTAACCGCAGCCGCAGCAAGTACGGCACCAAGAAGCCGAAGCAGCAGTAGGAGAGCTGCGCCCACAGCGCACCGCCGAATAGGGTCCCACGCGACCCGATCAGGAGTCCGACATGCCACGTCGCCGCCAAGTACCGAAACGACCCGTCCTTCCTGATCCCAAGTATGGTGATCGGCTTGTGACGAAATTCACCAACTGCCTCATGCTCGACGGCAAGAAGTCGACCGCAGAGCGTCTCATCTATGAGGCCCTCGACAAGGTTGAGCAGCGCGCCAAAGAGGATCCGGTCCGCGTCTTGCACCGGGCCCTTGAAAACGTGCGACCGTCCGTCGAAGTGAAGTCGCGCCGCGTCGGTGGCTCGACCTACCAGGTCCCCGTTGAGGTCCGCCCAGAGCGCCGCAACGCCCTGGCTCTCCGCTGGATCATCGGATTCGCACGCAAGCGCGGCGAGAAAGGCATGGCGGAGAAGTTCGCGAACGAGATTCTCGACGCCGCAATGAACCGCGGCACCGCCGTGAAGCGCCGCGAAGATACGCATCGCATGGCTGAGGCCAACAAGGCGTTCGCACACTACCGCTGGTAGGCGCGACGACCACGACCGAATAACCAACTCTCCCGCGCGGACCCTCCTCTGGGCCCGCCCCACGTTGAGTCGACGGGAGACGACGTGCCAAAGCTGGCACGGACGAACCCGAAGTCCCCGGGGCACATCGCCCCACCCTGGAGTCCCAAGTGGCACGCACGATACCGCTTAAGACGATGCGCAATATCGGCATCATGGCGCACATCGACGCCGGTAAGACGACGACGACTGAGCGGGTGCTCTACTACACCGGCCGTTCTCACAAGATCGGCGAGGTGCACGACGGCGCCGCCACCATGGACTTCATGGAGCAGGAGCAGGAGCGTGGCATCACGATCACCTCCGCAGCCACGCAGTGCACCTGGAAGGGCACGACGATTAACATCATCGACACGCCCGGCCACGTTGACTTCACCGTCGAGGTCGAGCGCTCGCTGCGCGTCCTCGACGGCGCCGTCGCTGTGTTCTGTGCAGTCGGTGGCGTCGAGCCGCAGTCCGAGACCGTGTGGCGCCAAGCCAACACCTACAAGGTCCCGCGCATCGGCTTCGTCAACAAGATGGACCGCATTGGTGCCGACTTCCTCAACGTCGTTGGGCAGATTCGCACACGTCTTGGCGCGCGGCCCGTGCCGATGCAGCTGCCGATCGGATCGTACGATTCGTTCCGCGGCGTCGTCGACCTCATCAACAACCACGCTGTGATCTACGACGAAGATAGCCAGGGTGCAGAGTTCCGCATTGAAGCCGTTCCAGGCGACATGCTTGAGCTCGTCGCGCAGCACCGCATCGAACTCTTCGAGGCTGCCGCCGAGCAAGACGACGACCTGATGGGCCGGTACCTTGAGGGCGAAGAGCTCTCGCCGCAAGAGGTCTACAGCGCGCTTCGCACCGCGACGCTCAAGCTCGACATCATCCCCATGTTCTGCGGCTCTGCGTTTAAGAACAAGGGCGTGCAGGAGCTCCTCGACGCCGTCGTCGGACTGCTCCCGTCACCGCTTGACGTGCCGCCGCTCGAAGGCTTCGATCCCAACAACGAAGACATCAAGCTCACGCGCCCAGCATCGGACGATGCGCCCTTCTCAGCGCTCGCCTTCAAAATCTGGAGCGACCCGTTCGTCGGTCACTTGACCTACATCCGTGTCTACTCAGGCTCCGCGGTGGTGGGTGATTCAGTCATCAACTCCAACAACGGCAAGAAAGAGCGAATCGGCCGCATCATGAAGATGCACGCCGACAAGCGCGAAGACATCAAAGAGGTCTTCGCCGGCGACATCGTCGCGGTCGCGGGCCTCAAAGACACGATCACCGGACACACCCTCTGTGACCGCAAGGACCCCATCGTCCTCGAGTCGATGAACTTCCCCGACCCCGTGATCAGCGTCGCCATCGAGCCCGACAACAAGACCGAAGAGACCAAGCTCGGCAACGGCCTCGGCAAGCTGAGCCGCGAGGATCCCTCGTTCACGGTGACCTCGAACGAAGAGACGGGACAGACCATCATCTCGGGCATGGGCGAGCTCCACCTTGAGGTCATCGTCGACCGACTCAAGCGTGAATTCAACGTGAGCGCTCAGGTCGGCGCACCGCAGGTGGCCTACCGCGAGACCATGCGCGAGCCCTATGAAGTCAACTACAAGTTCAGCAAGCAGACCGGTGGCCGCGGCCAGTACGCCCACGTTGTGCTGAAGTTGGAGCCACAGGAGCCGGGCTTCGGCTACGAGTTCGTCGATGAGATCAAGGGCGGCGTCATCCCGCGCGAGTACATCCCGGCCGTGAACAAGGGCATTCAGGACGCGATGAACGCTGGCGTGCTCGCCGGATTCCCGGTCGTCGACCTCAAGGCGACGCTGAACTTCGGCAGCTACCACGACGTCGACTCGAGCGAGATGGCGTTCCGAACAGCCGCTTCGATGGCCTTCAAAGAGGGCATGCGCAAAGGCAAGCCTGTCCTGCTGGAGCCCATCTTCTCCATCGAATGTGTCACGCCCGAAGAGTACATGGGTGACGTCATCGGCGACCTCAACCGCCGCCGTGGCCGAATCCAGAACCTGGATGACCGCGCCGGATCCAAAGTCATCAGCGGCGAAGTTGCCCTTGGCGAGACCTTCGGCTACGCCACTGACCTGCGCTCCATGTCGCAGGGACGAGCCACCTACACGATGCAGTTTGCGCACTACGCGCCCGCGCCAAACAACATCGCCGAGCAGGTGGTGAAGAGCCAGGCACGCTGAGCCCAACCAGCAAGAGGAATATCATGGCAACCCGCATTCGAATTCGACTGAAGGCCTACGACCACAAGCTGCTCGACGCCTCCGTGACAGAAATCATGACGACAGTGCGCAACACCGGCGCCCGCATCGCGGGGCCCATTCCGTTGCCCACACGTATCAACCGGTACACTGTGCTGCGTGGACCTCACGTGGACAAGAAGAGCCGCGAGCAGTTCGAGATTCGGACTCACAAGCGCCTGATCGACATTCTCGATCCGACCCAGCAGACACTCGACGCGCTCATGCGCCTCGACTTGGCTGCAGGTGTCTCAGTCGAGATCAAGACCTAATCAGAACCACGCTGAGAGCTGGGACCGCACCGCACCGCGGGGGCCCGATTCCCAATCGAAGACCCGACTCATCGGGAGGCAAGACGATGGCCAACTTCAAATTGTACAACCAGAGCGCACAAGAGGTCGGTGAGATTGAACTCGCCGACGCCATCTTTGGCGCCGAGGTCAAGCCACACCTGCACTGGGAAATCGTCAAGATGCAGCGCGCCAACAAGCGCGCAGGCACACACTCGACGAAGACCCGCGCAGAAGTGAAGGGCTCGACCAAGAAGATCTACCGCCAGAAAGGCACCGGCAACGCGCGCCACGGCGCCCGGACAGCTCCGATCTTCGTTGGTGGTGGTCGAGCGCACGGCCCCAAGCCGCGCGACTACAGCTACACGGTGCCAAAGAAGGTCAAGGCAGCAGCGCTGCGTTCGGCCCTGAGCGCTCGCGCGATCAGCGGAGACCTCATCGTCCTCGACGCCTTGTCATTTGACGGGCCGAAGACGAAGGTCGGCGCGGCGACGCTCGCGCAGCTCGGCGCGAGCAACGCGCTGGTGGTGATGCCGGTCGAAGATCACAATGTCCACATGTCCATTCGTAACCTGCACAAGGTGAAGTACATCCGCGCGGAAGGCGTCAACGTCTACGACGTGCTCAAGTACGAGAAGTTGGTCCTCACTGCAGACGCAGCGCGCGCGCTCGAACTGCGGTTGGGTTAAGGGAGAGTCGAACCATGAACCTGCATCCCACCCAAATCTTGATGAAGCCTCTGATGACGGAGAAGAACCACATTCTCCGCGAAGCGGACAATGAGTACGTCTTCGAAGTCCATCTCCAGGCCAACAAGAACCAGATCCGCGAGGCAGTCGAGACGCTGTTTGCGGTGAACGTCGCCGACGTACGCACCCTGGTGCAACGCGGCAAGAACCGTCGCGTCGGCAAGTACACCGGCAGGCGTCCAAACTACAAGAAAGCGATCGTCCGTCTTCGCGGCGGGCAGAGCATCGATTTTTTCGAGGGCGTCTGATTTCAGGGCCGTAGAAGGCAGCTGACTACCACCGGAAATCCCGGGAGACTGAGTTATGTCCATCCGTAAATACCGTCCAACGACACCAGGGCAGCGCGACCGTCAAGGTCCCGATTTTTCCGAAGTGACGTGCACGACGCCCGAAAAGTCGTTGCTCGCTCCGCTGCGAAAGCAGGCCGGACGCAACAACCTCGGTCGCATCACCATCCGCCATCGCGGTGGTGGACACAAACGACACTACCGAATCATCGACTTCAAGCGCGACAAGGTCGGCGTGCCGGCACGCGTGACGACGATCGAGTACGATCCGAATCGCAGCGCCCGCATCGCCCTCCTGACGTACGCCGACGGTGAGAAACGATACATCCTGGCTCCCAACGGCTTGTCCGTGGGCAGCGAGGTCGTCTCCAGTCGCAACGCAGACATCCAGCCTGGCAACGCCATGCCGCTTGAGGCCATGCCCGTTGGTACGACGGTTCACGCCATCGAACTGAAGGTCGGTGGCGGCGCACAGCTCTGCCGCAGCGCGGGAGCCAAAGCCCAGCTCATGGCGCTTGAGGGCAAGCATGCCCTGCTTCGTCTACCAAGTGGTGAGCTCCGCAAGGTCATCTGCCGATGCCGCGCCACAATTGGCGAGGTCGGCAATGCGAAGCACAACAACGAGAAGCTCGGCAAGGCCGGACGTACTCGTTGGCTCGGTCGCCGTCCGCACGTGCGTGGCGTCGCAATGAACCCCGTCGATCACCCTCTGGGTGGTGGCGAAGGTCGCACCTCGGGTGGACGCCACCCTTGCACGCCTTGGGGCAAACCGACACTCGGTGCCAAGACGCGTAAAAACAAGCGCAGCAACTACCTGATCGTCAGCCGGCGTAAGAAGAAGTAGGGAGCAAGACGATGCCTCGTTCCATTAAAAAGGGTCCATTCGTAGACGACCACCTCATGAAAAAGGTGGCCGAAGCCAATCGGACCGACAACAAGCGCCCCATCAAGACCTGGTCGCGGCGCTCCACCATCTTCCCCGAGTTCGTCGGGCACAACTTCATGGTCCACAATGGCAAGAAGTTCGTGCCGGTGTACGTGACGGAGAACATGGTTGGGCACAAGCTCGGCGAGTTCTCGCCGACCCGGACTTTCTACGGCCACGCCGCTGACAAGAAGACGAAGCGCCGCTAGAGCGACGCGCCAGTGGTATGAAACTTAAGCGCTAGTTGCGCCAAGTTCGCACGACTGGACTGGAGAACGAAGATGACCAGCACAAAGGCACATCTCCGCAACCTGGGCATCGCGCCTCGTAAGGTGCGCATGGTCGTGGATCAGATCCGCGGCAAGGGAGCTGCAGAAGCTCTCGACATCCTGCACTTCACCCTAAAAAAGGGTGGCGAGCCGGTGCGCAAGCTGTTAGACAGCGCCGTCGCGAACGCCGTGACGAACCACGAAATGGACGCCGATGCACTTTTTGTGTCCGACGTCTACGTGGACCAGGGGCAAACGATCAAACGCTGGCGCCCACGCGCCATGGGTCGGGCCACGCGGATCAACAAGAAGACCAGCAACGTAACGCTGGTCCTGGGCGTCCGCTAGGCTCCGCCCAGCGAACACGGAGAGACCCATCATGGGACAGAAGACCCATCCGAACGGCCTACGACTTGGCGTGATTCGATCCTGGAACAGCAAGTGGTTCGAGGAAAAGAACTACATGCAGTGGCTGCACGAGGACCTAGAGATCCGCAAGCTCGTCAAGACGACGATGAAGCATGCGGGCATCTCGAAGGTAGAGATCGAGCGCCGCGCCCGCCAGATCCGGATCGGTGTCCACACCGCGCGTCCCGGCATCCTGATTGGGCCGAAAGGCAAGGAGGCAGACAAGCTCAAGCTCGCGATCGGCAAGATCGCAAGCGGCGAAGTCTACCTATCGATCCACGAGATCCGACGCGCCGAGACCGACGCGCAGCTTGTGGCAGAGAACATCGCGACCCAGCTTGAGCGCCGCGTGGCGTTCCGCCGCGCGATGCGCAAGGCGATGCAGGCAGCGCAGAAGTTCGGCGCCAAGGGCATTCGTGTCTCCTGCAAGGGCCGCCTCGGCGGCGCTGAGATGGGCCGCTACGAGTGGTACCTCGAGGGTCGGGTTCCGCTGCACACGCTGCGGGCCGACATCCAGTACGGGGAGGCCTTGGCCTCGACAACCTACGGAATCATCGGTGTGAAGACCTGGATCTATCACGGCGACATCATTCCAGAGCGCTCGGGCGCCAACGCGTGAGAGCCGGTGCCGCACCGCGGTACCAGCCCTCATCGACTGAATTATCAAGTACGCCGCCCATCCACGGGCGCCTGATCTATCAAGGAAACCGGCATGTTGGCTCCCAAGAGAATCCGCTGGCGCAAGGTACAGAAGGGCCGCAATCGCGGCACTGCCTGCCGTGGCACGGAAGTATCATTCGGGGAATTCGGTCTACAGGCCACTCAGTGCGGGTGGCTCACCAGCCGCCAGATTGAGGCCGCTCGTATCGCCATGACTCGCAAGATGAAGCGTGGCGCGAAGATCTGGATCCGAATCTTCCCACACAAGCCCATCTCCAAAAAGCCCGCCGAGACCCGCATGGGTAAAGGTAAGGGCGGTCCGGATCACTGGGTTGCCGTCATCAAGCCTGGGCACATGCTGTACGAGATCCAGTCGGAAGACGAGGCGCTCGTTCGCGCGGCCTTCACACTCGCAGCACACAAACTGCCACTGCGGACGCAGGTCGTCAGCCGAGGTGAAATCCGATGAAGAAGAGCGTTATTAGCGAGATGACCTTGCCAGAGTTGGGTCGCTCAGAGACCGAGCTCCGCGAGGAGATCTTCCGCCTACGCTTCCAGCACCACACAGGTCAGCTGGCTAGCCCGATCAAGTTGCGCACCACACGCCGGAGCCTAGCCCGCGTGATGACCCGCATCCGCGCCTTCCAGTTGGGCGACGTCCAGCCGCTGGCGAAGGAGTCCTGAGATGTCTGACATCACCGAGAACACAGCAGTCGCGAACGTGACCGACGCCGAGACGATCGCCGATGAAGTTGGCGGCGCATCGCGCCATCGTCGTCAGTTGATGGGCCAAGTCGTGTCGGCCAAGGGCGAGAAGACCGCAGTGGTGAGCGTTACGCGAACCTACCTGCACCCGCAGTACCGCAAGTACGTGCGCCGCTCGAAGAAGTACATGACACACGACGAGCACAACACGTGCGGCGAGGGTGACCAGGTGCTTATCGAGGAGTGCCGCCCGATGTCCAAGCACAAGCGCTGGCGCTTGCGCTCGGTGTTGCGCAAGAACATCTGAACGAATGACGTCTGTGGCCCGTCGTTGGCCAAGACCTCAAGAGCCCCAAACCGTGGGCGACAGCCGGGGATGACATGATCCAGAGCGAAAGCCAGCTGCTAGCTGCCGACAATTCGGGCGCCAAACGCCTCCGCTGCATCAAGGTGCTCGGCGGTAGCAAGCGCAAGTACGCCTCCGTGGGTGACGTCATCGTCTGCTCTGTGCGCGAGGCGCTGCCCCGCTCCAAAGTGAAGGTCGGCGAAGTCGTGCGCGCTGTTATTGTTCGGACCGCCAAAGAAGTGGGTCGCGATGATGGCTCGTACATCAAGTTCGATGGCAACGCCGCCGTCCTTATTAACAAGCAGGGCGAGCCAATCGGCACACGCATCTTCGGACCGGTCGCACGCGAGCTGCGCGCGAAGCGGTACATGAAGATTGTGTCTTTGGCCCCAGAAGTGATCTGAGCCACTAGGCTCAGCTGCAGAGGTTCATCATGAACAAGATCCGCAAAGGCGACCTCGTCGCCGTGCTCGCAGGCAAAGACAAGGGCAAGACCGGCAAGGTCATGCGCGTTGTCAAAGATGGAGAGCGCGTCGTCGTTGAAGGCGTCAATTTCCACAAACACCACGTCAAGCCCAATCAGCAGGGCCGCGAGAGCGGAATCGTTCGGAAGGAGGCGTCCTTGCACGTCTCCAACCTTGCGCTGGTGAGCCCCTCGACGGGGAAAGCCGTCCGAACAGGCTTCCAGACTGTCATCGCTGCAAACGGTGAGCAGAAGAAAGTCCGCGTCGCCAAGCAGACCGGCGAGCAGCTCGATCCCAGCTAAGCGCGGGTGGCGAGGTCGACCTCCCTGGTCGGCACGACAGCGAACGATCCAAGAAGTGACGCGTCTTGAGAAGGACGCGCATACGTAGACGAAGACAGGCCTGAAGCGTGGGCTGCACCGCAACTGCGCGACGCAGGCACACGATCAGTCCGAGGATGAGGTTTTCACATGATTCCCAGGCTTCACACGAAGTACAAAACCGATGTCATCAGCGCTATGCGGACTGAGTTCTCGTACGACAACGTCATGCAGGTGCCGAAGCTCGACAAGATCGTCGTCAACTTCGGTCTTGGCGAGGCCGTGCAGAACCCCAAGGTGATCGAACGCTGCGTCCAGCAGATGACCGCCATCGCCGGTCAGAAGCCCGTGATCACCCGCGCTAGCAAGTCGATCTCGAACTTCAAGCTGCGCGAAGGCATGCCCATTGGCGTCAAAGTGACCCTTCGACGCGTGCAGATGTGGGAGTTCCTGGACCGACTGTTCAGCGTCGCGCTACCGCGCGTCCGAGACTTTCGTGGCGTCAGCCCGAAGGCGTTTGATGGTCGCGGCAACTACACGCTGGGGATCAAGGAGCAGATCATCTTCCCTGAGATCCAGTATGACCAGGTGGACAAGGTTCGTGGTTTGAATATCACGTTCGTGACCACCGCAACCACGGACGAGGAGGGTCGCGCTTTGCTAAAGGCCCTCGGTATGCCGTTTCGCAAGTAGAGGTTCCGCGTCGAGGGGCACGTGCAAGCGCTGCAGCCCATCGAGACCTGGACCCGAGGAGAGAGTAAGATGGCAACGACAAACGACCCCATCTCTGATTACTTGACACGTATCCGCAACGCCATTCAGGCGAGGCATGAATCGCTCCGCGTTCCGCGCTCAAAGATGCTGCTTAGCATCAGCGAGATTCTGAAGGCTGAGGGATACGTCAACGGTGTCGAGAATGTTGATGAAGGCCCGCAGGGCGAGATTGTGGTGCACCTGCGCTACCTCGGTGACCGCAGCAATGCGATCAAGGCCCTGAAGCGGATTTCGAAGCCCAGCCGACGCAAGTACGTCGGGTCCGCTGAGATCCCGCGCATCAAGAACGGCCTCGGGATTGCAATCCTTTCGACGTCACGTGGCGTCATGACCGGTGCAGAAGCGCGCAAAGCCAAAGTTGGCGGCGAGCTCCTCTGCACCGTGTGGTGAGGGACACTATGGCTGACAAGAAGATCGTATTGTCTCGTATTGGCAAGGCCCCAGTTTCGGTTCCCGCGGGTGTCAACGTGGCCATCTCTGGCCTCGATGTCACGGTGAAGGGCCCGAAGGGCTCGCTGTCACGCACCTTCAAGGGAGTCACCTTCGAGCAAGGCGACACCGAGATCGTGGTGCATCCCGCTGACTCCTCTCGTGGTGGCAAAGCCATGCACGGCCTCGGTCGTTCGCTGCTTTTCAACATGGTCACCGGAGTCTCGACCGGCTACAAGCGGGAACTCGACGTTCAAGGCGTTGGTTTTCGTATTGATCTGAAGGGCAGTGACCTGGTATTCCAGGTTGGCTTTTCGCACACGGTGCCGTACAGCCTGCCTGCAGGTGTCGCTGGCACGGTGGAAGGTCAAACACACTTGGTCCTCGAGTCCTGTGATAAGGAACTCGTCGGCCAGTGCGCTGCCAGCATCCGAGCCATTCGCCCGCCCGAGCCCTACAAAGGCAAGGGTATTCGCTACTCCGACGAGGTCGTGCGCCGCAAGGCCGGCAAGTCGGGCGGCAAGAAGTAACCGACGCGGCTGGCAGTCCAGCCGCACCTGGAGGGAGCCACGATGCTCACGCCTCGCTTTTCAAATCGCCGGCAGCACCGGAAGTACCGTCTGCGCTTCACGATCCGTGGTACCACGGACCGTCCGCGCTTGAGCGTCTTCCGCTCTGCCAAACACATCTACGCCCAAGTCATCGACGATGACTCGGGGCGCACCCTGGCCCAAGCGTCGACACTAGAAGACAGCTTTGCGGGCTTCGAGGGCGACAAGACCGCCGCGGCCAAACAGGTCGGCGCGCTTGTCGCCGACCGCGCTGTCGCGGCGGGCGTGTCGAAGCTCGTCTTCGACCGCAACGGCTTCAAGTACATCGGTCGCGTCGCGGCGGTGTCGACGGGAGCCCACAAGTTGGGACTCCTGACCAAAGACGGATATGCGCCCACGGGCGACGTCGACGACGCTACGGCATCGTCGTCCAACGAGGAGTAGACGATGTCGAACAACCGACCTGGTGGCAGTGGTGGTAGTGGTGGTGGTGGCGGCGGCGGTCCAGATCGCCGTGGCGGCGGCGGACCGCGTGGGCGTCGCGATCGCAATGAGCCCGAGGACGGCTTCAACGCTGCGACCATCGGCATCAATCGTACCGCCAAGGTCGTGAAGGGAGGCCGCCGCTTCTCTTTCTCAGCCCTCGTGGTGGTTGGTGACGGCACTGGCAACGTCGGTGTTGGCATGGGCAAGGCGAACGAAGTGCCAGAGGCGATCCGAAAGGGAACGCAGAAGGCGCGGAAGGCCGTGTTTCAGGTGCCACTGGTCAAGGGCACCATCCCGCACGACGTCATCGGCCATCACGGCGCGGGTCGGGTGCTTCTGCTCCCGGCTAGTCAGGGCACCGGTATCATCGCCGGCGGCCCAGTGCGTGCCGTTCTCGAGCAGGCTGGCATTCGAAACATCATCACGAAGTGCCTCGGTAGCAACAACCCGCACAACGTGGTTCGTGCGACGCTCGATGCGCTCCAGAGCCTGCGAACGATCGAGCAAGTTGCCCACGCGCGTGGCAAGTCAGTGGACGAAATCCGCGGCTAGTCCGAAGTCCTACCCAATAAACGGACCCCAGGGTCCATTTCGCTCTTGCATCCCAGTGGGACCGCGCGTAGTCTCTCGCGCCCCACCACAGGGGGGAGTGGTGAGGATCGCCTTCGAGCGGTCATCACCCTGCAAGAACGCCCGGAATCCCGGGTGCCCGCGTCGACCATTCGGCGAAGGGCGCTTGGCCGAGCCAGTCTCCTAGCGAGGCGCAGTCCTGCCGAGTAGCGATACGCTGCTTGGTGAACGGAGAAGACGATGAACGAGCTCAGCAATCTGCGCCCGCCGAAGGGAGCCACCCGCAAGGGCAAACGTCTCGGACGTGGTATTGGCTCACGCACAGGTAAAACTGCCGGTCACGGCCACAAGGGTATGGGCCAGCGTAAGAGCGGCAACTCCCCGGCCCGATTCGAGGGCGGCCAGATGCCGTTGCAGCGCCGGTTGCCGAAGATTGGTTTCACCAACATCTTCCGCAAGCAGTGGCTGACCATCAACGTTGGCGATCTCGAACGCTTCGCGGCCGGAACCAAGGTTGATGAGGCGTTGCTTCGTCAGTTGAACTTGGTCAAGGGCCGCGCCGACGGCCTAAAGATCTTGGGCGACGGCGAGCTGCCGCATGGCCTGCAGGTCGTCGCGGACAAGTTCACGGCTTCCGCAGTTGCAAAGATTGAGGCCGCGGGCGGTTCGGTGGAGGTCGTCGGTGGCTAGTCCCATCGCCAACATCGGGAAGGTCCCGGAGCTGAAGAAGCGCGTATTGTTCACGCTCGGCATGCTCGCTGTGTACCGGATCGGCGTGTTCGTCGCGGTCCCTGGCGTTGATCGTCAGGTCGTGAGCGACTATCTCGCCAGCTCAGGCGGCGGTCTATTGGGCATGTTCAACATGTTCACCGGCGGTGCGCTAGAGCAGGTGTCGATCTTCGCGCTGGGCATCATGCCCTACATCTCTGCCAGCATCATTCTGCAGCTTTTGACCGTGGTTGTACCGGCGGTTGAGCGACTGAACAAAGAGGGTGAGTCGGGGCGCCGCAAGATCAACCAGTATACGCGCTACGGTACAGTCGTGTTGTCTCTGATTCAGGGCACCTTCATGGCGACTTGGCTAGCCGGGCTCAACAGCCAGGCGCTGGGTGCCGGTGGATCGGGCGCAATGACGAGTGGCGCGGGCTTCATTGCGCTGTGCGTGCTCTCCCTGACGACCGGCACCGTGTTCATCATGTGGCTCGGCGAGCAGATCACGGCGCGAGGAATTGGGAACGGTATCTCGCTGATCATCTACGCCGGCATCGTGGCAGGTCTTCCGACCGCGCTTCAGCAGACGTTCAGTCTCGTGAAGAACGGTCAAATCAGCCCACCCGTGCTGCTGTTCATCTTGGCCACCGTCGTGGCGGTGATCGCGGTCATTGTGTTCTTCGAGCGGGCTCAGCGCCGCATCCCCGTGCAGTACGCCAAACGTGTTGTGGGCAACCAAGTCATGCAAGCGCAGGGTTCGTTCCTGCCGCTGAAGGTCAACACGGCCGGTGTTATCCCGCCGATCTTTGCGTCGTCCATTCTGATGTTTCCAGCCACGTTGGCCAACTTCGCACCCGATAGTGCGGTGCTCGCTGGCATGCTCAATTCGTTGGTGCCGGGGCGCATGCTCTACAACGTGGTGTACGTCATTCTCATCATCTTCTTCTGTTACTTCTACACGGCCGTGACGTTCAATCCGGTCGACGTGGCCGACAATCTGAAGAAGGGCGGTGGCTTCGTACCAGGCGTCCGCGCCGGCAAGAAGACCGCTGAATACATCGACCGCGTGTTGTCACGCCTCACCTTTGGTGGTGCGGTGTACGTGGCTGCGGTGTGCGTGTTGCCAGGGTTCCTGCAGCTCGAGTTCAACGTGCCGTTCTACTTCGGTGGCACGTCGCTGCTCATCGTTGTGGGCGTCGCGATGGACACGGCTCAGCAAATCGAGAGTCATCTCATCACGCGCAATTACGACGGCTTCGCTGGCCCGAGCGGTCCGCGTATGCGCGGTCGGCGCGCGGCGGCGTAAGCACAGTCGACAAGCTGTCCAAGCCCAGCGCGCGCCTCTCTCCTCTCCCACGTTCTCTTTGAGACTCAGGAATTCGATCGTGTCCAGCTCCTCTCCAAACCGCATGATCCTGCTCGGTGCCCCTGGCGCCGGTAAAGGCACCGTGGCCAAGGGCTTGGTGGATCACTTACAAGTGACCCATCTCTCCACTGGCGACATGCTTCGCGCGGCCATCAAGGCCGGGACGGAAGTGGGTATGCTGGCGAAGACCTTCATGGACCGGGGCGCGCTCGTGCCCGATGACGTGATGGTCGCGCTGATTGCGGAGCGGGTCGGTCAGGATGACTGCAAAGCGGCCGACGGATCCGCCAAGTTTTTGCTGGACGGTTTTCCACGGACGCTGCCGCAGGCAGATGCGCTGGACGATCGGGGGCTCGGTCCGGACGCCGTCATCTACTTGAAGGTGGATGTCGACGTGATCGTTGAGCGTCTGACTGGACGACGCTCTTGCCCCGGTTGCGGTGCGCCGTACCACGTGACATTTCGGCGACCAAAGGTTGACGGAATCTGTGATATCTGCGAGACGGCGCTGGTGCACCGCTCAGATGACCAAGAAGGTCCGATCCGGAAGCGACTCGATGCATACAATGGCCAAACGGCGCCGTTGGTCGATCGATACCGCGCGCAGCTGGTCGCCATCGATGGCAACCAGTCGCCGAGCGACGTCCTCAAGGACGTCCTGGTTGCGGTCAGCGCCGCCGGTTGATGAAGTACGGCGGCGCACCTGCCGCAGGAATTGAGACCCCACGTTGCAAGTGCAGCCGGTGTCAGTGAATGAGCCACAGCGGCTCAGTGGAGAAGAAGTCATGAAGGTCCGAGCCTCCGTGAAGCCGATCTGTGAGTCGTGCCGCGTCGTCAAGCGCCGTGGTGTCGTCCGGGTCATCTGCAGCAACCCGAAGCACAAGCAGCGTCAGGGATAGGTCCGAAAGGGCCCCCATTCGCTAAGGAGACGACCTATGGCACGTATCGCTGGTGTAGACCTTCCGCGCAACAAGCGGGTGGACATCGCGCTGCGCTCGATCTACGGCGTTGGACCGAAGATCTCTGACGATGTCTGTCTGAAGGCAGGCATCGACGGAAGCAAGCGCACCGAGTTGTTGACGGATCAGGATGTTATCCGGATTCGCGACATCCTCGAAACTGAATACAAGGTTGAGGGTGATCTGCGTCGGCAGGTCGCGCTCGACATCAAGCGGCTCATGGACCTCGGTTGCTACCGTGGTCTACGTCACCGCCGGGGTCTGCCCGTTCGTGGGCAGCGCACTCATACCAACGCTCGCACCCGCAAGGGACCGCGTCGCGCCGCAATCAAGAAGAAGAAGTAGCACGGGGGCTCTCAGATGGCTGTTCCGAACAAGTCCGCAGGGCGCATCAAGCGCCGCGACCGAAAGAACGTACAGACCGGTGTGGTTCACATCACGTCGACGTTCAACAACACGATCATCACGATCACCGACGTCGCGGGCAACGTTGTTGCTTGGTCGACCGCTGGTCGTCGTGGCTTCAAGGGCTCTCGCAAGTCTACGCCGTTTGCGGCGCAGATGGCAGCGGAAGATGCAGGACGCCAGGCGCAGGAGCACGGCATGAAAACCGTGTCAGTTCGCGTCAAGGGCCCCGGCAGTGGTCGCGAGGCCGCGATGCGGGCTTTGGCCAACATCGGCTTCCGCGTGTCTTCGATTCGTGATGTCACCACCATCCCGCACAACGGCTGCCGCCCGCGCAAGCGTCGCCGCGTCTGATTGCCGAGGGTCGGTGCGCTCAGGTCCAGGCCGCTTAGGCGTGGATCATTCAGGTGCAGGCCGCAGCGGCAGGTGCCTTGTAAGTTACTGTTCAGGAGAATCAAAGTGGCTCGTTATACCGGACCCGTCTGTCGTCTCTGCCGTCGTGAAGGGCTCAAGCTCTTCCTCAAAGGCGAGCGTTGTTACACTGAGAAGTGCGCCTACGAGCGCCGAGCATTCGTGCCCGGCATGCACGGCCAGGCGCGCCGCAGCAAGGTTTCTGAGTACGGCCGTCAGCTTCGCGAGAAGCAGAAGGTCAAGCGCATGTACGGCCTCGTCGAGAAGCAGTTCCGCGCGTACTACAAGCTCGCTGCCCAGAAGGAAGGCGTCACGGGTGAGAACCTGTTGCGTTTCCTTGAGCGTCGACTCGACAACGCTGTGTACCGTCTTGGTTTTGCAGTGAGCCGCTCCGAGGCTCGCCAGATCGTTCGGCACAACCATGTGTTGGTCAACGGTCGCCGCTGCAACATCCCGTCGGCGATGGTGCGCGTCGGTGACGAGATTCAGATCCGCGAGAAATCGCGGGAGCACGCTCGCATCACCGAGGCGCTGGACGGCGCCGACCGTCGCGGCTTGCCAGCGTGGCTTGAGGCCGACCGCAAAAACTTCATGGGCAAAGTCACGAGCCTGCCGGCCCGTGCCGACATCACCGCGCCCATCGAGGAGCGGCTGATCATCGAGCTCTACTCGAAGTAGGCCCGCCTGGTTTGGTTCCTTCGTGCGGTTGTTCCGCATGATCCTTCGATTCTACAGGGGCTCTGCCCCGCGACGTTCGTGACCCTCCAACCAACACCGCCAAGGGGCGCTCTGTTTGAAGGTACTTTGGGTCACATGACTGGAGCAGCCATGCAGCGCAATTGGCGACACCTCATCCGTCCAAAGGCCCTTGAAGTGAGTGAGCTCACCGGGACCTATGGCAAGTTCGTCGTGGAGCCTCTCGAGGGCGGCTACGGCCAAACTCTGGGCAACGCGCTCCGCCGCATTCTGTTGTCGAGCGTCCGTGGCGCCGCGATCACGGGTATCCGGATGGCTGCGCTCGGTCGCGTGGTTCGTGAAGACGAGTCGCGGGGCAAGACTCAGCGTCGCATGGTCGAGCAGATGCAGTCTGCGCTCCACGAGTTTCAGGCGCTGCCTGATACCGTCGAGGACGTCGCCGAAGTCGTGTTGAATCTCAAAGAGGTCAACCTGCGGCTTGATGGCGAGATGACCGAGTTCATCCACCTGGTCGCGGAGGCGCCAGCTGATGGCGCGCCGCTCGTCGTGACCGCCGCTGACCTACAGGTCTCGTCGGCCGTGACGATCCTCAACCCTGAGCAGCACCTCATGACCATCCAGCCTGGCGGCCGAGTGGAAGCTGAGATGACCGTTCGTGAGGGTGTGGGTTATTCGCCCGCGAGTCGCCAGACTGAGGACGGCGAGGATGTGCCGGTCGACCTGTTGCCGATCGACGCGATCTTCTCGCCGATTCGCCGCGTCAACTTCCGTGTCGACAACGCCCGCGTTGAGCAACGCACCGACTACGACAAGCTGACGCTTGAAGTGTGGGGCAACGGCGCCGTGGATCCCGAGACCGCGGTCGGCATCGCTGCGAAGATCCTTCGTGAGCAGCTCCGGGTCTTCGTTAGCTTCGAAGAGCAGACCGAAGAAGAGCACACGGAGGAGGTCGTTGAGGAGATCGAGCCGCTCGACGAGAATCTTTACCGTCCGATCGAGGATCTTGATCTGTCAGTGCGCTCGGCAAACTGCCTTCAGAACGCACAGATTTGCTACATCGGCGAGCTTGTGCAGCGGTCCGAGGCCGAGATGCTGAAGACCAAGAACTTTGGGCGGAAGTCGCTGAAAGAGATCAAAGAGGTGCTCAACGAGCTCGGCTTTGAACTTGGCATGCGCTTGGACAACTTCGATCCGGACAACCGTCCCGCGACGTTGACCAACTGAGCGACGGCTTCCCTGGCAAACTAGGCCGGCGCTCGGGTCACCGAGGCTGGCGCGGGGATCAGTCCCCCTGAGTATCTGGAGTACGAGAGATGCGACACCTTAAGTCTGGCCGTAAGCTGGGCCGCGACACAGCCCATCGCAAGTCGATGATGTTGAACTTGTGCAAGTCGCTCATCGAGCACGAGCGCATTACGACGACGGAAGCCAAGGCCAAAGAGCTCCGCAGCTGGGTTGAGCCGCTAGTCACGCTTGCCAAAGCTGACTCGGTTCATAACCGTCGATTGGCGTTCAACAAGCTGCGTGACCGCGGCCTGGTTCATAAACTGTTCACCGAGCTCGCGCCGCGTTTCTCGACGCGTCCAGGTGGCTACACGCGTCGGATGAAGCTTGGTCCGCGTTCGGGTGACCGTGCGCCAATGATGATCATTGAATTCGTCGGCTGAGTCGGAGCTGTGTGCCTGACAGGTTGCGGGCCCGTGGGCCGCCGCGTCGTCTGACTCAGCGTCCGGTTCTGCAGAAGATACGAGAGCCACGGGGCCCGGTGCAGCGCATCGGGCTCCGTGGTTTTCTGCGTTTGGGGCGACGCGGGGCGTAGCGGCGGGGGGCGCAAGGGTCCGCAGCGGTCAGGTGGTCATCCACTTGTAGCCAAAGCCGCGGACGGTCTGGAGCTGGCCAGCATGTGGCGCGGCGAGCTTGACGCGCAGCCTTCGAACGTGGATGTCGACGGTGCGGGTGCCCCCGTTGTAGCGGTGTCCCCAGACGCGGGCGAGCAGGACGTCGCGGCTCCACGCACGTCCCGGATGGGTGACGAAGTGGCGCAACAAGGCGAATTCCTGCGGCGTGAGGCGCAAGATCACGCCGTCGATGCGCGCCTCAAAGCCCTCCAGGTCGACTTGCAGGCTGCCGAACGTGACCGGCTGTTGCCTCGTGTCCACGTCGTCTCCGACGAGGCGCGAGACACGCGCCACGATCTCAGC
The DNA here is from genome assembly GCA_937910235.1 of uncultured Myxococcales bacterium. Taxonomy (GTDB): domain Bacteria; phylum Myxococcota_A; class UBA9042; order UBA9042; family UBA9042; genus UBA9042. The sequence continues at coordinate 43,368 of CALENB010000254.1, read as the reverse complement.
GGGTGGTGCGTCGCGGAGGATGAAGTCTGTGCAGGGCATGCGCGACGCCATAGACAGCCAGCGTGTGTCCAGCACGACTAGGCTTGGCACGCGGCCCACGACGGGGTGCCGCCGCATCGCGCTGAGCAGCGGCGCGATCGGGACGCTCGGCGGGGGCTCGAGGATCGCCAGGTGAGGGGGGGCCGTGATCGGGCAAACGAAGCGGCCTTCGACGAGCGCGTGCGTCTCGACGTGACAGGACCCATACTCTAGCGCGTCCCGGATGGGAGATTCGCTCGGGGCATGACTGAAAAGGTAGACGCTGCGCACGGCGCGATCCTACAGCGCCGCGGGGCGTGGGGCTACAGGGCGCGGCTGCAAGAGGGTGATGATGGGAAAGGCAAGCGTGATGCGAACCGGGACGCCGGGCAAGGCCAGTGTCCGCGAACCGTCGACGCGTCGCTTGGCGCTGGCTGGCCTCACCGGTTTGCTGCTGGCTGCGTCGTATCCGAGTCTTGGCTGGTGGTGGTTGGCGCTTGTGGCCTATGTCCCGCTGCTGTGGGCGGTGGCCGGCATCGCGCGTGCGCGGCAGGGGTTCGTGCTCGGCTGGGTCGCAGGCACGGTGCTGCACGGGCTGTCGTTTTACTGGCTGAGCTTCACGATTCGGGAGATGAGCGGGCTGCCGACCGTCGTGGGCTGGTTGGTGGTTTTGCTACACGCCGCGGCGATGGGGCTTCATCAGGCTGTGTTTGCGGCGGCGGTCGTGGCGACGCGGCAGTGGCAGTCGCGGGTCTGGTGGCCGGCGTGGGTCGGCGTGACGCTGCTTGCGGCGGAGGTCATCGTGCCCTGGCAGTTCCCTTGGTACCTCGGCAACGCGGTCTATCCGGCGCCGGTGCTGCTCCAAGCGGCCGACGTTGTCGGAGTTGTGGGCGTCAGCGCGCTCGCCGCAGCGTGCTCGGCCGTGGTCGTCGACGCCCTGCGCGCCAAGAGTTGGCGCCGAGGGCTCTTCCTGGTCGCGTTGTTGGGCTGCTGGACGGGATATGGCGCCCTGCGTCTGTGGATGGTTGAGGCCGTCCCTGTCAACCGAACGCTGGCCGTTGGTCTGGTGCAGCACAATCCGAGCATGAAGGAGAAGACGAGCTTGAAGCCGGGGCCGCGCCTGCCCATGTTCTCCCGCGCGATTGCGCTGACGACGCAGCTGCCGCTCGATGACCTAGATCTTGTGATTTGGCCCGAAGGCGCGCTGCCCTTCTTCTATGTGCCGTTGGAGGTGGACAAGCCGGGCCGGGCGCCGCCGGTGCTGCGTCGGGTCACCGCGGATCTGCACGCCTTCGCGGCGAAGCTCGGTCGACCGCTGATCGTGGGCACGCTGCGCATGTCGGACCGGCAATGGAAGGCGCGTCCGACGAACGCGGCGGTGGTGATTGACGGCACAAGCACGCAGGCCTACGACAAACACCTGCTCGTGCCTTTCGGCGAGTACCTGCCTGGGCGAGACCTGATGCCAACGCTCAAGGATCTCGTCCCCGGTGTGAGCGATCTCGGCGCTGGCCAGGGCACGAGCGTGCTGGAGGTGCGCGGCGTCAGGCTCGGGATGAGCATCTGCTATGAGGCCTTGTTCTCGGGGTTCATGTGGCGCCAGACCCGAGACAGTGACGTGCTGCTGAACCTCACGGACGACGTCTGGTTTGGTCCGACAAATGCACCGGAGCTGCACCTCATGGTCCAGATCCCACGCGCGGTGGAGCTGCGCCGGCCACTGCTGCGGGCCACTGCGACGGGCATTTCGGCGATGGTGGACGCTGGCGGCCGGGTGACTGCGCGGACGCCAGTGTGGCAGACGGCGACGCGTGTGGTGCGCGTGCAGCTGCGGGACGTTGGCTCGCCGTTTCGCGTCTGGGGTCCGTGGCCGGCGCGCGCGCTGGCGGCGCTTGTGGCGGGGCTGTTGCTGCTAGTTGAATGGCGCCGTCGCGCTGGGCTGCGGGTTGGGGTGGAGCGCGATGAGGGCGTCGCTGGCTCCTAATCGGCCTCGGTCAAATCAGTGTCGTGCGAAGTGGCGCGTGGTGTGGTAGCACGCGCCAGCGGTGAATCCGCGGAGGCAGCCATGGTGAAGATAGGCGGATCTGGCCAGCGGGCATCGAAGTCGCGGAAACCTACGTCCAAACCAGGCGCCCAGAAGGCGCCGAAAGGCCGGAAATCTGGGTCGGCAGCGGAGACGGAGCCGCAGAGCGGCGAGCGACTGCAGAAGGTGTTGTCGCGGTGTGGCGTGGCCTCGCGACGCGGCGCCGAGCAGCTGATCGCGGAGGGTCGGGTGACGGTGAACGGCGTTGTCGTCGACACGATGGGCACGCGCGTTGATCTCTCCGTGGATGACGTGCGTTTTGACGACGAGCGCATCAAGCCTCCGCCCACACAGATCGTGCTGGTGCTGAACAAGCCCGTCGGGACGCTGTGCTCGGAGAGCGACCCTGAGCATCGGCCGCTCGTGCACCATCTCGTGCCGAAGGAGCTGGCTTTGCGCACAGTGGGCCGGCTCGACTTCAACACTGAGGGTGTGCTGCTCTTCACCAACGACGGCGACCTGTCGCTGCGGCTAACTCACCCGCGCTTTGGCGTGCAGCGAACCTATGAAGTGCGGGTTCGTGGCATTCCGGACGAGGCGACGCTCAATCGGCTGGTGCGCGGGGTGGAGTTGGAGGACGGCCCCGCTCAGGTTGAGTCGGTCGAGATCATGAAACGAACCGACAAAAACGCCTGGGTTCGCCTGACGTTGACTGAGGGACGCAACCGAGAAGTTCGCCGCCTGATGGAGCGCGTCGGCCACCCGGTCATGCGGCTGCGCCGGTCACGGTTCGCCGGTATCACGGCTGGCCAGCTCAAGCCCGGCGAGTGGCGCCAGCTCACGGACGATGAGGTCGCCCAGCTGGCCGAACGTGGCCACGTCGGCCGCTTCCAGTTGCCACCTGATCCGCGGCGGCGTAACGCACATATCGGCGGTTCGAAGGTGCAGACGGACGAAGCCGGACAGCGTCAAGTGCGGGCCAGCCTCAAGAGTGAAGAACCGCGACGGCGTGGCGAGAAGTGGCGCCCGTAGGGGTAGAACGGTCACTTTTCCCTGTCGTCAGCGACCGCCATTTGGACGCAGCGCGAGGGCTAGTCGATGCAGAAACGCGCCTGGATGGTCGGGATCGGTGTGGGGCTGATCATGGTAGCCTGTATTTTCTTGGCTCGTCACCGAACGTCACGTGGCGGCGCCGTCGACCTCGCCGCGTGGACGCCGCGTGACGCGGTCGCGGTGATGTGGCTCGACGACCTCGGCGCGCTGCTGGCCGATCTGGATGAACTGGGGACCCGACTCGAGGGTGCGGCAGGGATCCCGGAGGCGCTGGCGCTGTCGCTCGGCGTGGAGCGACCAACGCCCGCAGCGTTTGACCAGGCGGGCTTAGTCGTGTCCTCGGGCGCGGTGGCGTTCGTCTGGCACGGCGCGGCTTGGGCATGCGTGGCGCTGCATCCGAGCCGCGGCATCCCGCACGTGCGCACGTGGCTCGGTCAGCGCGGATTCGACCTCCTGGAGGAACCCGCGCCGGGGACGTGGCTCATCCGACGCCCGAACGCTACATCGCCCGCGGCGCTGGTTTGGCTGCGGGGCAGCACCCTGCTGGTTCGCGCGGCGCTACCGGCGACCTGGGCGGCGGCGTTGGGCGGCGAATCGAGGCCGCCAGTGGCGACCGGCAAGGCCGTCGCGGCGCCGGTCTTGGCCCGCAGCGCGCTGCTCGCTGAGCTGGAGGCCGCCGAGAAAGGGCTGCCCCTGGCCGGAGACGGCGGTGTGCACCTCAACGCGCGACTGGGCAAGAACGACGCGCTTCGGCCCCTGCTGCGGCGTGGGTTGGGGCTGGCCTCCCTGCTATTTGGTGGGCTCATCGACGGAATTCAAGGGCTTCGGGCCGACCTGCGGCTGCGTGGCCGAGCCGTGCGGCTCGCATTTCGGCTGCTATCCACGCCGAAGGCGAACACCGACATCGCACGCTACCACGACGGCTTCTTGGCCAAGGACAGCGTCGCGCTCGATCTGGGTGACGTGCTGCCCGACGAGATCGCGCTGTGGGCTCGTGTCCACATCAACCCGCGGCAACTCGATATGATCCCGAGTTTTCTGCGCAATCGCTTGTTGCCGGCCACCTTGCTCGCAGCGCTCCACCCCGCCCTCGCGCAGGTGGACGCGCGCGCTCTGTTCATCGATCGTCTCGAGGGCAGACTCGCCGCGGGCGTGTTGGGCATCGACGACAAGGCCTCCCTCGACCCGCGGTCCTGGATCCGCACCGGGCTACAGCGCGTTCTGAGCGGTTTCGTCGCCGGAACGCTGGGGAAGGAGGCAGACGCGGTCGCCCTCAGCGGCGCAGTGCGCGCGGCGTTGTCAGGAGCGGGAGAGCAGCTGACACCGTTGACCCTCGGGCGCTGGCAGGGTTGGTCCGGTGCAATGCTCGGAACTGAGGTGGCTCTGCTGCGGCGTGGCAACGCGCTGCTGCTGATCGCTGGCCGCGGCGAGCGGGCGCGATTTGAGCGTGTGGCCCGCGGTCGCTTCCCGTCGCTTGGCAAAGTGGCCGTCACATCCATGGAAAAAGCGATGGCCGCCGATGCAATCGGATGGGTTGGGCTTGGCAGCACGACTGGACGCATCGTCAGGGCGGCGCGGCGACGAGGTGTGCCCGACGCCTTCGTGCGAATGGTGCGAGGGGTCGCCGCCGTCACGATGGCGGTTCAGCTGGACGCCGACGGGGTGGGGGCAGCCGTGGAGCTGCGGCCGCGTGCAGAGGCGAAACCATGAGCATAGCGTTGGTGGTCGACGCGAAGGGGCTGACGCGCCGCTTTGCGACGAAGGAGGGTGCGGTCGTCGCCCTGTCGGACCTGGATCTGCAGGTCGAGGCGGGCGAGATGGTCGCGATTGTCGGCCGCAGCGGCGCCGGAAAAACAACGTTTTTGCAGCTTCTTGGCGCGCTGGATCGGGGCTACGAGGGGTCGCTCAAGATCGACGGTCGCGAGCTACGTGCGCTCGGCGATCGCGCGCTGTCGCGGTTTCGAAACGGTCACATCGGGTTCGTCTTTCAGGCGTTCAATCTGCTACCCGACCTGACGGTGGGCGCCAACGTCATCATGCCGGCTCACTTCGCCGCCAATCTGCCCACTGCAGACGCGATCGGTCGCGGTCGCGCCCTGCTTGAGCGTGTGGGGTTGCCTGACGTCTGGGATAAGCGCCCGCTCACCCTCTCGGGAGGCCAACGCCAGCGCGTCGCGATCGCGAGGGCGTTGCTCCTCCAACCAAAGCTGCTGCTGTGCGACGAGCCGACGGGCGCGTTGGATCTGGCGACAGCCGCCGAAGTCCTGGCGCTTTTTGATGACCTGCGACAGGAACACGGCACAACCTTGATGCTCGTGACTCACGATGACGTCGTGCGCGATCGCTGCGGCCGCGTCGTGACCCTTGAGCATGGCCGTCTCACCAGCGATGTGCGGAGGTCAGCATGAAAGCGGGCCGTCTTCTCGGGCTCGTAGGTGTCCACCTCCGCGCCAGCCGTGTGAGCGCAGCGTTTGCGATCGTCGGTGTGTCGGTCGGTGTCGCGTTCCTCTGCTTCTTCGTCGGCCTCGGCGAGGGCGTGCGCGCACGCGTCCTCAACAAGATCTTTCCGGCCGATCAGCTTGAGATCGAACCGCGCGCTGTCCGGATCTTTGGGGTCGAGGGCACGCCAGGACAGCCCGGGCTCAGCGAGGCGCGAGTCGCGCGTGTCGCCCAGATCCCCGGGGTTGTTCGTGCCCTGGGCAAACAGAAGTCTGCCTTTCCCGCGAAGTTGTGGGGCGGTCGGCAGCTGCTCGGCTACGACTTGCACACGGAGGCGTTTTTTGACGGATTGCCAGCAGAGCTGCTGCGCGGTGAGCTGGCCCAGACCGAGCGTGTCGCCGCGAGTGCCGTCGCGCGCGGCCGGCGTTCGGCGGAACGCTGTGACGTCGAAGAGGACTGCCCAGCCGGAGCGCGCTGTCTTGACGGCGGCTGCGAAGACGTGGCGTGGGCGCAGCGCTTCGACGCTGCGACCCTCCATCTGCGCTGCGGCACCGACACCGAATGCGCGGCCGGACTCACGTGCGTTCGTGGCCGCTGCGCCGCCGCGTCCACGCTGCGGTCGTGTCAGCTTGACCAGGGCGACCACGGGGCGTGCCCTGAACATCAGCGCTGCGCCAGCCACGACGGACGCGCCACCTGTGAGCCGATTCGCTGTCGACTCGCCGCCGCCGCCGATCAGCGCAGCCTCGATCCGGCGCTGGCGCGCGGCAAAATCACCACGGCCGGCAAAGGCCCAAGCTGCATCGCCGGCCAGTGCCCAACCGAGCGTCCCTGCCCCAGCCGCCTCTACTGCGCCGCCGATGATCCCGACAGTCGCGAGGGGACGTGCGAGTGGCCGCTGCCTACCGTCGTGAACCCGCTGCTGCTCGAGGTGTTCAACAGCGACATGGCCGCGTCGCTCAACCTCGCGCGTGTCGCGTCGCCGGAGATTCTCTACGGCGTGCGCTATCACATCGCCGTTGGCGACTCGCACTTCACCCAAGACGCCGCGCGCGCGCGCCAACAGGTCAAGCAGGCCGTGGTTGTCGGCTTCTCGCCCAAAGCGCCGGAGCTAGGCGTCGCGTTGCCGCTGGCGTTTGTGCAGCACAACAACGCGCGAATCCGCGGCCAGGACGCCGCCGCCTCCTTTGACGCCGTGCTGGTGCAGGTCCGCTCGAATGAAGACGTCGCCGGGGTCATCCGCGCGGTTGAGTCGATGGGTTTCTCGCTCAGTCGTCGGTCCCGCGTCGCGCGTACGTTTGGCACCGTCGTGTTTCTGATCTACCTGGCGCTCGTGCTGCTCAGCTTTGTGGTCCTGGGTGTTGCGGCGGCGAACATCACGCACACGCTGGCCATGTTGGTGCACGAGCGCCGCCGCGAGCTCGCCGTGTTGCGGGCGCTGGGCGCGACGACGCTCGACGTGGCGTTGATCGTCGTGCTCGAAGGCGCAGTCTTTGGGTTGGGCGGCGGATTGCTGGGGATCATCCTGGCTTGGGCCGGTGCCCGCGGCGTGGAGCGGTTCGCTGCTGACGCGCTGCGGGGCATGCCGCTCGTGCCCGATCAGTTCTTCGATTTTCCGCCGTGGTTGCTCCCAGCCGCGCTGGGTGTGGCGATCGGATTTTGCGTGATCGGCTCGATCATCCCAGCGCGCCGCGCCACGCGCCTCGATCCAGCCACAGTGTTGTCGCAGCCCTAGCTGCCGGTGGCAGGGGTCAGGGTCGGCCAGGGCTGCGCGCGCTCCGAGAGGGCGCCGAGGGCGGCGACAACCGCTGGCGCCAGGTGGGGCAGCGCGATCGCGGTGTCTGTGGCTGCCGCTGCGTCCAACGCCGCTTCGATGACCGCACAGCGCCACCACGTGTAGCGCAGCCAGCGGGCTCGGCGTCGCGCCTCGGGTAGCCGCGCCTCGGGCTCAGGGAGGGGGACGACGCGGAACGGGCTGCCTGCGTGCGCCGCGTCGTACGCGTCGACTAGCTGCGCCGCAGACACGGGCGGGCACGTTGCCACGGCCGTGTACCCGACAAACTCGGCGCTGAGCGCCGCTTGCGCCAGACACGGCCAGGGCGTCGCTGGCGGTGGATCGCCGGGGTCGATCCCTGCGCACATCAATTCAGGGCCGATTGGCGCCGCCAGCGCGCCACGATCCAGACGCCATGACGCGGCGGCCGAGGCCAGGGTTGCCGCGATCGCAGCCTGAATCTGAGCTGGGCTGCCCCCCGTCAACTGGGCCGGGCGATGACGGAGGAAGGGCGCCGCGTCGCCGCTGGCCTGCCATGGCATCGCCGTAATCCCGCTCGCCCCGACCATGACCGCGACGCTCGCTGGCGCGCGCCAGAGCCCGGAGATCCCGGTCTGCGGGCCACTGGCGTCCTGCCAGCGCGCATCGCGACGCGGCAGCGCGACCTGCGCGGCGGCGGCGAGTCCGGCTCGGTCGCTGCCGATTATCCAGCCGCCCTCGGCCGGCTGCAGCACGTACAGCGGCGCGATGCCCTGGGCGTCGGCGGCGACCAATACACCGCCTTGGCCGCGATGCAGCACAGCCAGCAGCCCGTGGCGCGCCAGCGCGCCCAGCGCGCTCGGGCCTCCGGCGCCAACCGCCGCGACGCAGACGCCGTCGCCATCGAGCGTATCGGTTGGCACCCCGCGCGCCGCGAGCGCGACGCGCTGCGGCTCGAGGTTATAGAGCACGCCGGTGCGCGCGCCGACTGCGCGGCCGTCGACGCTCTCGCGTAGCGGCGCGCCGCGGCTGAGCAGCATCACCCCGGGCGCGCTGACGGACGCCCAGCCCGCGCCCAGGTTGCGGGCCCACGCTGAGAGCTGCGCTTGGTTCGCGTGCTGAAGAATGAGGAGACGACCATGCATGCAGGCAGCATGGCTCAGGATGGCGCCGCATCTCAAGCGCGCTGGGGCACCCGGTTCCCAGCCGTCACACGCGCAGCGCGTCAGTTGTTGCAATCACCCGGAGCCGTCTCTACCCTTCGTGCCGTCTCGGCGTTCGATCGGCGCCCATGGAGAACCGCTATGCACCACCGCACGCCCGCCGCCCTCGCTATCCTCCTGCCCGTCGCGCTCGCGCTCGTCCTCACGGCGTGCGGCACGGACAAACCGTCGAGCTCCGCGAACACTGGTGCCGACAAGCCCTGCTCCGTGGACGGCGACTGCGACTCTGGTCAGACGTGCGTGCAGTCGAAGTGTACGGTCGGTTTTGGTGGCGGTGACGTCGCAGCGGGCTTTGACGCCGGAACCGCCGACGACGCTGGCGCGGCGACCGACGCGACGACCGCCCAAGATACCGGCAAGACCGGCACGAAGGACGGCGGCGACTGCGCTGCATGCCAGGCCGATGCGGATTGCGCGGATGGCTACGGCTGCGTGCCGCTGCTCAACAGCACGGACCACAACTTCTGCGTCAAGAAGTGCACCGCGAGCAGTGAGTGCACGGCCGGGCTGCTCTGCCAGCAGGCGACCCAGGCGACCCAGCAGTTCTGCATTCCGCCGACGTTCAAGTGTGAAGGTTGCGCGGTCGACGGCTGCACCGGCGACGAAAACTGCGATTTCGCGGCCAAACCGCCGAAGTGCATGAAGGTCGGCGGCTCGTGCGCCACCTGTCAGCTCAGCAAGGACTGCGCCGCGGGCATGGTCTGCGTCAAGCAGGGTAGCGAGAAGGTGTGCGCGCCGAACTGCGCCGCGGGCGAGAGCTGCCCGGAGAACTCGGCCTGCATCGACTTCGGCACCGGGATCAAGGCGTGCAGCTTCACGGCTGAGACGTGCTGCTACGGCGCGTCGTGCACCAGCAGCGCGGTGTGCAAAGGCTGCGCCGGCAAGTGCATCGCCGGCAAATGTGTCGAGTGCCTCCAGGACGCCGACTGTAAGGACGGCAGCTGCATCGTGTCGTCGCACACCTGCCAGCTGGCGAAGTGCCCGGACGACAAGCCGCAGAAGCTCGTCACCGGCGAGTGCGTGGCCTGTACCAATGACACCCACTGCGCTGCCAGTAGCGTCGGACCCAAGTGCATCGGTAACAGCTGCGCCAAGGCCAATCAGAGCAACGAGTGCTCGGTCTGCCAAGATCCTTACCCCGGCTGTGTTGAGATCAACGGCGCTTGGTCTTGCGTGGAGTGCGCGACGGATGACGACTGTAAGAAGTCGGGGAAGGGCAGCTGCTCCGCCAAGACGTTCACGTGCAGCGGCTCGACCGGGGGCACGATAACGCCGACCACCAAATGCAAGGCCGACGCCGACTGCAAGGCCGGTACCTCGGGCTTTACCTTGGTCTGCGATGTCGCCACCGAGACCTGCTACGACACCAAGGGTCAGTGCGACAACGTCGTCGCGTTCTGCAACGCCAAGGCCGGCAGCGTCTGTAAACCATTCGACCTGCTTGGGCTGGGTGGCGGCGGCTTGCCCTCGATTCCGGGGCTGCCGAGCACGACGCCCGCCTCCTCGGGCGCGGGTGTGTGCAGCTGCGGCAGCGCCAGCACGGGCGGCTCTACGTGGGACGATTCGATCTGCAAGCTGCTCAGCCTGTCGGCCTGTGACTGCACCAAGGACGCGAAGAGCAAGGCCTGCGACCCGGCAGGCCTCGGCTCGTGCTGCCAGTCGAAGGGCGGTAGCGGCGGCGGCAACCCGCTAAGCTTGCTCACTTGCCTCTCCGCGCTCACAGGCAGCAAGCCAGACCCGACCTGCTACGGTGGCAAGTCTTGCTCCGACCTGAGCTGCTTGACGGCTGCCATGGGCACGGGCGGCGGCACCAGCGGCGCCGGTGGCTACTGCGCCGACGGTACGCCGTAGGTCCAACCAACACATCCAAACCGACGCCGACTCCGGCGACACAGCGAAGGGCAGCTGAGTCCAAGACTCAGCTGCCCTTCGCCGTTTCAACACGTTCGTTCTCAGGACGTCGTCGCCCGCGCCGCACGACATTGCCGCGCCGCACGACATTGCCGCGCCACCACGGTCTCGTGCCGCGCCACACGCCGCCACAGCGCCGCGCCAGGTCGCGCTCAGCCCCGAGAGCGCCCCGCCGGCTAGCGGTGCAAGGGGCTGCGGCGCTTGCCGCCCTTGTGGCGGCGCTTAGGACGCCTGCGCACGCGACGGTGCTTCTTGGCGTTGAGCTCCGCGGCCTTGGCGGCCTCAGCCACGCGTCGGGCCTCGGCTCGCTTCAATCGGCGCTCAGCTCGAACCTGCTGCAGACGCTCAAACTCCACGAAGCGTCGCGACGTGCTCTGCACCTTCAGCTGCTGTCCGGCGTGGATCGTGCTGTCGGGCAGGTGATTGTCGCGGATGATCGCCTCGACCGTCGTGCCCAGACGGCGGGCGACGTCGGCCAGATAGCGCTCATCCGTCACCGTGACCTGGAACGACTGCCGCGGCGCTGCGCTCGGGATGACGGTGAGGCGACGCTCGGGCGCCTTCGGCGACAGACGTGCAACACGATCGCACCCTGTGAAGGTGAACAGGAGAGGCAGCAGGGTGAGGAGTAGACGGGTCATGGCATCGCGGGGCTGACGGCGCCCCGAGCCTAGCTGGCCACCCCACAATTTCCATTTTTTCGTTGAAGCGCCGCGGCGTCGCCAGATTGGTCGCGCATCGGCCGTCGATCCGGGCAAATCGCGGGCTGCGCTGCACCGCGTTGTCAACGCTGGCAACCTGCGTAGACTGGCGCGACCTCTACCACTGGAGACGTCGTGACGGAGACCGGGTTTCGATACGCAGGCTGGATTCTGCTCGACGTACGCCTCGTCTCATCGTCGGCGCTCTTCAGCGCTGCGCTCGCCGTGCTGGTGTTGGCGCTCTGGTTTCGCGGGCGGCGCTGGGATGAATACGTCGTCGGCTTCATCGCCGTGTTCAGCCTGAGCTTGCTGAGCGTCGTCCTGCTGACCAACGGCCTGGCCCACTACCCGGCGATCCGCATCGAGTCGATCTTTCCTGTGCCGTGAGCTGCGCGCGTTCGTTCGCCAGCTGGCTCCCCAAGAATCGACACGACAAAACGGCAACGGGCCGCCCTCCACGAAGGAGGGCGGCCCGTTGCACGTTCACATCACCGCGGGTGAGGCGGCGATCGACCTACAGCTTGCCAGCGAGCAGCTTGTCGATGGTCTTGCTGAACGCGGCCGGGGTGTAGCCCGCGCCAGGCTCATACTTGCGACCGTTGATGTAGACGGTCGGCGTGCCGCGAAGGCCAGCCTTATCACCCATGGCCATGGCCTTGGTGATGATGGCGTCGTACTTGTCCTTGTTGGCCTCGACGTCCTTCATGTCGTAGCCGAACTCTTTGGCGATCTCCGCGATCTTCTCGGGCGACAGCGCGCGCTGCTCCGCGAAGAGCTTGTCATGGATCTTGCCGAAGGCATCCGCACCGCCCTTCTCGAAGGCGTGCTGCGCGAGCCACGACGCAGGCCGCGCGTTCTTGTGGAAGCTCAGCGGATAGTGAGCGAACACCACCTTCACTTTGCCCTTGTAGCGCTTCGCGATCTCGGCGACGGGCGCGGCGACGCGGCTGCAGTAGGGGCACTGAAAGTCCGAGAACTCGTGGATCGTGACCTTCGCGTTCTTGGGACCCTTGGTGGGTAGCCCAATGTCCTGAAACTCATGAACGGTCGCGTCGAGCTCGCTGAAGATCTTGCCCTTGCCGATGATCTCCTCGTAGTAGCCGTGGCCTTTCTTGTCGCCAGCCTTCTTCAACTCCTCGTCGACGATGGCCTTGAACATGTCGACCGGCTGCGCACCCACGATCTTGCGACCGTTGATGACGAAGTTCGGCGTACCACGCACCGAGACGGTACCGGCCATCTCCATGTCGCTGACGACCTGCTTGTCCGAGGCCGGATCCTTCGAGTCCTTCTCGAACTTGGCCAGATCGAGCTTCAGCTCGGTGGCCCACTTCTTGTAGTTCTCGTCGTTGAGCGCGCGCGAGTTGGCGAACGCCTTGTCGTGGAACTCCCAGAACTTGCCCTGCTTGCCAGCCGCGATCGAGGCGCGGTGAGCGCCGCGGGCGTTGCGGTGGAAGGGGAGGGGGTGGTGCTTGAAGACCACGCGGACTTTGTCGCCGTACAGCTTCTTCACTTCGGTGACGGTGTCTTTGCCGCGGCTGCAGAAGGGGCACTCGAAGTCCGAAAACTCGACGATCGTGACGACCGCTTCGTCGTTGTTGCCCATGATCATGTCGTTTTTGACGTCGACCGGGACCTTCCAGATGGTGTAGCTGTCCTTGGGCGGCGTGACCGGGCCCTTCGGAGCTTCACGCTTCTCCGGCGCGGCGGCGACGATCTTCTCGCCCTTGAAGAAGTAACCGACCACCTGCGGGCCAATCTTGGCGTCACGCGCGGCGAAGGTCTCCTCGAGGAGCGCCATGCCTTTCTTGCCGCCGTCGCGAGACTTCTTCGCGGCTTCGAGCGCCAAGTCGATCTCTTTCTTGAACGCCGGGAAGGGCTGAGCGCCGGAGAGCAGCTTGCCGTTGATGAAGAAGCCGGGCGTGCCACGAGCGCCGGTCGCCTGGGCGGCCTGCTGCTCACGGTCGATCTGCTTGCTGAGGACCGGGTCCTTCATGTCGGCGTCGAACTTGGCGAGGTCAAGCTTGAGCTCGGTGGCCCACTTCTTGAAGTTCTCGTCCGTCAACTCGCGTTGGTTGGCGAAGAGCTTGTCGTGCATCTCCCAGAACTTGCCCTGGCGATGCGCCGCCATGGAGGCGAGCGCGGCCGGCTTGGCGCGGTTGTGGAAAGAGAGCGGGTTGTTGACCCACACGATCCGGACCTGATCCTTGTAGGCCGCCTTGATCTGCTTCATCGTCGGTCCGACGCGGCTGCAGAAGGGGCACTGGAAGTCCGACACCTCGATGATCGTGACGAGGGCGTCCTTGCCTCCCGTTACGGGCATCGTCGCCGGGATCGCTGACTCGGTCGGCGCCTCCGCGACAGGTTTGGCCGGTGCGGCCGTCTTCACGGCTGGCTTGGCACCGTCCGTCTTCTTCTTGTCGCCGCAGCCCGTGAGCACGAGGCTCAGCATGGCGGCAGCGGCGAGGGTCTTGCTGATCATATTCATATTGTCCCTTGTCTCCCTTGCCGTGTTGGGCCACTTGGCCGGATAACGCGGGCTTCCGTACGGCGAACCTGCCGCAGATAATGGCGCGCGAGTATAAGCGCGGGTTCCGCGCTGTCAACGTGCGCGGTCAGGCCGCGGCCGCGCTGGCCACGAGAACGCCTGTGGCACCGCAAACCCGGGGCAGGCGTCGGCCATTCCCAGCGGCGGTCCGCGCGGTGCAGGTCGCTAGACAGCTAGACAGCTGGGTCGCTGGGTCGCTGGACAGCTGGGTCGCTAGCTTGGGACGACCGCCCGGTCGAGCACCGCCGCGAGGCGTCTGATCAGATCGGCCTCGACGTCCGCAAACGCCGGCACGGGCTGGTCGCGTTGCTCCAACTCACGCCACAACGTCGTCATCGTGACGCCATCGAGGCCGCACGGGGTCACAAGGTCGAACCCTTCCAGGTGCGGATTCACGTTCAGCGCCAGACCGTGGAAGGTCCAGCCGCCGCGCACGCCCACGCCGATGCTAGCTAGCTTCACCTGCGGCCCAATCCACACGCCAGAGCGGCCGGTCTGCAGGTGCGTCTCCAGGCCAAACGCCGCGCAGGTCTCGACGATGCAGCGCTCAAGCGCCCGGACGTAGCCGCCCAGGTCCCCCAAAGGGCCACGCCCCAGGAGGCCGCTCAGCGCGCGGAGCTGCACGACCGGGTAGATCACCAGCTGACCAGGGGCGTGATAGGTCACGGCGCCGCCACGCGCCACCTCGTGCACCGCCACTGGAAAGGCGCCGCGGCCCGGCAGCGTCAGGACCTGGCTGTGCACGCTGTCGTGCCCGCCACGCCGGCCGAGGGTGATCGTCGGCGGGTGTTCCAGGCTGAGCAGCACATCGGGCTCGTCGCGCCGGCGTGCGACGAGCGTGTTCATCACGGCCAAGGCCTCTTCATAGGCGCAGAGCCGACGGCCGGCCACGCTCCCCTCGGGCAACGTCTCGCTGGCTGGAAATCGTACGTCCATGTCAGCGGGCGTTGAGCAGCTCGTGCAGCGGTCGCAGCGGCACCGTCTGGCGCAACCGGCGCGGCTCCGCGTCGGGATCAAGGCCTTCCAGCGCCATCACCCGGCCGAGCACACGTTTGCGCACCGCGACGATCTGACGACGCTTGTACTCGCTGTACGAGGCGCGCCCCTGTGTGGCTTCCTGCCGGCTCTCTTGGTCCATGATCTGAACCTCATACGGAAAGAAGAACTGGATCTCCTGTTCCACACCGACGCTGTCGAGCTCGGCTACCATCATCGCCAGCGCGTCGCCCGTCAGGTGCTGTCGGGCCACCTGCTTGGCGCGCTCAAGCCGCTGCCACACAGGGTTCGTGAGGCGGATCAGCTGGCGACACGTGAACTGCATCGAGCGGTACCGGGCCGATGAGTGCTGGTTCCAGGTGGTCTGTTCGTCGCCCTCTGGCCGCACTTGAAACCGGTTGAGTTCCTCGGTGGCCTCCGCTTCGCTCAGCAGGCCAGCCTCCACGCGCTGGGTCACGCCGGCGATCTCTCGGGTGAGGGCGTCGATGTCCACCAGCGTGTTGCGGGACCGCGTCGGCTTGATGTTCGCGAACATGATGGTGTGGGTGTCGAGCAGGGCGCGCACCGCGAAGATGGCGTCGATGGGCCGGTTGACGACGATGCGCACGCCGATGTGATCAAACAGATCTGTCGCGACGTTCTCCGCCTTGTGCAGGAGCTTGAGCACGACCGAACGCAGCGGCTTGGCTTCTTTGACGTCAAATCCGACGAGCGGCACATCATGGGTCCGACCGTGCAGCACAGGCGAACCATCCTGGCGGGTGCCGACCTGCTCGACGAAACGGTTGAGGATCGACTCGCGGATTTGAGGGTAGTACGCGTGCTGGAAGTAGTTCTCAGCGTGCGCGAACGTATGCATCACCCGCAACAGCGCGCAGGCCCACGCCTGCCGCAGCGCGATCGTTGGATCGGCATGGTGAAGCCCGATAGCGGCGGTGAGGAGCAGCTCCAACACGGGCAGGTCGTCCAGCCAGGCTGGCATCTCCAGATCGACTCGACTCAGCAAGACGCCACGAAGGAAGCCGATGGCTTGGGAGCGGTTCTTTTCGATGGCGTCGATATGCGACGGATCGTCGACGTCGTACCCATAGCGCAGCAGGAACGCGCGGGCCTGGTCGACGTCAACCACCTCCAGCCGCGAGATATCAATCGCTGAGCGCCCGCCAACCACGGTCTGCATCGCGCCCCGATGCAGATCGTAGGACTGCAGGAGCGCCGCCGAGACGATGCGGGAGGAGTCGAGCACAAACATCTCCGGGCGCGGCCGCATCGCCCCTGGGCGAACTGGACCGGGCGTGGATCGGGGGGACGCGGCAATACAAGCGTTTGGCACGAGAGGTCTGCTCCCAGGCGCCGCGTGCCAGTCCTCCTGGATGACCTTACGTTCGGGGTGACCTGCGCCTGGGCGAAGATCGTTCGAGACTGGCTGTCGCGGCACCGTCTACCGGAATTCGATGGCAATGTCCCGCAGAAAGTTCATGACGACCCCCGTCTATTCCCCGAGCTCGTCGGAATGATGCCCATACTCGGTTGAACTAGGCCGATTGTCCGCGGGCCGAGACGGCGAGCGAGATCTGGCAGGCCGGCTACGCTTGGGCTGGGCTGCCAGACGCGATGTCCTGAGGGTTCACGCCGAGATGGTCCAAAGCGCGTCCCCAACTCTCGTCGCCGGTGCGGGCGAAGAGCAGCGCTCGGTTCAGGTCGACCGGTAGCCAGCTGCCCTGCTCCAGCTCCCCTTCGAGTTGACCCGACGACCACGCCGCGCGGCCGAGAAACAGCGAGTAAATGCTCGGGCCGCGACTCTCCGAGATGTCCTGCAGGAGCGCCATGGACCAAGACACTCGGAGTCCGGTTGCGATCGTCACGCTCGGCTCGTACTCGGGTAGGTCGTCCTCTTCGAGGTAGAGCACCATGCCGGCCTCTGGCTGAACCGGGCCGCCCCACCAGACGGGATCTTCACGCAGGTTCATCGGCGATGCGAGGCCGGCGCCGTCCAGCAGCGTGCCCATGTCAACGGGCGCGAGCCGGTTCAAGACGACACCGAAGCTGCCATCGTGATCGCTGTCCACGAGCAGAATCACCGTCTTGGCGAAGAAGGGGTCGGCGAGCGACGGCACCGCGATCAGCATGCCGGGGGCTAGCGCCTGAAACGCGGGCTCCTGCTCAGCGCCATGCGTGTTTTTCAAGCCTTCCGCGCTCACCCTGGACCTCCACAGCGTCGCACCTTGTGCGGCCACCGGATTATAGCCTGCCCCGCGCCGCCCCGGCAACGCGCCATCGCCCTGCCTGTGGCGACCGACACGTCACGTTGAGACCTACACGTCGGGACCTATCCGTTGACCGCGCGGACTTCCAGCTTGCCGTCCGCCGCGTCGACCGCCACCACCTCCAGGTCGAGCCACGCGCCGACTGGGGCTAGGTAGGACGGCAGGTCGATCTGAAGCACCCGCTGCGAATCAAACGCGATGCTGCGGCCTTGGGGCCCGCCGGCGCGGATGACCTGGGCGCGCAGCTTGGCGCCAAGCCCTTCGCGCGCGAGGTCGAGCAGCTGGAAGTAGCGCTGGCCTCGCTGTCCCGCCGCGCGTCGTTCCCGCACCGCGGCGCGCTGACCGCCCAGCGCCGTGTCGATCTGGCCGCGGTCGAAGGGCGGCCTTTGGCCACGCAGCCAGGCGATGAGTTGATAATGTGCCAGCAGGTCGGGGTAGCGGCGCAGCGGCGAGCTGATCTGGACGTAACTGTCTACGCCGAGGATATCGTGTCGGCCCGGTCGGGCGCTGGTCTGCGCTGGGCCTAGGTGGCCGAGCATGCTCTGCACGTCGGCCGGCTCGACGTAGAAGCCCGGCTCAAGCGGCGGATCGCGCCGAATCTGCTGCGTGCGGTAGGGCAGGGGCAGCCCCTCGGCGCGCATGTACACGCCGACCGCTGCGCAGGCTTGCACCATCGCCTCGGCGACCAACCTTCGGGCCAGACTCGATTGTGGCGCCGGTCGCAGCGTCGCAGGCACATGGGCTGGCGCGCGCACCTCGATGTCCGGCCGATACAGGAGGTAGCCGCCCGCCCGGATGCGCGCCGCCTCGCCGCGCTCGGTCGCTTCGCGAAGGGCGTCCAACCAGTCCGGCAGCGGCGCCGCCCCCTCGCCGGTCGCTGCCGCAGGCGTGCCGTCGTGCCGCGCGCCCGAGTGGCCGGCCGCGTCCAGAAGGACCTGCACGTCGTCGTACACCAGCGCCTCGGCCAGCTCGATCCGGGCTTCGTGCAGGCGCACCAGCGCACAGCTGCCGTCCGGCGTGATGAGCAGCTCGCAGATCAGCGCCGGCCGCATCGCGCCGACGGTGAGCGAGCTCTGCTCCAGCAACCCGGCCGGCAACATGCGCCCGAGATGGCGGGGGTGGTACAGCGTCACACCTCGCCGCCGCGCCTCGAGATCGGCTGGCGAGCGCGGCGCGATCCAGAGCGAGGGGCTGGCGAACGCCACCACCAGACGCACGTCGTCGCCGACTCGCTCAGCCCAGAGGGCGTCGTCGACCTCGTCAGGATCGACGCTGTCGATGGCGCGAAAGGGCAGGTCACACCGCGTCATGTCCGCGCTGTCATGGGACTTTGTCGTCGGGTTCTGGGGCTCACCGCTGGGCGTCGCCAGCAGGGGTGTCGCTTGGCACGGCGTCGCATGCAGGGGCGTCTCATGCAGAGGCGTCGCCTGGGCCTGCACCGCGCCAAATCTGACCGTCGTCGTGGCCGTCGCGCGCGTCGCTAGATTCGGCGCGGACGCGAGCCCAACGTCCGCCGACGCGGGCCATGGCGCGAGCAGCCCAGAGCGCAGCAACGCGAGGTCTTCGTGGCCATCCCAGATCTTGAGATCGGCCAGCGCGCGCGCGGCCCCCGCCGCCAAGGTGCGGCGGGTCGACGTCGCGGCGCCGATGCTGGCGCGACCGAGCAGCGCTTGCTCCCAGGTCGCCGTCGGTGCGGGCCGACCCGTCGCCATGCCTTCGAGCAGCGCGACGAGCGCAGGGCTCGGCGTGCCGTCGAAACGTCCGTAGGTGAGGACCGCCGTGCGCGCCTGGGTCAGCTCGGTGAGACAGGCCGCGGCCTCGCGCGCGGCACCGCGACGCGCAGCGTGCTCAGCCCGCTCCACCGCGCTGCGCGTGCGCACGTCGTGACCCTGCACCGCCACGCGACCGTCTTCGTCGAGCAGCGCGATGAGCGTCGCCGCCCGATCTTCCGGCCCAATCGCGCCAAGCAACGCATCTGACAGTGTGCCGACGGTGGTGTCTTGGCCCTCGAGCGCGTCGAGCAGCAGGCCGAGCTCGGCGCTGGAAACGCGAGCGCGAAGCGCGGCGACGAGGGCATGCGCCGCCTGCAGCGTGGGCGCGCGCAGCGGCAGCGCCTGCCACCGTTCGCGGCCGTCGAGCTCCCGGGTGCCGGCCGACGTCTCGACTCGGATCTGATCCCGCTTGCCGCGTACCACGCGCGCCGTCACGAGCCCGTCGTCGGTGTGGATCAGCACGATGGCGCCATGCTCCGGTGTGTTCACGACTGGTCCTTGCTGCCCCGTTCCCTGCTGCGTTCTGTGCTGCACAGTAGACCCCTCAGTTGCGTCATCCGTTGCTGCGGCGTGGCGTTGCGCACGGCGCGATCGAGCGCGTCCATGGACCCGATGATCACGCAAAATCGTCGCGCGCGGGTGAGCGCCGTGTACACGAGGTTCCGTTGCAGGAGAAGATGATGCTGCGGGTGCAACACCAGCACCACGGCATCGTACTCGCTGCCCTGAGACTTGTGCACCGTGATCGCGTAGGCCGGGCGCAGGTCCACCATCGCGTCGGCCGGGACATCAACCGCCCGATCGCCGAACCGCACCTCCAGCCCGCCGCCTTCGCGCTCGCCGACGACTCGGCCGATGTCGCCGTTGAAGACCTCCAGGTCGTAGTTGTTCCGCAGTTGAATGACCTTCTCCCCGGCGCGCAGGCTGTGGCCACCGTTCACTCCGGCGTTGACGCCCACCGCCCCGCGGCGTCCGACTGCGCCACGAAGCACGGCCCCATTGGGCACCAACGCGGTCCGCAGCGCGGTGTTGAGCGCCTCCGTCCCGACCGCGCCACGGTGGACAGGCACCAGCACTTGAATGTCCTGCAGTGGATCGAAGCCATAGCGTTGCGGCAGCCGCCGTTGCACGACCTCCACCACCGTGCTCACGATGCGCTCGGGGTCGTCGCGGGCGATCAAGAAGAAGTCGCCGTCTGAGTCGGCGCCGTCGCTGATCGGCATCTGCCCGCGCCGGACGCGATGGGCGTTGTGGACGATGCTCGAGCGCGCCGCTTGGCGATGCACCACCTCCAGGCGCACCACCGCGCAGCGCTCGGAGTCGATCAGGTCCTGCAGCACCGCGCCCGGGCCTACGCTCGGCAGCTGGTCGACATCACCGACCAGCAGCAGCCGCCCGCCCAGCGGCACGGCTTCGCAGAGGCAGCGCGCCAGCCGTACGTCGAGCATCGAGCTCTCGTCGATGATCACCAAGTCGAACTCGAGAGGCTGCTCGGCGTTGCGATTAAACTTCAAGGTGTGCGGGTCCACCTCAAGCAAACGGTGGACCGTCACCGCGTCGTGCCCTGTGGCCTCTCCGAGTCGCCGCGCCGCCCGTCCCGTTGGCGCGGCCAACGCGACCCGCAGGCCGTCGGGTTCACTCGCCGCGAGCACCCCCTGGATCAGGGTGGTCTTGCCAGTGCCCGGCCCGCCGGTGACGACCAACAGGCCGCCGGTCAGCGTCGCCTGCACCGCAGCGCGTTGCGCGCCTTCAAGCGGGAAACCCAGGGCTTCCGCGGCCAGGGTGAGACGTCGTTGCTGTTCTCCATCCGTCAGCGTCGCGCCGCGGCTGTCAGCCAGACGCAGCAGCGTCACCGCGAGCCGACGCTCCTCGCGATCGTGCTGCGCGCTGGCGACACATTCCCCCACAGCCATCAGCGCGCCACTGCGCACGAGCGCCTCGCGACGCCCGACAATCGCGAGGTCGTCGAGCCGGAGCGCTTGCGCTGCGATGGCATCGACGAGCGTGTTCGCGGGCGCGGTGTGGCCGCGCTGCGCCAGGACACCCAAGGCGTGCAGGATGCCGGCGTCGATCCGCTCTGCCGCCTCCTCGCCGACGCCGAGACCACGCGCCACGCCATCTGCCGCCGCAAAGCCGAGCCCGCCGACCTCGGCGAGCCGGTAGGGGTTGGCGCGCACATGGCGGACCGCGTTGTCGCCCCAGGTCTGCAAGACGCGTCGGACCTGCCAAGGCGACAGCCCAAGGCCATGCAGGTACAGCAGCGCCGCGTCGCGCTGCAGTCGCGGCCCCAACGTCTCGACCAACGCTGCGCGGCGTGTTGCTCCTAGCCCCTTGACCTCGCCTAGGCGCTCCGGCTCCGTCGCGATGATCTGCAGGGTCTCCGCGCCGAGCGCCTCAACGATGCGCTCAGCGGTGCGCTTGCCCACACCACGGACGCCAATCGCACCCAGGTAGCGCGCGATTCCGTCGGCGGTGGTGGGGAGCACCGGCCGCGCCGTCTGCACCCGAAACTGGCGGCCCCAGCGACTGTCCTCCACAAACCGGCCACCGACCTCGATGCGCTCGCCGCTCTGCAAGCCGCCAAGATCCCCTTTGATGACCCAGACCCGCTCGTCGTCCATTCGCAAACGCGCGATGCTGAAGCCTGTGCTGGGATCGGACCACAGCACACGCCCCAGCTCGCCACAGAGCCGCTCAACATCCGTTTCTGTGCGCACGTTCATACCGTCCCGCGGTCAGTCCGTAGCGGCTTCCGGGCGAGGTACCGGCAGCCAGATGACGTCTACCGTCAGTGACTTGAAGGCGCGCTGGATCTTCACCTTGCACGGTCGACCCTTGCACGCGCGTACGGCGCGGTCGAGTTGGTAGCGGCCCAACACGGTGACGCCGTCGACAGAGAGGATGACATCGCCACGCTTCAACGGCGCGCGGTCGGCCGTCAGCAGCACGCCGGGGTACTTGGTCGCGAAATACGTGTCGCGTACACCCAGATCTGGCGCGAGCCTGCTCCAGAGCGTGCTGATCGCGATCTTCAGATCGATATCACCCTTCTTCGCATACACCTCGGCGAGCGAGGGCTTGTCGGGCGTGCTGAAACCGGCCAACGCGGGGGCGTTGGGCTTGGTCCCGGCGCGGCGGACGATGCGAGTGGGGGTCTCGGCGGCGATGCGCTCCTTCGCCTCGGCGAGCGCCATCCGCAGGGCTCTGTGAACGAGCTGCGTCACGCGTGGTCGCGGATCGCCCTTCAGCTGCATCTGGGTTGGGTCGTCCACATCCTTGATCACGATCGTGGCGAGGCGCGTGCCTCGCATGGCATCGAGGAACTGCACCTCGACCCGGACCGTCGCTTCCACGCCGTGAATTCGGTACACCGACTGGTTTTTCTTGCCCTTCTTCCGCGCGTCGACGATGTCGCGGATGTTGGTCGCGCGATTCTCTGTGATTTGCACCCACACCGCGATCCAGCCGTTGAGGTCTTTGCGTCGGCCGTCGTCACGCGTCGCGAGGTTGGTGTCGACGCTGGCGATCCGCAGGTCATCTGGCACCTTGAAGATCTTGAAGTCGAGCAGGCCGAGCACCGGTTGTTCGGTGCGGTCGAGCAACCACGCGGCCACATCGGAGCCCCGCACGGCAGCGTCGATCGTCTTGGCGTCGTGGGTCAGGTCCGCTACCGGAAAGACGATGAAACCCTTGATTTTCGGGCCTTTCGCTGCCAGTGGTTTGTCCTCGACGACCTTGAACGTGCCACCACAAGCGGAGAGCTCAGCGACCAGACAAAGCGCGAGAATTCGGTACATCATCGAAGCACTCTCGGTGTGGAAAAGCGGCGCAGGGAGCCTGCATCAGCCAGGAGACGGGCGCAACCTGACGCACCGTGGTTGACGCAACCGCACAGTCGTTCGCATCCTGTCGGGGTGAATCCTATGTCCACCAGCGTCCTGCCGTTCTTTGCCGCGACCGTCGCCGTGCTTGTTTGCGTGGGCTGCGCGACCGCAGTCGCGCCGATCGACCCGTTGCCCTTCGGCGCGTGCGCCTGTCAGGACGCCGCCGGTGCCGCGACGGTCGGCAGCACGTGCCCAACGTCAGTCTGCGACCTACAGGTCGAGGTCGATCCCGAATCGTGTGGCTCAAAGGTGGCGCTGGTCGAGATCCTGATCGGCGGTCAGCTCGAGCCCAACATCTGGAAGCCAGGCGACAAGACCCGCACGTGCGCCACGATTCCCCGCGGCGGCACGGGCCAATTCATCGCGCGTGCGGACACCGCGTGGCAGTGGAGAGAGGCGATCACCTGCCCGGCGCCAGACGGCGCCACCGAGAAGAACGGGCCAACGATCGTGCGGGTGCTGCACTGCACCAGCGAACCCTAGGACGCTGCCTCGATGATCGAACGCGATTGGTTGGTTAGCGCCGACGCTGACTACGACGCCCTCACGCCGGTGATGCGCCAGCTCATCGACGCCAAGCGGCTCCATCCTGGCGCCATCGTCTTTTTTCGGCTCGGCGACTTCTATGAGCTGTTTTTCGAGGACGCGCTGGAAGCGGCGCCGCTGCTCGACATGGTGCTGACGTCGCGCAACAAGAACGACGCGCGCCCGATCCCGATGTGCGGCTTTCCCCACCACGCGATGAGCGGCTACCTCCAGAAGCTGCTGGAGTTGTCCCGCTCCGTGGCGGTGGTCGAGCAGCTCGAGGATCCCAAATTCGCCAAGGGGTGCGTCAAGCGCGGCGTCACGCGGGTGATCACGCCTGGCGTGGTGTTGGAGACCGAAGCCCTCGACGGCAAGCGCGCTAACCACCTCGTCGCGCTGGTGCCGCGGCGCGGCGGTGGGCTGGGCGTCGCCGTCGCCGAGGTCAGCACCGGCGATCTGCGGGTCGCAGAGGTGGCCCACGCCGCCGGGTTGGCGACGCTGCTGGTGCGCCTGGAGCCGCGTGAGATCCTGCTGCCCGAGGTCGTGCGGCCTTGGCTGGAAGCGGCGGCGGGTGGCAGAGAGCCGTTGTGGTCGGTGCGCCCGGTGCCACCGGCGGTCCAGAAGGCGCATCGAGACGACGCGGCGGGCTGCGCCGCTGGCTATCTGCGCGAGTATCTCGCCGAGGTTCGCCCGGCGAGTCTCGGATTGCTCGGACAACCGGCGCCGCTCAACGCCCTGACGCACTTGCGGCTTGACCGCGAGGCTGTCGGCCACCTGGAGCTGCTCGAGACCTCCCGCCACGGCCGGCGCGCGGGCGCCTTGCTGGCGGCGGTGGACCGGACCTGTACCGCTGGGGGGGCGCGCGCCCTCCGAGGGCTGTTGCTGGCGCCGCTGGCCGACCGTGACGACCTGCGCGCGCGCCACGGCGCCGTTGAGGCCTTGCTCGGCGGCGCACGTGATGAGGTCCGCTCGCTGCTGACCGGCAGCGCCGATCTGGCGCGTATGGTGGGGCGCGCCGCCGTCGGCTTGGTGACCCCGCGCGAGCTCGTCGCGGCGCGAACAACGCTGCTGCGCCTCCCCGATCTTGCCGCCGCGTTGGCTCCGCTCGGCCCTGTCGCCCCACGTCTCGCCAACCTCGTCGCCGCCTTCGATGAAGGCGCCGAGATCGCCGCGCAGCTGTGCGCGGTGTTGGCTGACGAACCCCACAACCAGCTGTCCGACGGCGGCGTGATTCGTCCTGGCGTCAACGGCGCCCTGGATGATCTGATCGAGCTCTGCGACCACAGCACCGGTTGGCTCGAGCGCTTCACCCTGCAGCAGCGTGAGTTGTTGGGGATCGCCACCACCAAGGTGCGGTTCAACCGCGTCGCCGGCTATGGCATCGAGGTGTCACGCGCGCGCAGCCACGTTGTGCCGGAGCACTATCGCCGGGTGCAGACCCTCAAACACGTCGAACGCTACACAACGCCCGAATTATCGGACTTTGAGCAGCGCCTCCTCACCGCCCGTGACCAGCGCGTCGCCCTCGAATCCCAGATCTTTCTGCAATTGACGGCGTGGCTCTCCGATCGCTCCGGCGCCCTCCGTCGCATCGCCGCCGCGCTCGCCGAGATCGACGTGCACGCCTCGTTCGCCGCCGTCGCCGTGACGCATCACTATTGCCGCCCGGAGCTGCGGCCTGATCACGATCCCGTCCGTCTGGAGCTGCTCGCCTGTCGGCATCCAGTCGTCGAGCAGATGCTGGAGTCGCGCGCCTTTGTGCCCAACGATGTGCACCTGAGCCACGACGGCACACGCGTCATGCTGCTCACGGGCCCCAACATGGCGGGCAAGTCGACGGTCATGCGACAGGTGGCGTTGGCCGTCATCCTGGCGCAGGCCGGCGGTTTTGTGCCCGCTGAAGTCGCGCGCCTGTCTGTGCTCGACGCCGTCATGACGCGCATCGGCGCGTCCGACGACATCTCCGAAGGCGCCTCTACGTTCATGGTCGAGATGCGCGAAACCGCCGCAATTCTGAGCCACGCCACCCCGAGAACGCTGGTGCTGCTCGACGAGATCGGGCGCGGCACCTCGACGTGGGATGGCCTCGCGATCGCCCAGGCCGTCGTCGAGTCGCTGCACGACGACGCCGGCGCGCTCTGCATGTTTGCGACCCACTACCACGAGCTGACCGCGCTTGAGGGGTCGCTCTCGCATCTGCACAACGTGCATGTCGCCGTCCGTGAGCACGGTGACGACATCGTCTTTGTGCACAGCCTGCAGCCGGGCCCCACCAATCGCTCTCACGGCATCACCGTCGCGCGCCTCGCTGGGCTGCCCGAATCGGTGATCGATCAGGCCAGAGGCGTGCTCTCCGAGCTAGAGCGGGGCGCGCGCACCGTGCCCTCAGGCCAGCCACCGCAGCAGCTGAGCTTCTTCGACAGCCCGCCCTCGCCAGCGCCCAGGATCGCCCCGGAGTCCATCGCGCTCATCGAGGACCTGCGGACGCTCGATCCGGACACTTTGACGCCACGCGCCGCGCTCGACCTGCTGTACCGGCTCCACGCGCAGGCGCAGAAGACAGCCACCTCCTGAGCGGGGCAACTGCCGCGAATCGGCCGCGATCTAAGGTCGATCGGCGACCTCAAGGGGCCGACTTTCGGTGTCAAGAAAATCCCCGAACCCTTCGGAACCAAGAAAAGTTTGACCGTTTGGCATCCCTCAACAAGATCGGTCTTGCCATGCCAATACAGACACAAGAAACATCCGCTCGTCTCTCCGCAACCATCGAACGGTTTCTGCTGCACCTACGCCTGGAGCGAAACCTCTCGGTGAACACGGTGACCGCGTACGGCCGCGACCTGCACCGTTTCGAGCGGTTCGTCCTGACGACGCTCAAGCTCACCGCGCCCAGCGATCTGACGCGCGATGTGCTCATGGAATATCTCGGCGATCTCCGCGAGGGCGGTCTGCACGACCGCAGCGTGGCGCGCCATATGTCGACGTTGCGGGCCTTTTCGCGCTTCCTCGTCGATCTGGGTGAGCTGGATGAGAGCCCGGCCGCGCTGCTCGACATGCCACAACAGCCCCGGACGCTGCCCGACGTGCTGACCCCGGCCGAAGTCGCGAGTCTGCTGGCGGCGCCCGACGCCGACACGGCGCGTGGCCTGCGCGACCGCGCGATGCTCGAGACCTTGTACGCCACGGGGCTGCGCGTCACCGAGCTGGTGTCGCTTCGCAACGGCGACGTCGACTTCGATCGCGGCGTGGTCACGTGCATGGGCAAGGGTCGCAAGGAGCGCCTCGTGCCGATTGGCGAGCAAGCCCGCGCGACGTTGCTGTGTTACCTGTCGGATGGACGACCTTTCATCGCGCGGAGCGCCGCCGCCCGGAGCCGCCGCGGTGGGCACACGGCGCCGCTGTTCATCACGGGTCAAGGTCGCCAGATGACGCGCCAGGGCTTCTGGAAGTTGATCAAACGTCACGCCGAGGCGGCCGGGATCGAGAAGTCGATTTCACCGCACCGCCTGCGCCATTCGTTCGCGACGCACCTGCTCGCCGGTGGCGCCGATCTGCGCTCGGTGCAAGCCATGCTCGGCCACGCCGACATCGGCACGACGCAGATCTACACCCACGTGCACCGTGAGCGGCTGCGGGTGATCTACGATCGGGCCCACCCCCGAGCCTAGGCGTCGGGCTGCGTCGGCGGCGTGAGCTCTTCGGCCGCGGGCGCCGCGTGTCCTTCGAAGTGGCTTCGCACCGCGCGCACCGCGACGAAGACCACGATGGTCAGGGACACCAGCACGACGCTGTAGACCGGGTCGTCCGTGGCGCGCGTGATGACAGCCGCGCCGGTAAATATGCAGCACAGCAGATAGAGCAGCAGCACGGACTGACGGTGGCTGAACCCCGAATCCACGAGGCGATGGTGGATGTGGCCGCGATCGGATTCGAAGGGTGATTGGCCGCGAACCGCCCGCCGACCGAAGGCAAACAGCGTGTCGAAGATCGGCAGGCCGAGGGCCAGAATCGGCAGCGCGAGGCTCACCGCGGTCGATCGCTTTCCCGCGCTCCACAGCGCGCAGGCCGCGAAAACGTAGCCGATCGTCATGCTGCCGGAGTCTCCCATGAAGATGAGCGCCGGATTGAAGTTGTAGAGCAGGAAGCCCAACACGCTGCCTGCGAGCGCCGCGGCGAACAGCGCGAGCATGGTGTTGCCGTCGATCAGCGAGATTAGAAACAGCGAAAACGCGGCAAAAAAGGCGACGCCGGCGGCGAGGCCGTCGAGACCGTCGATGAGGTTCATCGCGTTGATGATGCCCGCGACCCACACCACCGTCAGCGGCAGACTGAGCACGCCGAAGGTCAGGTCGTGGCCAAATATGAAGATGTGATCGAACGACAACCCGCCGTACCACAGCGCGACACCGACGCCCGTCTGAACGGTGAGTTTGCCCCAGGCGCCGACGCCCCTGATGTCGTCGACCAGGCCGAGCAGCAAGATCGCGATGCCGCCGGCGATGAAGAGCGTCAGCCGGACGATGTCGCTCTGCAGGTTCACGGCGAATTTGTTGGTGTACAGCACCAGCCCGATGATCGGCGCGAAGAACCCGGCCGCGATCGCGATGCCGCCGAGCCTGGGTGTGGCGGTCGTGTGGATCTTCCGAACACCGTCTGGCGCGTCGAATAGTCGCAATCGGCGGGCGGCCCCTAACACCATCGGTGTGAGCAAGGCGGAGACTCCCAGCGCTAGCAAGAATGCGACGAGATAGCTACGCACGGGGCTCCTATGGACGCTGAGGCTGGAGAACAAGACGACCGACGGTCGACGATATGGGTGGGATCAGGCCGATGGTGTGTCGAGACGGAAGCGGTATCTGCGGCGCATCGCGTGTTAAAAACGACGCGGTGTCGCCATCAACATAGTTTGTTGCCGCGCGGCATCCGTTGGATCTCTCTTATTGGGTGCCACTGGCTCCGCCTTCTACCGGATGTGCGCCCGCGCGGCTACCGACTTCCACACCGGCGCCAAGCGCGCGCGGACATCGGCCAACCCCAACCTGTCGCTCAGCAACGTGTGGCGTGGCACCCCGGAAGGCATGATCCCGACCAGGGTTGTGGTCGCGACCTCGCGACCACGCCGCGGAAACCGGCGCGATGGCTCGGCGACGTAGGCGCCCGAGCTCTGAACACTCAGCGCGCCAGCGCCCGTGAGCCGCCAATCGCCGCGATCGCTGATCGGCGCGATCGCCTCGTGCAGGCGCAGCCGCTGCAAGGCCGCAAGCACCGGCGGTGAGCGGTGATCGACCTGGTCCACCAGATAGAGCGACCCCAACGGGCCCAGGGCGACGAGGCGCAGCTGGTGATGGCGCCCGCTGGGCCAAGACAGGCGCGCCGCGAGCCATTGCCAGCCTGCGTGGACGCCTGTCGCGACGACGCTGGTCTCGCCGCGCGCGCCGACCCGAAAGCTGCCCCAGAGCTCCAACTGCCCATCGCCCGGCACCTCCACGACGCTGTGCGCCGCTTCGCTGCGGTTCCAAGGCCGCAACGGAGCCAGCGCATAGCCCGAAAGTCCGGCGTCGCAGAGCACGCGCTGGCCTTGGTGGCTGTACTCCAGGGACAGCCCGTCGGCGTGCGCGTGACCTGGCTGGGGCGTGAACACCATCGGGCCGGTGTGCACCATCACGTCGCCACCGTTGGCCCGCGCGACCCACGCGCTCTGGTGCGGCGCGGGCGCCGACGGCGTCGCGCTGGCGAGCGCGTGGCGCAGCAGGGGCAGGTCTGCCAGCACGCCGGGGTCGCAGTCGCCAAACGCCGGCAGCGCGCCGTCTGGGTGCTGCATGCCGCTGCACCAGCGCGTCGCTGTGCGGATGTCCGCTGCCAGCCCGTGCGTCGGCCCCGTGAGGTGCGCGACGGTGAGCGCGTCTTCAAGCAACTGCGCGTGGTACATCGCCGACCCTTCGACGTGGCTGCCGTCCGAGCGGAATTGGCCGCGCCACTCGCGGATCAGCGCCGCCGGCCAAGACTCAACGTCGGCATGCGCACGCCTCGCTGGTGGCGCCATCGCCGCGCCGATCGCCGCCAGGGCGAGCCGATTGACGAGCAGGTGGTTAGCGCCGAGATGGCGTTCGAGCAGGCCGCCCAGCGGCAGCGCCGCCGTCAGCGCGATCTCGTGCAACCACCGCTGCAGCAGCGGCGCTCGTGGGTCGGCGCTGCGCCTGAGGCGCGCCGCCGCGCGCAGGCACGACAGCGCGCGGCGGGCCCGTGGATACGGCTCCCACGGCTGCGTGAGCGCCGGTGCTTGGCGGTGCCAGGACTCGACGCTGCGCCAGCAGCGCGCGAAATCGGCGTCATCGCCCGTCGCCACCAGCGCCTCCGCCCAGCCGAGGTAGTGGGCCTCGTAGACCTCCAGCGGCCGGGCACCGTCGAGCTGCCAGGAGGCGGGAGGCAGGCTCGCGACGTGTCTACCGGCGGCGACGAGGTGGCCAGCGCTCGCGGCAGCGCTATCGAGCCGGGGCGCAACGCTGAGCGCGACGTCGAGTCGCTCCATCGCGGTCGCGTCGATCGCGATCGACGCAGCGCGTCGTCGCCACGCGGCGACGAGCTGTGGCAACCACGGCGCCCAAGTCCGTTTGCGCAGCACGTTGGCGGCGCGATGAACGTGCTGAAGGGGCGGCAGCGGCGCGAGCGTACGCCAGACCCGCCGCGGTCCGAGTGCGCCACGTTCCGGCCCGGTCACCGCGCCACCGCGTCGCAGAGCACCTCGAGAAAGAGTTGACTCAGCCCGGCCCGATCGTTGTTGGCCTCCACGTAGGCGCGGCCCGCGAGGCCATGGCTCCGCGCCGCCACAGGGTCGGCGAGCAGCGCGTCGATACCGCGCTGCAACCCCGCGATGTCGCCCGCTCGTGAGATGGGACCGCAGCGGGCGGCAGCCGCGAGGTCAGCTGCCTCACCGTCGGCGCTCAGCAGCACGGGCCGGCGTGTCGCCATGCACTCGTAGAGCTTACTGGGCACGGTATGCGCGTCCTTGCGAGGCCGCAAAATAACCACGGAAGCCCAGGATCGTCGATAGATCGGGGCGACCAGCGCGCGTGGCACAGGTCCGCTGATGTGCACGTTGGTCAGCCCTTCCGCCGCGACCCGCCGCCCCAAGTGCGTCCGCAGCTCACCATCGCCGATCAACAAGAAGTGGACCGGATCGGCCGGTCGCCTCAACCGCAGCTGCGCCACATCCAGCACGAGATCGAGCCCCTGGGGCGGGTTGAAGACGCCAGCGTAGGTCACCAGCGTCGCACCAGCCGGCACGCCCGCCTTGCGCAGCACCGCCTCCGTCTCAGCCTGGGACTCCGTCGCCTCGCGGTCGAATCGGTCCAGATCGACACCATTCGGGATCACATGCACGTGCCCCTGTTTGGCGCCCAACTCCAGCAACCGCGTCCGTTTGCCTTCACTCACCGTCGTGATCGCGGCGGACCGGCGCAAGACCACACCGTTGAGCCGCTCCAGGGTCGCCACCGCCACCGAGGCTTGCACGCGGCCAGCGTTCAGCACCGCTTCTGGCCAGATATCACGGACGTCGAGCACGTGCGGTACGCCAAACCGCCGCGCCAGGAGCAGGGAGACGTATCCCACCGTCGGCGGCGGCGTGGTGCCGATCACAATGTCCGGTCGCAGGTTGCGCAGCGCGCCTTGCATCAGCGCGCTCGCCGCGAAGGTCGCGTACAGCAACGCCTTACGACCGGGGCTGTAGCCACCCAAGGCCAGCACCGGCGTGCGAATCACCCGAATGCCACCGATGTCTTCCACCGCCCACGGTCGCTGCTGGTGGCCTTCGTAGACGAGGCCGCGTGGGGCGTTGGGCCACGTGCTCAGGACGGTGATGCGATGACCAGCCTCCAGCCAGTAGCGACCGAAATCGCCAAAACGCGCGGCCGGCGCGCCCATTTCGGGGTGGAAGAACTGAGAGACCACGAGGATGTGCATAGTGGACCTTCAGGCGCCTTGGGGACCGGACAGCGCTACTTGATCCTTTCGAGGTGGCCGTCACGACCGCCTGAGCGTTCGCCACCGCCGTCGATCACACCGAACGTCGGCCGCTTCCGTGCCGGCGCTGCATCTTCGTCCGGGGCGGCACCCATTGGCGATGCTCGCGCTGGCGCGAGCGCGGGACTGCGGTGCCCGCGATCGGTGTCAGTCGGCGCCGCGACGTCGGCCTCTCGGTCCGGCGAGACGGCCGCTGCGCTGGCTTCGGCCAGCGACGCCAAGGCCTCCGGCGGCATCTCCTCCTGCCAAAAATGAAACGTGTCGCGCGACTCGTCCGACATCGCAAACACGGCCTCCCAGGGCACAAAACACGGAAAAGGTCGGCCTCCGAAGGACAGAGAGGCCTGCACGCCGTCGTCGTCAAAGTTGAAATCGCTGAGCTGGTAGCCGTAGGAGAAGTTCAGCACCAGCCAACTGCGATCACGCAGGTGCGAGGGCACGCGCAGGCCAGCGACGCGCGCATCCATGTGGAGGGCGGTGATGCCCTTCGCCAACAAGGCGGCAAATGCGGCGCTCTTCTCGGGCGTGCGGACGTGCATGTGCAGAACTCCCGGTTGCGTCGGACTGCCGACGCTCAACCCTCGCTCGGAGGAAATCAATCAGTCGTGGCGACCGCAGCTGGGGTCACTGTGGCCGCTGCGGCCGTGGCTGGTGCGGCTGTGACCGGTGGGGCTGCGCCAATGGCACGGGCCGCGGCTACTCGTCGTCGTCGACGTCCCAGTCGGTATGATAGGTGAAGCGCTCGCGCCCGAGTCGCCGAAATCCGACGCTGCGGTAGAGCAGCGCCGCCGTGTCGTTGCCGTGATACGCCTCAAGATCGATGCCCTTGATGCCTTCCTCGCGCGCCAGCGTCAGCAGCCCCGCGACGAGCGCGCGGCCAAAACCACGCTGTCGGTGCAGGTTGCCAACATACAGCTCCTCGATCCAGAGCGACTGGCCGCCATGTTTGACGCTCAGAATGCGGCTGGCCACCAGCACCCCCGCTGCGACGCCCGCTGCTTCCGCTCTGCAGACCAGCACGACCGTTCGCGGATCCGCTTGCATACCGTCGAACACGCTGCCCAGGATCGCGAGGTCCACAGTCATGCGCAGCGCGGTCAGGTCTTCGGCGAAGAGCGCGATCACCGCGGATTTGTCGGTCGCCAGCGCTGGTTCGATGCGGGGACGCTGCATGTGACTCACTCCTCTCCAACGTGATGGTGCGCTCCTGATCTACCGTATCACCGTGCAAATGTCGCCGGCGCAACCCCGCCGCGGCTGCCGTAAGTGAATCGTCGGGTCCGTTGGCACGTTCTCCGTAGGTGTGCGCTGCCCCCTGGGCCGCGTCCGGCGCCGCGTTGTTCCGTTTTCGCCGCTCTGCTACCGTCCAATCTCCCCCACAGAGCGCCTCAGTTTGGTCGCTCGCTGGGCCTATCACCGGAGTCTCCTCATGATCGTGCATCGCTCCCTGACCCGCGTTCTCGCTGTGCTGATCGCGTGCGCGGCGATCACCCTCGTCGACGCGCCCACCGCGGGCGCCGCCGACGCGCAAGTCCGCGTCAAGAAACGCGCCAAACCGCCGAGTGTGCGGCGGCCAACGCCTACCGCGCCATCGCGTGGCCACGCCGCCCCGGCCAAGAAGGACGTCGGGCAACGGGTGGTCAAGTTCCCGTCAGGCGAGCCACTGTGGACCGTTCGCCAGGCCTTTCATTGCGTGCTCGATTTCGACGAGTCGAGCGGGTTTGACTGTTACGTCCCGCTGAACGTCGAGATCAATCGCCACAACCCGAACGCTCGCATCCACCTGCGCCGCTACCAGTGGCGGCATTTCCGCAAATACGCGGCCAGCTACGTCGGCAAGGGCAAGACGTTCAGCCTGCAGGTCACCCGTATCGTGCCAGCGAAGCCTACGCCGGACACCAGCAGCGTGAAGGTGTTCCTCTCGAGCCGGCACCGCGACAATCCCGCGCCGATCACGTTGAAGCGTGAGGGAAACAGCTGGATGATCTACAACAACTCGCTGTAATGGCAGGACTCAATGCGGCGCCCGGCGCTGCGGAGTGACGGATCCTGGGTGCAGTCTCCGGAACGACCTTCGCGGGGAGGCGCTCGCGGTCCTAGCCCAACGCGACCGTGCCCCGGCCCAGCAATCGCTCGATCTCGCCGATCAAGTGGGCGGTCGGCGCGACGGTCAGGCGTTCGGTGGCGCGAATCATCGCCAAACCGACACCCGGAACGCGCACATGGAGCCGCACCGGCGCCAGCTTGAGCGGTTTTTTCTCGGGTCCGATCTCGACCGCCTGCACGTCGACGATCGGCGCTGACTCCAGCCGCAGCACCGCATCCGGGAGGCTGCCGGGCCCCAGCGTTCTCAGCGATTTGCGTCCTGCGGTGGTCCCCGGCTGCGACCCCAGCGCCGTCGCCGGACGCGCGTCAAACACAGAGCCCTGTACCCCTTGGGGCGCGGCGGCCGGCGGCGTCGCGTCCGCTGATTCAACCGGGTAGAGCGTGGGCTCTGGCGCGGTCGGCGTCGTCTCGCCGGCGATGTTGGCGCGCACCTGGTCCTGCGCCCACGCTTGCGCCTCAAGCAGCAGCCGGTGCAGGTCCAAGAGGCCGCGGCCACGGCATTGTTCGGCGGTCAGTCGCACGCAGAGGTGGTCCGTCAATCGGCCGACGGCGTCGTCGAGCAACTCGGCCTCATCGAGAATCAGGCGCACCTGCTCTGGATCGTCGCGATCGGGCGAGGCTTGCAGCGTAATCAGCAGCGGCTCCCCGCTCTGCAGCACCCCAGCGGCGACCTCCAGGGTGCGCGCGAAACACATGACCTCGTGCTGGCCAGAGAGATCCTCCAGGGTCACAAAAGCCATGCGTTTGCCCGCTCGTGTGATGATCTCCCGGTACGCCACCACCATCGCCGCGATGAAGACGCTCACCCGCTTGCGGCCCTTGGCGCGCTTGAGGATGTTCGCGTCACGCGCGACCGCGAGGTTCTTGCAGGAGAGCCGATAGAACTTGGGTTTGTAGCGATCGAGCGGATGGCCAGTCACGTAAAATCCCAGCACGTCCTTCTCGCTCTCCAGGGTCTGACGCAGGGTCCAACTCTCCTTCGCCGGCAGGTAGACGTCCGCCACGTCGATGCCCGCCGCGCCCCCACTCAGCGCCCCAAACAGCGAGCCCTGGCCAGTCTCTTTCTCCTTCTGGGCCTCCTGCGAGCGCTGAATCGCCTTGGCGATGTTGGCCCACAGCGTCTCGCGGGTGACACCGAATGAGTCCATGGCGCCGCATTTGACCAACGCTTCGATGACGCGGCGGTTCACCTTGCGCATGTCCACCCGCCGACAAAGATCGAAGAGCGACTCAAACGGGCCGGATTCTCGGGCTTCTAGCAGCGCCTCGATCGCGCCTTCACCGACGTTGCGCACCGCGCCGAGACCGAATCGGATCGCGCCATCTGGCACCGAAAACGTCAGCTTGCTTTGGTTGACGTCGGGCGGCAACACGCGCTGATTCGACCGGCGCGCGTCCTGGATGTACTGCACCACCTTGTCGGTGTTGTCTTTGTCGGCCGTCAGCAGGGCGGCGTAGAACTCGGTGGTGAAGTGCGCCTTCAGGTAGGCGGTCTGATAGGTGACCAAGCCATAGGCGGCCGCGTGCGATTTATTGAACCCGTAGGACGCAAACTGCGCCATTTGGTCGAAGACGCCGTCGGCGATCTCCTTGGTGACGCCACGCTCCGCTGCGCCTTCGCTGAAGATCTGGCGATGGTGGTCCATCACGCTGACCTTCTTCTTGCCCATCGCCCGGCGCAACAGATCGGCGCCACCGAGCGAATAGCCCGCCATCTCGCGGGCCACCTGCATGACCTGCTCCTGGTAGACCATCACGCCGTACGTCTCGCTCAAGATCGGCGCGAGGATCGGGTGGTCGACCTTCACCTCTTCGCGGCCGTGTTTGCGCTCGATGTAGTTGTTGTGCATGCCGAGCCCCATCGGGCCAGGCCGGTAGAGCGCGCCAGCGGCGATGATGTCCTCAAACTCCGACGGCGCCATGCGCATGATCATGCCGGTGAACCCGCTCGACTCCATCTGAAAGATGCCGCCCGTGTCGCCGCGGCCCATGACCTCGTACGCGGGCTTGGAGTCGAGCTTGATCTGGGTGATGTCGAAGATCTCCACCGGCTCACCGGCGTCGAGCGCCCGTGCGCGTCGGCCCTCGTTGATCAGATCCACGGCGAACTGGATCATCGTGAGGTTCTTCAGGCCGAGGAAGTCGAACTTCACCAGCCCAGCCTGTTCGACCTCCTCTTTGGCGAACATCGCGATGTTTTCGCCGTTGGCGCCGCGCGCGACAGGCACGTAGTTCCACAGCGGCAGCTCGGAGATCACGACCCCGGCGGCGTGGATGCCCGTCTGCCGCACCGCGCCCTCGAGCTGCTCAGCGGTGTCGAGCAACAGCTGCACCTCCGGGTCCTGGTCGGCGAACTCCCGCAGCCTGGGCTCGTCTTTCAACGCGCTGGCGAGGCTCGGCGCCATGTCCGGCACGAGCTTGGCGACCTCGTTCACTTTCGCCAGATCGAGCCCCAGCACGCGGCCACAATCCCGCACCGAACCCTTCGCCTTCAGCGTGCCAAACGTCACGATCTGGCCGACCTGATCTTTGCCGTACTTGTCCGCGACGTAGGCGATCACCTCGCCGCGGCGTTGCACGCAGAAGTCGATGTCGAAGTCGGGCATCGACACGCGCTCGGGGTTGAGAAAACGCTCAAAAAGCAGGTGGTAGGGCAGCGGGTCCAGATCGGTGATGCGCTGCGAATACGCGACGAGCGAGCCGGCGCCAGAGCCGCGACCCGGTCCGACGGGGATGCCCTGATCCTTGGCCCATTTGATGAAATCCCAGACGATCAGGAAGTAGCCGGGAAAGCCCATCTCCTCGATGACGCCGATCTCGACCGCGAGCCGGGCGCGGTACACCTCTGGGTCGAACGCGAACTCCTTGGCGCGGAACTCAGCGAAGCGCTCCTCCAAGCCGGCCTCGGAGATCTTCTTGAAGTAGGTCGAGATGGTCTCGCCTTCCGGCACCGGAAACTGGGGCAAATAGTAGGTGTCGAGCTGCAATTCGACGTTACATCGCTCCGCGACCTCCAGGGTCCGCGCGCAGAGCTCCGGGTACTTGTGGAAGCGATCCCGCATCTCGTCAGGGCTGGCGAAAAAATAGTCTGTCGTCGGCAGCCAGCTCGGATCGGGTCGCGCCTGGATCGACAGCCCGATGCACATCAGCACTTCGTGGGCCCGCGCCTGGCTGCGATCGAGATAGTGCACGTCGTTGCTGGCGACGCATGGCACGCCGTTCGCCTCGCCTAGCGCGATCAGGTCTGGCAGCACCTGGATGTGCTCGCGCAAATCGGTGAGCTGGCATTCGACGTAGAGCCGATCGCCAAACATGTCTTTGTAGCGCCGCAGGTGGCGCTCCGCCTCTCGCTGCTGACCACGCAGCAAGGCGTTGGTGACCTCGCTGGAGAGGTTGCCGGTCAGACACAGCAGGCCCTCGTTGTGCTCGGCCAAGATGCGGTGGTCGATGCGGGGCTGGCCGCCGCTCGGCGCCTCCAGGTGCGCCTTGGAGATCAGATAGAGCAGGTTCTTGTAGCCGACCTGATTCATGGCCAGCACGTTGATTTGGTGGGTCCGCAGCACGTGCTCGCCCATGGGCCGCGCCGAGATGGACAGGGCGGCGCCGTAGATCGGCTTGACCCCGTGTTTCTTGCACGCCTTATGGAAGTCGACGGCGCCGTACAGGTTGTCGTGGTCGGTGAACGCCACTGCCGGCATGCCCAGCTCGGCACAGCGCGCCGCGATCTCGTCGACCCGCGTCGTCGCGTCCGCGATCGAGTACTGCGTGTGGACGTGTAGGTGCACAAACGACATGACGCCTCAACCTCGCTCGGCGGCGGCGTTGTCCGCCTTGGCTGCCTGCCACCACCGCTCGAGTGTCGCGAGATCGG
Source organism: uncultured Myxococcales bacterium (assembly GCA_937910235.1). Taxonomy (GTDB): domain Bacteria; phylum Myxococcota_A; class UBA9042; order UBA9042; family UBA9042; genus UBA9042. The sequence goes on along the minus strand of CALENB010000254.1, from coordinate 6,256 downwards.
GCTGGTCTTCGCCCGCACGCATGTGTTGCGCCATGCGTCGCTCAACCCCCGCAAAACGGGCTTGGAAGCGATCCAGCGTCGTGCGCAGGGCCTGCTCCGCGTCGACCCCCAGATGGCGAGCGGCGCTGGTGAGCGCGAACAGCACATCACCCAGCTCATGTTCGATGGCGCGCGTGTCGCCGCTGGACATCGCGTCGCGCAGCTCTTCTAGCTCCTCATCGACCTTGGCCATGGCGCCCGTCACGTCTGGCCAATCAAAACCGACGTGGGCCGCCTTGGCGCCGATGCGCTGACCCCGGAGCAGGGCAGGGAGATGACGCGGCACGCCCGCCAACACCCCCGTCTCGCCGGCTGCGCGCGCCTCGGCGGCCTTGATCGCCTGCCAGTTGGTGACGACGTCATCGGCGGTGATCTTGTCCGGCGGCTGGGCTGGATCGCTGTCTGAGCCGGCGTCGGCGAAGACGTGTGGGTGGCGGCGCACCATCTTGTCGGCGATGCCATGCGCGACGTCGTCGGCCGTGAACCAGCCGAACTCCGCCGCCAGCTGGGACTGAAACGCCACCTGCAGCAGCACGTCGCCGAGCTCGGCGCGATGATTGGCGATCAGGGCTGGATCGACCTCGGCCGTCACCGCGGCGTCGCCCGGGGCGCCGTGCAGCGTCGCAACCCTGGCGGCGGCGCCGAGCGCGTCGATGGCGTCGAGCGCTTCGTAGGACTCTTCGACCAAGAAAGGCTTGAGGCTGTCGAGGCTCTGCGCCAGATCCCAGGGGCAGCCGCGCTCAGGATCCCGCAGCCGCGCCATCACCGCGATCAGCCGCTCAAAACCGTCGGACGGCAGCGGCACCGCGGCGGCTGCGTCTCGCGTCCCGCGCTCATTCACGACTACTGCCCGGCGACGAACGTCACCTTGCCCGCGTCCTTCAACCCATGGAAATCGCCGCCAACAGGTGCCCACGCGCCCATGAACGCGAGGTTGTGGGTGCCCTTGGAGTCGATGCGATAGAGGTTGATCGTCCACGTCGCGCCGGCTGTCGGGGCGCCACCCAGCGCGCTGAAGGGGATCGCCGCCTCGACGGTCCACCCCTTGTCGCTGCCCTCGTCGCTGTTGACGCTGCCGTCGAGCGCCACGGCGTGTTTGCCGCCCGCGTTCCACTTGGCCGCCTCCTGCCACGCGGGCTTGCGATGGTCCGTGAACTTCGCGTCGAAGGTCGCGTTGTTCGGCGTCCACTGGAACTCGTAATACGCCGCGCTGCCAGCCGGCTGTACAAACATCTCGACCACGTCGCCTTCCCAGAGCGTGGTGTCGTTGGCGGTGTGCGTGTTGCGGATGTCGTCGTCTTTGGTCTCAAAAGCGACGTAGAGGTGCGTGTCGTCCCACGTGATGCGCGCGGCTGTCTCGTAGGCCTTGTTCAGCGGTCGCCCGTCAGGCTGCTTGAACAGCGCGGTCGGCCGCACCCCGGCCCAATCGTCGAGCTTACCGTCGATCATCGGCGCTTTACTCTGCTTCATCGCCTGGTACGTCGGCGCCGGCGCCCGCGCCTGCGGTGCGGGGCGCTTGCCCGGCTTGGCGCCGCCGGTCACCTCGACCGTCGTGACAAGCGCGCGATCGTCGGCTGTGCCGTGCTTCTTGCTCCCCGCCGCCAGCTTCAAGCGTCGGTTCTGGCTGGCCTTCGACCACGCACCCCAATCGAAGAAGCCAACGAGGAGCTGGGTCTTGCCGTTAGGCCAATCCTTGGGGATGGCGATCGTCACCTTGTCCCGAATGATCTCGCCCTTCTTCCACTGACCCACCGGATACAGCTCGCCGACGCCGTAGTGATCAAAGGGCTGCCGACGTTTGCCCGGCGCCTCGAAGTGCACGAAGATCTTCCAATCCCCGCTCACCGGCTTGTTCACTTTGAAATACATGGCGAGCTCGACCGTGTTTCCAGCCGTGGTCGCGCCCGTCAGGTCGTAGCCGAGCAGCGTGACGCGATCTTCGAAGTCGATCTTGTGGTCGTGCTGCATCTTCGGTGCGGCCTTCAGCACGTTGTCCGTGATGAGCCGCTCTTGGTCCTTGGTCAGCACACGTGCACGCTGCGCGGGGCTCTTGCAGCCGACCAGCACCAGCACAACCGCCGCTAGTAGCAGCGCGACTCGGGGCATATTCGCCATGGGTGGGAACTCCTAGCGCACTGCGGCGCGTCACGCGGAGGACAGGATTCTCCGACGGCGGCGGAGTCTAGCCCAGGCGCAGCGTCGCCAGCAATGCACATCGCCAGCAATGCGCATTGCTGGCGATGCAGCGTGGCTCCCTTATCTCTTCTGATCGGCGCGCTAGTCAGCCTCATGGTAGGTCTGGGTCTCAGCGCACGGCGTGGCGCGCAGCTTCTTCAGCGCTGCGGTCTCGATCTGGCGGATGCGCTCGCGGGTCAGCTTGAACATCGAACCGACCTGCTCCAGCGTCATCGTCTGCCCGCCGCCGATGCCAAAGCGCAGCCGCAGCACCGCCTCTTCGCGCGGCTTGAGGCGCGTCAGCATACGGCGGGTCTGATGGGCTAGATCGGCCCGCAGGCACTCGTCGAGCGGTCGAACCGCCTTGGTGTCCTCGATGAAGTTGGCCAGCTTGGCCTCGTCTTCTTCACCGACCGAAGCGTCGAGCGACAGCGGCGTCCGCACCATCTTCAGAATGTGCTCAATCTGATCGATCGGCTGCTCGACGACCTTCGATAGCTCCTCATGCGTAGGTTCCCGACCGAGCTGCTGCTCAAGACGGGCCCGCTCTCGCATGATGCGGTTGAGGGCCTCGATGAGATGCACTGGGATGCGAATCGTGCGGCCATGGTCGGCGATGGACCGGGTGATGCTCTGGCGAATCCACCACGTCGCGTAGGTCGAGAACTTGTGGCCACGCTGCCACTCAAACTTCTCGACGGCCTTGATCAGCCCGATGTTGCCCTCTTGAACCAGGTCCAGCATGTGCATCCCGCGGTTCATGTAGCGCTTGGCGATGCTCACCACGAGGCGCAAATTGGCCTGAATCATCACGCTGCGGGCCTCTTCGATGAGGCGATGGGCTTCGCGAATCCGCCGCAGTCCACGCGACGCGTTTGCAGCCTGAGCGCCGAACGCGAGCTCCGCCTCCTCGAGGGCAAGCCGGGTGATCGCGACCTGTTGACGCTGCTTGGCGCGCTCGCTGCGCGCTCGTTTCTCGATAATACCGACGTCCAGCGCCAAGGCGTCCTCGCGACTGAGGCCGCTGTCGTTGAGCGCATCGCTGAAGGCGCGGGCCGCACGCACAACGGCGCCACCCTGCACGTAGAAATGCTCGAGCGCGGCCGTGATCAGACGATCACCGACGCGGTTCTCCGAGAAAACCCGGAATTTCAGGCGCATCGCTTGGTTCAATTCCTCGGTGCGCGCCTCTGGGTCGTCACTGAGCCCGCGCTGCAGCTCGATGTCGGCGTCCATCTCCTCGGCGCGTTTCTTGAAGCGCTCGGCCCGCGCCAGGGTCGTGATGCGGGCGTCACGGTCACGCCAGTCGTGATCCACCGTCCAGGCTTTCAGCAGCTCAATGTCGGTCGCCATGCGTCCGGCCAGCTCGCAGAGCAGCGGCCGGGCGAAGGGGTTGGCCTCCAAGATCTCAAGGATGTCGGCTGACGCGCACTCCATACGTGCGGCGATCTCGGCCTCTCCCTCTCGGGTCAGCAAGGAGACGCGGCCGATACCCTGCAGGTACATGACCGTCGGATCCGCCGATTTGGGGCCGCGTGACTTCGACTCACGGTAGGGCTTGTTGACGACGAGCATCGCTGGTCCGCTGACCGACTGCGCGACTGGGTCGTGATGCTGCGGCGACCGCGGGCCTTCCAGCTCGCAATCCGTCTCCTTGTCGATGGCCATTGATCCCATGCTGCACCTCCGTGGGACCCCGTCGTCCCTGCGCACGGTGACAAATGCAAGAGCGCTGCCAACGGCGATGAATGCAGAAAAAAATCAGTAAAATCAACAAATTTAGAGCGGAGACGCGAGGGGGGGACGCCGTCACAGGCGGCCGATCCATGACATCGCTGTCAGCCCACCTACATCGCCCGCACGCACCCTGGGTTAACAGGTGCTTTACTGTGAATAGTCAGAGAGTTAAATGTAGTTTGGTGGGTGAGTTCGTGGCCCGAGGTGTGATCGTGATGTCGCTCGCTCTTGGCGAAATGGCGCGCGCTTCACCCGGCCAATGTCGGCTGCCCGAGCGTCAGTCGGTCTGACGCAGGCGCGCGGTCGAGCCGGCCACACGCCGTTGTAGGTTGTCGACACGGCGGAGCAGCTCAGCGGCCTCGGTCTGGCGGTCGTGGCCGACCAGGAAAGCGGCGTGGGCTTGGAGACAACCCGTCAGCCCTGCGATCTCATTGGCTTCCTTCCACAGCTGCGCGGCGCGCGAGAAGGCGGAGTCGGCGGCGTCGATCTCGCTCCTATCGGCGAGGATCTCCGCGAGCGTCCCCATCGCGGCGGCGCGTACGCGGGTCACGTCGGACAGCTGCGCTGCGGCCACCGCGCGGCGACCCCACGTCAGCGCGCGCTCGCCGTCGTTGCGCTGTCGCGCGGCGATGGCGAGGTTGCGCGACGCGTCGGACAGCAGGTTGTGGTCGGCGAGCCGCCCTGCGCTCTCCACGGCCTTGTAGAGGAGCCCCTCGCCGTCCTCGAGCCGACCGCCGTTGATCAGCGTCTCGCCAAGGTTGTTCTGCAACATCCCCTGCATACGACGATTTCCGACACGCTTGGAGAGCTCGTACGCCTCCTCCATCGCCGCGACCGCCGCGTCGGTCTCGCCGGCTGTGAGCAGCAGGGCGCCAAGCGCGTTCAGCGACTCGAGCAACCCGTGGGCGTGTCGACCATCGCGGCGCAGCGCCACCGCACGCTCGAGATAGGTCCGCGCGCGACCGAGGTTATTGCCGGTCATCGACAGGATGCCGAGGCTGGTCAGCGTCGTCGCCAAACCGACGCGATCGCCATTGCGCTCACGGTACTGCGCCGCCCGCTGCAAGAAGCGCAGCGCGGGTTTGAGGTTGCCGGACAACCAGTACGCCCGGCCGATGTCGTCACAGGAGCTGGCCAGACCGCTGACGTCGCCGACCGCTTCGTACAGCTTCATCCCCTCGATGAGATGCTCGAGCGCGATGTTGAGCTTGCCTTTGCTGCGGTATAGCCGGCCAATTCGCTGGAGCGCCTGCGCGCCTTGCCCCCGTGCCCGATAGCCCCACGCCAGCCCCAGTACGTCGCGGAAGCGGGCCTCGGCTTCGTCCCACCGACCGTCGAGCTCCGCTAGATCGCCCAACGCCATCAGGCTGAAGAGCTGAATGTCCTGTGCCGCTTCTGGCGCGAGATTGCGGGCTAGTTCGAAGTAGCGCTGGGCATCGTCGTGGTGCAGCTCGTCGCGCGCGCGCTCGCCCGCGTGCAAGTACAGGTGCGCCGCGTGGGTCCGCTCTCCCGCCGCCAGCCAGAGCGGCGCCAGGATGTCGGCCAGCCCATCGCCGCGCTGTTTGCCCACAAGCTCCAACCACACCGCGGCGCGGTAGATCAACGCCGTGCGCTCATCCTCTTCGATCAGCTCCAGCAGCTTGTCGAGATCGCCGACGTCCACGAACCGAAAACCCGTCTCCGAGGGCAGAATCGTCGAGCGCTCTCGCACAACCAGCCCGGTGTCTACCAGGGTATTGCAGGCCCGCGCGACCCGCTCCGGCACCCCGTCCTGGCCGAACTCCTTGAGCGTCCGCGCCCGATCCTGGGTTTTTCGGAGCAGCGCTGTGACGCCGCCAAGCCAGAAGCGAAGACCGAAGATCGCGCCCATCCGCGCGACCAGCAGCTCGTCCTCGCTGAGCATGTCGAAGCGGCCGCCCTTGCGCGATCGCAGCCGGCCGCGCTCGACCATCTCGGTCAGAATCACGCGCTTGAGATGCCACGCGCCGTCCATCTGGACGATGCCGCCACCTTTGACAAGCGACTCGATGGCGCCCAGCAGCGCGCCCGGTTTGCCGTCGGCCACCGAGACCAGCGCGTCGAGCGCCCGATCGTCCACGCCCTGCACGCCCTGCAGCGTCTGGTGCGCGATGCTGCGCAGGAGCGCAGGTGACAGCGGCTCGAGCGCCAGCGTGTCGAGCTCCGACAGCCACTGCCTGCGCAGCGTGCCACGCTGATTGGCGGCGAACACCAACACCAGCGGCTGATTGGGCAGATCGCGCAACATCTGGCCGAAGAACTCGAGGCTCTCCCGTCCGCCTCGCCG
>CALENB010000253.1 GCA_937910235.1 uncultured Myxococcales bacterium | reverse complement strand
CGCCCCCGCCGCCGCTGCGGGCGCCGCCGCTGACGCCGCCGCTGCCGCCGCTGCCAAAGCCGCCGCCGCCGTCGCACCTGCCGCCACGAAGTAGCATCGCGATGATCGACACCACGCGTGAGCGGGCCCAAGCCCTAGACCTCGAGTTTCCCGGCCTGCGAGCGCGCTTCCACGTGCCCGTCGGCCCGACCGGTCAGCCGCTGATTTATCTCTGCGGCAACTCGCTGGGCCTGCAGCCCAAGGTCACACGTGCCCTGGTCAACGAGGAGCTCGACGACTGGGCCACGCTCGGCGTCGAGGGCCACTTCCAGGGTCGACGGCCGTGGTACAGCTATCACGAGCCGCCGCAGGCCTCGCTCGGTCGGCTGGTGGGCGCGCTGCCGCACGAAGTGGTGCCGATGAACGGGCTGACCACGAACCTGCACCTGCTCATGGTCAGCTTCTATCGGCCCACGCCCCAGCGCTATCGCATCCTCATCGAGGGTGGCGCGTTCCCGTCGGACCGGTACGCCGTCGCGAGTCAGGCTCGGTTCCATGGCTTTGATCCCGAAGATGCGGTGGTTGCGCTGCATCCGCGAGACGGCGAGTCGAACCTGCGCACAGAAGATGTCCAGGCGTGGCTGGCGGAGCACGGCGACACCTGCGCGCTCGTGATGATGGGCGGTGTGCACTACTACACGGGCCAGTGGCACAACATGTCGGCGATCACCACGGCAGGTCACGCCGCCGGCGCGTTGGTCGGCTGGGACTTGGCCCACGCCGCCGGCAACGTCCCGCTGCAGCTCCATGACGACGACGTCGATTTCGCGGCGTTCTGTTCCTACAAATACCTCAACTCGGGCCCCGGCAGCGTCGCGGTGGCGTTTGTGCATGATCGCTGGAGTGGTCGCACGGACCTGCCACGATTCGAGGGCTGGTGGGGCACCGATCCGGCGACACGCTTTGAGATGGGGCCAACTTTTGACCCGCAGATTGGCGCCGGCGCGTGGCAGCTCTCCAACGCGCCGGTGTTCACTATCGCGCCGTTGCTGGCGTCGCTGACGCTCTTCGACGAGGTGGGGATGGACTGGGTCCGCACCCGCTCACTCGCGCTGACCGATTACCTGCTGGCGCTGCTGGGCACCGTCGCAGACGGTCACTTCAGCGTCATCACACCAAGCGCCCACGCCGCGCGGGGCAGCCAACTCTCGCTGCGGGTCCCCGACAAGGCCAAGGAGCTCCATCAAGCGCTCATGGACGCCGGGGTGGTCTGCGATTACCGCGTGCCCGACGTCATCCGCCTCGCGCCCGCGCCCCTGTACAACGGCTATGAGGATCTGTGGCGCTTCGCCGAGATCTTCGGTCGCGTCGTGGGGCCTGAACCAGGTGTGGACACGGCCACGCGTCAGTCAACTTGCCTGCGGACCTAAGTTGCGAGCCCACGCGGCCGTCCAAAGCTGAGATGCTGTGGTGGCGTGAGGTTTGGCGGGTGAGTCTAGGTGACGTCGCTAGCATTGGCCTCGGGCGCGAGGCTATGGCAGCACCGGCGGCGCTTCGCGCAGCAAAAACGCGATAAAATCAGGCGATTCTTCGTCGATGTCCGTCGCCCCGGCCGCCCGTAGGCGCGCATCGAGCCACGCATCCTGTGCCGCGGCCCGGGCCACTGCGGCGGCGTAGGGCAGGGTGGAGAACGTCACCATGGTGTACAGCGGCACAAAGGCCTCCGGCGCCGCGGCGTGCAGTCGCTTCTCGATGGCCTTCCGACGCAGAAACACGGGGTCCGCGACGTGCGCGCGCATCTCCATGAAGTTGTCGAGCGCGAGCTGTCGGATGGCGTCGGCGTCCCCTTTTCGCGCGGCTGTGAAGGCCGGCAGCGCAGTGGCGAGGTCGTCATCGTGGTCCGCAAGCATGGTGTCGAACAGCGCGGCGCTCTCGAACGCGGCGTTCATGCCTTGGCCGTAAAACGGCACCACCGCGTGCGCGGCGTCACCGATCAGCACGGCCTTGTCGCGGTAATGAAAAGGGTTGCAGCGAATCGTGGCGAGGCTGCTCGTCGGGTTGGCGGCCCAGTCTGCGTGCAGGGTCGGCATGTGGGGCAGGGCGTCGGCGAAGTGGCGCTCGAAGAACGCCTGCACACGCGCGGGATCGGCGTCAAGGTCGTCGAGTCCCTCCGCGCCGGCGAACGCCTGAAACAACGTGACGGTGAAGCTGCCGTCGCTGTTGGGCAGGGCGATCAGCATGAAGTCGCCACGCGGCCAGATGTGCAGCGCGTCGTTGGCCAGGCGGAAGCCACCCGCGGCCGAGGGTGGGATGGTCAGCTCCTTGTAGCCGTGCGCCAGATACAGCTGCTCGTAGTCAAAACGGTCACGGCGCATCATCTGGTCGCGGACCGCCGAGAAGACCCCGTCGGTGCCGACGATGAGCCTGCCCGCGACCGTGGTCTGCGCGCCGTCGGGCCCGGAGAACGTGGCCGACGGGGCATCCAGGTCAACGGCGACGCAGCGCTGCGAGAAATGCAGCGTCACGCCCGGCTCGGCCTCCGCCAGCTCGAGCAGGGATTCATTGAGCCCACGCCGCGACACCGAGCGGATCGCCTGGCCGGCTTGACCATAGGGCTGAAAACTCAGGCTGCCGTCGACCCCGTGCATACGTCGACCGTGCATGGGCAAGGTGTCGGCGAGCACGGTCTCCTCCAGGCCGACACGCGCCAGCGCCGCGAGGCCGCGGGTCGAGAGCGCGAGGTTGATGGAGCGACCCGCAGATCCGGTCGTCTGGCGCAGATCCGCTCGGCGCTCAAACACGGCGACGCGGTGACCACGCCGAGCCAGCAGGGTGGCGGTGAGCGCGCCGGCGAGACCCGCGCCAACCAGGATGATGGGGTCGTTTGAGGCGATCATGAGCAGCTCCGAGCCGGTGGATGCGCGCGCCGGGTCGAAGGTGACACGCGCTGGGTACCGTAAGCGGCGAACACGGCCGCCGTCTATGGGGCGGTGCCTACGCCGGCCGTGGTGGTGGCGCCGCCGCGGTTCCGGCAGACTGCGGCGATGGTCGCCCGGACAACATGGCTCACACGGGCGCTCACTCGACTGGCCACAGCGGTCCCTCTGCTCACCCTGGCGCTCCTCGGCCCGTCCGTCGCTCACGCAGTAACCGTCCAGCAGGCCGAAAAATCAACGTCTCCGCCCAGCAAGGTTCGGACGGACCGCCAGCACCTACGCCTGCCGGTCGCGCTGTGTGACCAGCGCCTAGCGGCCGTACACCTCCAAGGCCTGCAGCGCACCCATCGCCGCGTCGTCGCCCGCGAGCTGCTGTTTCGAGTCGGCGCGCCACTGTCCTGCGCTGCGGTGCGGGAGAGCGTACAGCGGCTGCGCAACCTCGGCCTCTTCCGCCGCGTCGACGTCGCGCTCGCGCGGGTACCCGGCGACGACAGGGCGGTGGCGCTGACGCTGTCGGTGGATGAGAAGTGGACGCTGCTGCCCATCTTCTCGACCGGTCGGGGCGGCGGCCGGCTCTACCTGCTCGCCGGTGCGCAAGACGTGAACCTCGCCGGCAGGGCGCTACAGCTGCAGGCGTACTGGTATCTGTTAGCCGGGACCCACTCAGCGGTGATGTCGTTGGCGGATCCCCGGTTGGCGCACACACGTGTTCGACTCGAGGGCGCGGTCGAGCACGGCAATCGCAACCGCTATCTCTACGGGTCGAACGCCGCGCCGACAGCCGCCTGGAGCCGTCACCGCGAGCGGCTCACGTTGGCCCTCAGCGATCTTCGGCAGCCGCAGCGGACGTGGGGGCTGACGGTGCACGGCCTGTGGGATCGCTTCAGCACGCGGCTGCTGACCCCGCAATTTCAGCGTCCCAGCGGCAACGCGCTGCTCTCAGCCACGGACGGCCTGCCCGCCGATGGCCTGTGGTTGCTGCCCAGCCTGTGGGTGCGTCTGGGCCGGATCGACCGCGACGACTACCTCGAGCAGCGCGGCTATGTCTCAGCCGCCGTCAGCCTCGGCGCCCCGCTCACAGCGGCGATTCGAGGCAGCGCCTGGACGCGCCTCACCCTCAGCGGTAAGTGGGCGTGGATCGGGCCCAGTCGCCTGCATCTGGCCCGCCTCAACCTCATCGGTCACGTCCGGCTCGGGACACAACGCAGCCTGTCGGGAGACCCAGCGGCGGTCCACCCCGAGCATCGGTTCTACGTCGGCGGCCTCAGCGCGGTGCGCGGCTACTGGGAGGGCCGCTTCGTCGGCGAACACATGGCCGTCGCGAACCTGGAGGCGCGCCTACCCAGCTGGCATGGTCGCACGGTGGTGCTGCAGCACGTCGTGTTTGTCGACACCGGCTGGGTCCTCGCCGGGCCCTTGTCGCGCGCCGGTTGGCGAGGCGGCGGGTCGGTCGGCGCCGGGCTGCGGATCATCCTGCCGCTCATCGCTCACTTCGTCGCGCGGCTCGACGTGGCGTGGGCCGTCGCCGATGGTGATTGGCGTGTGTCCTTCGGCTCGCAGCAGTTCTTCTGAGCCTGACGAGCCCTTTGGCACAAGCGCGGGCGCTCGCGGGCTGGTCAGCGCACCAGAATCACGCCTTCGCTGGCCGGCTGGCTGAACAGGTTGCCACCCACCGCCCAGCCGGTGCCGGTCTTGTCGATGAAGACACCGTGCAGATCCATGCTCGTCGGCGCCTCGTCACGCAGCTCCCAGCCGGTCTTGGTGCGATCGACCAAGGTGCCACGGAACCCCACCGCCCACGCCTTGCCGCCGCGTAGGCGCACGCCGTTGAGCGCCTGAATCGCCTCGGGGGAGACGTCCTTCCAGCCGCTGGTGCCCCGAGAATCAGGGCTCGCAGCGCGGTCGCGCTCGAACACCGCGCCGTTGCCGGTGCCGCCGACGATCACCTGCAGATCGCCGTCACCGTGCAGCGTGATGAGCCGCTGAGTGGTCTTGAGGTCCTCGCGGGTCCAGACCTCGCCGTCAAAATGCAGCACGGTGCCGCCAACGCCGACGACCCGCACATCGGTCGCCGACGTGCCAAAGACCTTGAAGAAGCTGACGCCCTTAGGCACCGGCGGCAGCGCGGTCACCTCCGTCCACGTCACGCCATCGCTGAGCAGCACGACGCCCGCTTCGACGCCTTTCGGATCGCCGCCCACCGCCCAGATATGGCTCGCATCCGCCGCCCAGCAGCCATACAGCACCCGTTTTGTCGGTGTTGGCATCGTCGTCCACGTGCCTTGCGCGCCCGTCGGTCCGCCGTCGCCCGAGCGCTGCCAGCGCACCACGCGGCCCTGCGCGCCGACGAGGTAGAGGGTCTGGGCGTCGGGGCCGTGGAGCCACCACAAGTCGCCGGGGAACGCGCTGGTGTCGACCCGCGCCCAAGCGCCGGCGCGGCCTTGGGCGTGTGTCAGCAGCAGCGGCCCCTTGCCGTCGTCGGCGCCAACGGTCCACAGCGGACCGTCGTCGTGCCCCCACACCGCGAAAAGCCCGGAATCATAGCCTTCCACATCGACGGACCAGGCAGTCGGGGCGGCCGCGGGCTCCGGCTCCGGGTCGCTGCCACAACCTTGCAGGATCAGCAGCGACACGATCAGACAGCCCAGCGCACGCCTAGCCATTCGGTCCGCCCTTGAGCGTCACGGTGCGCGTCTCGATATGTTTCTTCTGGTCCACGTCTGTGATCTCAAGCGTGATGGTCGCGGTCTTTCCCGCCACGCCCGCGGGGGCCGACGGCAGCGGCAGCTTGTCGTTCTTCACCACCAACCAGAAGTTGTAGTAGTAGTTGAAGCCGTCGTCGCTGAGGATGGTCTTCTGTTTCTTCAGCGCGAGCTGCCCTGCCGCGTCGTTGCCGTCGATGACGATACTGCCCGAGAGATACAGCGGATCTTTGAGCAGCCCCTGGGTCTTGAACGCGAGCACCACCATCCACAGCCCCTGCGGTCCCAGCTCCACGTTCAGCACGGTGCCGTTTGGCACTGCGGTGTAGAACATCCGCGTATTCTTACCGGTCACGTTGGTGCCGAGCTCGAACGTCCCGGCCGGTTTCGCGGTGTCGGCTGCGTCGGTGAGCGCCGCCCCGTCGTGCGCACCGTCGTGCGCCCCGCCGTCTGCCAGGGTCCCGCCGTCCTGCGCCCCGGCGCCGGCATCGAGCCCCGCAGCGTCAGCGGTGGCGGCATCGTCTGCGCTGCAACCCTGCAAACTCAGGCTCGCAGCCACACAGAGCGCCAGCGCAAACACCCAGCATCGCCGGCGTCCACCCGTCTGACCGTTCCGCCCCATCCCGCTCATTGGCAGTAGTCGTTGCAGTTCACCCCGCCCTTGCGCAGGCAGGCCTCGCCGACGGTCGCGCCCGTGACCTCTGCCCACTTGCCGGTGTTGTAGCCGTAGAAGTGCAGGTCATCGATGACGCCGCAGTCCGTCTTGCCGCCCGCGATCCAGACGCCGTCCTTCGAACCGACCACCAAGCCACCGTTGCGGCGCTCTGGCACGTCTTCGATCACGTTGGTGAAGTCGGGCGGGAAGTTGCAGAAGCTGATCGCCGGCTTGTTGTAGGTGTCACCCGCGACCATCACGCCCCACTGCTTTGTTGTCGGGTCAAACGCCCAGAGATCGTTGCGGTTACCCTGGGATTTGTCGTCGTGGCCACCAAACATCACGTAGCGATCGGCGACGGCGTCGTACACCAACGACGACCAGTAGCGGCCGTCTGGCTTCTCCGTCGCGTTGATGTCGAGCCTCGCCCAGCGCGGCGGATCTTGCGCGAAATCGAGGGCCCAGATGTCGTCCTTGAACTTCGCTGTGTTCGCGAACAGCGACTCGTCAGCGCCGCCGTAGACCACGAGCCGCTTGCGCTTGCTGTCCCAGAGGCCGCCTGTGAAGAAGCGCTTGGCGGGCACGCTGCCGGCGGTCGTGATCATCGACCACGCCGACGTCTTGAAGTCGAAGCGCCACACATCGTTGTTGGGGACGTATTGCAGCGCAGAGCCCGAGGTGTTGCCGCCAAAGACGAGCAGGTCGCCGGTGTCGTCGCGCAGGACCATCGAGGCGTTGAAGCGCTTGCTGATGGCGCCGTCGCCCGCGAGTTTGCTCCACTTGTCACTGTCGGGATCGAAGGCCCACGTGTCGTTGTAGAGGGTGTATGGACCAGACGTGCCGACGCGGCTTCGGCCGCCGAAGACGACCAGGCCGAGCCCGTCCTTCCAGACGCCGCCGGCGCGGCCACGACCGGCGGGCGCGGCGCTTTTTGAGAGGACCCAGCTGTCGCACACCGCGTCGTAGATCCAGGTCTCGTCTTCGGACGTCGCCGCCACAAAGCTGCAGTTTGCGGGCACGGCGAAGGAGCCACCAAACATCACGAGGCGCTTGCCTTTGGCGTCCCACGCGCCGGTCTGCTCACTGCGTCGCGCTGGACGTTGGCCGGTTGGGGCGCCACACGCCTGCTTGGTGTCCGCGGTCGCGCCGGCGTCCGTCGCCGCGCCGTCCGCGCTCGTCGCGCCGTCCGCGGCGGTCGATCCGCTGTCTGCCGTCGCGCCGTCGTTCGCGGTCGCCTGGGCGTCTACGCCTGTGCCGACAGCTTTAACATCTGAGCCACACCCGGCGGCCAGCGCACCGAGCGAGAGCGCCAGCAGGGCGGGTGCCCAGAAGTTTGAGTGCATGTTCTTTGAGTGCAGGTTCATAGCGCTTCTCCGGTTCCTACGAGCCTTGATCGACCTCAGGCGCGCACGTCCTAACGGTTGCAAGTCCTGCGGTCAATCACAAATCACCGCTGCGTTCGATGCCAGTTGCGTTGTGGCGTTGTGGCGTTGTGGCGTTGTGGCGTTGTAGCGAGCGGTGTACGCCGGCCACGCACGGCGAGACGGCGCGGGTGCGACTAGGGTGTGATCTGGACCACGACGCCTGTGGGGCGGGGCTGCACGATGCGGCTCGTGCTGCCGAGACCGACCGACGCAAACCCGACCTCCATGGCCCGCGCGATGGCTGGTGCGTCGCAGCGCGTCGTGTCGATCAGCGCGATGACCGTCGGTCCGGCGCCAGACAGCACCGTCGTGAGGGCGCCGGCCGCCTGAGAGGCCGCAACCACGGCCTCAAAGCCTGGGACGTGCGCTGCTCGAAACCGCTGATGCAGCCGATCCTGCGTCGCCTCCGCCAACAGCGCCAGACGACCCGTGGCCAGCGCCGCGATCAGCAGACAGGCGTGGGTGCCGTTGAACACCGCGTCGGCGAAGGGCACCTCGTCGGGCAGCACCGCGCGCATCGCGATGGTCGACAGCTGCAGATCGGGCGTGCAGATGACGCAGCCGAGCCCTGGCGCGATGGGCAGGGGGACCGTGTGCACGACCTCGCCATCGTACGTCGCCGTCACGAGCCCGCCTAGCACACACGGCGCGGCGTTATCCGGGTGGCCTTCGAATCGACAGGCGTCCCGCAGCAGCGCCTCTCGATCCAAGGGCATCCCGAGCAGCGCCTGCGCGATGGCCAAGCCGCCGACGATAGCCGTCGATGACGAGCCGAGACCGCTCCCCAGCGGGATCTGATTGGTCTGCAGCAGCCGAAGGTTGGGCAGCGCGCGGCCGTGGGCGGCGAGGCGCGCGGCGATCGTGGCGACCACGAGGTGGCTGGCGTCGCGTGGCAGCTCGTCGGCGCCGTAACCCTCGACGTCGATGCGCAGCGTGCGGTCGACCCCAGGCAGCGGCGCGGTCACCGAGTCCTGTGTCTCACAGACGAACGTGCTGCTGAGCTGCAGGGCCATGCCCAAGGCGTCAAAGCCGGGTCCGAGGTTGGACGTAGTCGCGGGGACGTCGATTTCGATGCGCATCGTCGGCTCTTCCTTGGGCTACTTCAGCACACGCATCACGGCGGCGACGCTGCGGACTGTGGGCAGCTTGATGATGTCGTCCAGCGCGGCGCGCAGGTCGCCGTCGCGCACGGTGTGGGTGACGAAGATGAGATCCACCGGGTCGTGATTGCGGCCGTCTTGCACACACGACTCGATGCTCACGCCGCGCGCCGCCATGGCGCCGGCGATGGCGGCGAGCACGCCGGGTTGGTCGGCCACCCGGGTCGCGACGTAGTATCGATTCAGGCCGTCCGCGCTTGGCAACACCACGGGACCGCCGTGCGGCGAGGGCTCCGGTCTGGCCGCGGCGCCGCTTCGCAAGGCCAGCGCGGCGTCCACCACGTCGGCCACGACCGCGCTGGCGGTCGGTCGGCGCCCAGCGCCTTGGCCATAGAGCATCACGGGCCCAGCGCTGTCGCCATCGATAAACACCGCGTTAAACGCGTCGTGCACGGCCGCCAACGGGTGGGATTTGGGCACCAACGTCGGGTACACACCCACTTCGAGGCCGGTTTCACGGCGCTGCGCGACGGCGAGCAGCTTGATGGCGTAGCCGAGCGAGTCGGCGCGCGCGATGTCTTCGGCCCGCACTGTGTCGATGCCTTCGCAGGCGATGTCGTCGATCTGCACGTCGGCGTCGAACGCGAGCCTGGCGAGCAAACAGAGCTTGTAAGCCGCATCCTCGCCGCCGACGTCCGACGTCGGATCGGCCTCCGCGTAGCCCAGCGCCTGCGCTTCGGCGAGCGCGTCTGCGAAGGCGGCGCCGCTGTTGGTCATCTGCGTGAGGATGAAGTTGCACGTGCCGTTGACGATGCCGAGCAAGCTGTCGATGCGGTTGCCGCTCAAGGACTCGCGCACGACCTTGACGATCGGCACAGCCCCTGCCGCCGCCGCCTCGTAGTAGAGCTGCCCACCGCCAGCCGCCGCCGCCGCGACGAACTCCGCGCCGTAGCGGGCGACGATGGCCTTATTCGCCGTGACGACCGCCTTGCCGGCGTGGAGCGCCGCAAGCACCAGCGTGCGGGCCGGCTCGAGGCCACCCATCAGCTCAACCACGATGTCGACGTCAGGTCGCACGGCCAGCGCGGCGGCGTCCGTCGTCAGCAAGGCTGGATCGACGGGCAAATCGCGCTGTCTTGCCGCATCCCGAACGGCGACGCCGACGAGCGTCAACGGCCCGGCGGCGCGCGCGGTGAGCTGTGTCGCGTGCGTGGCGAAGATCTCCGCCAGACCACCGCCGACGGTCCCGAGCCCGATGACGGCGACGCGAATCGGGGCTGGTGTTGGGTGTGTAGACGTTGAGTTCATTGCGCTACCTTTTGCCAGCGATTGTACTTGGCGGCCGGCGCTGGGCCTGCGAAGACCTGCAACGCCACGAGCCGAGCCGGACCGTTCTGATACGTGACCTGTGCGCCCGCCGGCATGAACACCGTCGTGCCGGGGCCAATGGTCGAGACCTTGCCGTCGATCGTGATGACACCGCCGCCAGCGAGCACATGAATGTACTCCTCGGTGGCGTCGCGATGCAGCGGCACCTTGCCGCCGGCGGCCATCTCAAGCTTGCCGAGCCACGCCTGCGCGCCATGCGCGAGAAACCGAACGCTGGCCTTGCCGCCGCCGACCTGGCGCTGCTCGGTGTCCTGCAGCGCGACAACGGTCGGCACGCCGCTCGCTTGGGCGGGTGGGATCCCGGGCAGCGCGACGGCGGACGCCCCAGCCACACGCGTCGGGCTTTGAGTCGCGGCGGTGTAGGCCGCCGTACCGGTGCAAGCGCCTAGAATGAAGGCGATGGCGACGGCGAGCGGGCCAGATGGCAGACGATTGCGCACGGAGGCTCCTGAGGTACGCGTGAAGCTGCCGGGAGATAGCACGGACGCGACCCCAGTGCCACGGTCTAGCCCGAGGGAAATTGCGCTGAAACACCGGATCACCAGGCGCTGTTCATCCCCATCGCCTGCGCCAGGTGCGCCTCGCAGAGCGCCTCGTCGTCCTCGGACGCGGCGCGCTCCGTCAGGCAGTCGGGGCAGACGCTGGCCTCCTCAAACGCCGCGTCGGTGCGCAGCTTGGAGAACGCCTGCGCCACCCGCATGTCGCCGCGCGCCAGCTTGCGCTCATCGACCCAGGAGGCGCCGTGTTTCGGTGCGTTGTGAACGGATGTCTGCCCAGAATTCCCGGCCGAGCTGACGGGTTTGTCGCTGTCACGTTTGCTCATGGCTGCTGCTCCCGCCGCCGTTGGTCGGCCTCTCCCGCCGCGATCACGTAGCGGCCACCACGCACATGCACCTTGGGCGGCCGCGCGCTGCGCTCGAACGCATCATAGCCCGGCTGCAGCTCCGACCAAAACCCGCCCCACCGCGGATCGGCGAGTCGTTTTCGGCGCGCAGGCGTCATCCGAAACGGGAAGATATGCACCGAGAAGCCCGGTTGTCCGGCCTTCAAGGCGTCTTCGGCCAGCACGTAGATCTCGCGAATCGTTGTATCCGTCATGGCAAAACAGCCAGCCGACACGCAGTTGCCGTGCACCATGATCGCGCTGCCTGTGCGTTTGTGGGCGCGGTCATAGGCGTTCGGGTAGCCGACATCGAACGACAGGTGATAGCTGCTGTGCGGGTTCAACTGCCGCCGCGTGACGCGATAGAACCCCTCGGGTGCCTGAAAGTCGCCGCGCGCCAACTTTGGTCCCAGCTCGCCGCTGAACGTGCAGATCCGGTAGGTGCGAAACAGCTTGAAGGTGCGGCCTTTGCGTACGAACACCTCGAAAGCGCGGCTGTGTTTCAAGATTCGAATGAAGATCGCCGCGCCCGGCTGAAAGCCACCCTGCCGCAACGCTGCGTGAACGTTGGCGCGGACGGTGCGCATAGTCGCCTGGGAGACCCCGCGCGTCGTCGGGATGGGCACCCCCTCTGGTCGGTGCGTGACGTGGCTGTGGGTGTCAGGCGGCCGCTGACGTCCCGATCCCCGACTCAGCCACCAGGCCGTGCCTGCCGCGAGTAAGCCCAGAATCAGGGCGCCCAGCGCCACGTATCGCCGTGGTGGTCCCGGTGGTCCCAGTGGTTCCCGTGGTCCTGGTGGTCCCTGTCGGTTGGTCTCGGTCATGGCCGCCTCACCAGTCGGAGACCGACGTTGAAGTAGTGCGCGTTCGCAGGCAGCACGAAGCGATTCGCCGCCCGGCAGTCGCGCGCGTCGTTGTACCAACCGCCACCGCGACTCACGGCGTGCCCCGTCGTCACGGTGCGAACCTGTCCGGTGTCGGGCCGCGGCCACGTCCACTCCCAGACGTTGCCGATCATGTCGTGCAACCCCCATGCGTTCGCGCGCAGCTGGCCGACGGGCCGCGTGCCGCAGCCTGGCTCTTCATCGCTGCGGCCACGCCAGCCCACGCAGCGCGCTGTGCCCGGATAACTGGCGTCGTTGTGCCCGCCGTGCCAAGCGATGGCGTCGAGGCTGGGCGCGCGGCGTCGCTCTGTTATGCGCAACGGCCCAGCGTAGGTCGCGTCTCGACTACCGGCGCGCGCCGCGTACTCCCACTCCGCCTCAGTGGGGAGTCGATAGCCAGCGCAGGACGCGTCCGTGAGCGTGGCGCTGCGGCACTGAAGCCCGCCGTCCTCGGCGCGTTCGCAGCTGCTGAGCCGGTAGCAGGGTGGCAGCTTGGCGGCTTTGGAGCGGGCGTTGGCGAAGGCGAGCGCGTCCCAGAACGTCACGTCTTCGACCGGACACGTGTCGCCGCACCCCACAAATTCAGCTGGATTGTGGCCTCGCAGCTGCCGCCACTCACCCTGGGTGACCTCGGTGGTCTGCATCCAGAAGTCGCCGCTGATCTCGACCACGCGCGGCGCCTCGTCGGGGTCCCGTGGCTCCGTGTCAACTGGCGTGCCGATGTGCGCCGTACCTGCTGGGATGCGCACCCACCCGGTCGGTGTTGGCGATGTCGACGCAGGGCGCGGCGACGCCGTGGCGTTCCCAGGGTCCTTGCCGACGGTAGCCGCCAACGCAGGCCAAGCCGATCGGTCGGTCTGTCGCTCATTTCCCGGATCTATCGGCCGTGCGCGCGTCTTGGTCTGCCTGGATTGGCCTCTCTGGCCGGGCTGGGTTGTCTGTCGCGGTCGCGGGCTGAGAAACACAAAGTCCCCCTCGCCTGACCGCCCCGCCTGTGGATGCTGCTCCGTCCCCCATTGCCGCTGCGCAACGCGCGCAACCTCGGGTTTCACAAACGCGACGAGCTCGTCCGACGTGATCACCCCGTCGTTGTTGCCGTCAGCGGCGCCGTCGAGCCCCCGCAACACGAAGTGGGTGAACAACCCGTGGCCACGCCATTCGTTGACCTGCTCTTGGGCCCCACCACCGACCAGCACCGCCCGCATGGGTCGCGACGTGATGGCCTCCAGATACCGCTCCATCGCCGGCCGCAGCCCAGCGCCCCGCGTGCTCAGCGCCAGCCCGCCGTAACACGCATCGGCGAGCAACATCACGTGTTTGGCGGGATAGCGACCGAACCAGCGCACCACCTCCGTCATGGCCAGCCCCGTCGCCGCTGGTGCGTTCGGGTCGCCGCCGACCGGCATGAGATACCCCACCGCCTCGGGCCCGGCACCGACGGAGACGCCGTGGCCAGCGAAGTAGACCAAGACCCGGTCATCGACCTGCGAGACCTTCGGCAGTCGGTCACCCAGCAGCGCCGCGATGCGCGCGCGCGTCGCCTGTTTTCCGAGCAGCAGCATCACGCTGAAACCTCGGTTTTTCAGGGTTTTAGCCATAGCCACCGCGTCCCGCTCCGCGCTGTGGAGCGCAGGCAGGTGGGCGTAGCGGTCCACGCCGATGACGAGCGCGAGCGAGCGGCTGTAGAGCGTCAGGTCTGGCGAGAGCCGCCCGTCCGCCGTCGTCTCGGGCGCAAAAACAACCGCGCCCGAGGTCACGGCGAAGGGCGGTGACTCGGGCGCGTCGCAGGCATTGAAGGTCAGCTGTCCGACGATCGCGACGATCGTGTAGCGCAGCAGCCGCCTCGTCGCCAAGCCGTTTCGCACCGGACCTCCTCGGTGGCGCAGGGCCAACCGTGAGACTTACCGACGCGCCGGCGTGTCAAAAGATCTATCGGCGTCGCGATCGGCCGCCACCGCCGCCACCACCGGGTCGTCCGCCGCCACCGCCGGGTCGTCCGCCGCCACCGCCGCCGCCGCCGCCGCCGTGTCGTCCACCACCGCCGCCGCCGCCGTGGCGTCCACCACCACCGCCGCCGCCACGGTTTCGTGCTTGGCGTTGCGCCGGCGTCAACGGTCGCGCGTTGCGATCCAGGTTGGCGTGGTAGGGGTGATCGGTCGTCAGCGGCAACGTCACACCGATCAGCTGCTCGATGTCCGCTAGGTAACCGGTCTCTTCCTCGTCACAAAACGCGACCGCGACGCCACTTCGGCCCGCGCGAGCGGTGCGCCCGATGCGGTGCACGTAGGACTCGGCCTCATTTGGCAGGTCGAAGTTGAAGACGTGGCTGACCTCGTCGACGTCGATACCGCGCGAGGCGATGTCCGTCGCGACCAACACGCCAACCGAACCGGTCGTGAAGCCCTCGATCGCGCGCTCGCGGGCGGCCTGGCTCTTGTTGCCGTGGATCGCCGAGGCGTGCAGCCCAGCCTTGACCAGCACCGTCGTCAGCCGATTGGCGCCGTGCTTGGTGCGTGTGAAGACGATGGAGCGCAGCGCCGGGTCCGTCTTGAGCAGATGCACCAACAACGCCGGTTTGTCGGCCTTCATCACGAAATGCAGGCGCTGCGTCACGAGCTCGACCGTGCTCGACTGCGGCGCGACTTCGACCCGCACCGGATTGACGAGCATGCTGTTCGCCAGGTGCGCGATGGGCGCCGGCATGGTCGCCGAGAACAGCATGTTGTGCCGCTTGCGGGGCAGCAGGGCCATGATCTGTCGAATGGGCTTGATGAACCCCATGTCGAGCATGCGGTCGGCCTCGTCGAGGATGAAGACCTCCACGTGGCCGAGCTTGATGTAGCCCTGATCGATGAGGTCGATCAACCGGCCAGGTGTCGCCACCACGACGTCGATGCCTTGTTGCAGCGCGCGGACCTGCTTGCCCTGTTTTACACCGCCAAAGATCACCGTGTGGCGCAGCGGCGTGTACTTCGCGTAGCTGGCGAAGTTCTCGCCGATCTGCGAGGCGAGCTCACGTGTCGGTGACAGAATCAGGGCGCGGATGGGGCGACGCCCTGTCGCCATCGGCGGGTTCAAGCCCAAGTTGTGCAGGGTTGGCAGCGCAAACGCCGCGGTCTTGCCGGTGCCGGTCTGCGCGCAACCGAGCAGGTCGCGGCCCTCGAGGAGGAGTGGAATCGCCTGGGTTTGGATTGGCGTGGGGGACTCGTAGCCGGCGTCAATGACGGCACGTAGCAAGGGCTCGGACAAGCCGAGCGCTTCGAAAGTACTCAAAATATTTTACCTAGGTCTGAGGCGCATCCGGCCAGCGCTGAGCGTAACCACGTTGAGAGCGTGGCGACATGGAGCGTAGGGCGAGGCGCGTGTGATGCTGCGGTGGGGTTTCGGCATTGAAAGTATGGCGAAAACCAAGTAGCCCGGAAGGACCGCACCGCTCATGGGGGGCGGAGTCTACGTGTTTCCGCGGCGCCGCGCAATGGCGAATGTGATCGGTCGGCATTCGATCGGCTTTCGTGCTGCATTCTGGCGCACGCTGCGACGATGGGTGCGATGCCCGAGCGACTACTCGGCCCCCAAATCGAGGACTTGCTGGTCGAGGTAGTCCTCCATCACAACAGGTGGTTCTGGGCGATCGGTGATCGTGCGCAGCTCCGCGGTGCCGAACGTGTCGATGTAGCGCCGCCAAACCCCCGCGCAGATCCGGTCAAAGTTGCAGCCCGTGCAGGTCTCCGCTGGTTTGACGCGCTCCACACCGGTGGTTTGGCCGCCGCGATAGTCGCCGTAGAGATCGTAGTGATCGAGGTAGTCGGGCATCAAACACGGCGGCACACACGAGGTCTGCGACGTCTCGACCAACATGCCGGTGCTGCGCCCGATCTCGAACGCCTCCGCAAATGGCGCCACACAATCCTCAAATCGGAGCAGCCAGCCGGGGTTGAGCCAGGCGTTGCCGCGCGGCATGGCGTAGCTGAACTGCAGGCGGTCGAGTCGGGGGCCCCAGCGCTCCCAGCAGGCGCGGGTGAAGGCGGGGACCTGGGCGACGTTCAGCCGGGTCACGACACAGGTGATCTTGACCCGAAAGCCGAGCGCCACGGCGCGGTCCACGGCTGCGATCTTGGCGTCGTAGCGTCCTGTTGAGCCTTTGGCCACTGCGCTGGAGGCCGCACGCCATCGCTCAGCGCCCGGATCTGCGGCCTCTTCGACGTCGAGCGTGTCGGCGTCCGTCGCGCCGCTGTCGCTGGCCGCAGCCTCGTTCATGGCGGCGTCTTGCTCGGGGGCGTCTCCGTTTGGCCCCGCCTTGAGCGAGTCGGCGTCGAGGCCGCGGCGAAAGCGCTCCTGCAAGGGCAGGGCGGGCACATTTAGGGCGCCGGTCAGCAGGTTGGAGAGGACGGGGTCAAACGCGTGCAGCGAGAAGCCGACACCGATGCGGTCGCGCCACGGCAGGTAGCGCTCCAGCTCACCTGGGGCAGCCAGCGCCACGCCGTTGGTCTGGAGGATGATCTCGCTGGCGCCAGCGTCGGCCGCCAAGCCGACATAATCAGGCAGCGCACGCACCAGGGTGGGTTCACCGCCTGAGAAGATGATCTGACTCAGCCCGCCGGTCGGCAGCCGGCCGAGCAGGTCGCGCAACGCCGCCTTGGACGAGACGATGTTGGCGTTGCCCTCAGTCGCGTTGCAGAATACGCAGTTCTCGTCGCAATAGTCGGTGACCCGCAGGTAGAGCTTCTTGCCGGGCGTGATCTCAAGGTATTCGTTGCTGTCGGGGCGGCGAAACCAGCGTTGGTGCAAGTCCGCAGCCGACCAATTGTGGTGCGCGGCGACGGCCTCGACCCGCTTGCCAACCTCCGCGACGAGCGCGGCGGTCACCGCGTCGAAGCCAGCTCCGAGGTAGCCGATGTTCCAACGCGGCGTCCGCAGATACGCACCATCCGCTTCGTTGCGAGGCTGAAGGGTGATGACGAGGTCTCGCTCCTCGTCGTCGAATCGCCAGCGCATGTGCGCGTGATCGCCGCTGTGCCGCCAGCCCACCACCTCGACGCGACCGAGGCGCTGGCCGGGCTGCAGGTCCGCGGGGCCTAACAGCTCCGCCACAAAAGTGTCGAAACGCGGGACGGCGTCGGGAGAGAGAGCGATGACTGCGCGATCGAGGTAGGCCATGGGAGGCGGACCGTAGCATACGCATGGGGGGGCAAGGCGAGGGCTTATGCTCGAAACGGTGGACGTGCGGGCGGCTGCGCGTCAGGGTGGCCCCATCGACCACGCGCCACATGCAGCCAACCAGGAGCGAGCCATGCCGCCGCAGACCAGAGATCGAGGCTTCCCAGGGCTGGACGTGCGAGGGTGGCGGCGTCTCAGCGTCCTCTTCGCCCTAGCGGCGATCCTCGTCCCGACGACGGCTTGCGCTCGTTCGCCGCGGAGAGGTCGGCACCACGGCGCTGGTGCGACCTCGCCGAAACAGCTCGTCACAACGTACGCCCCAGGGACGCAGGCGCGTGTGCTCCACCTCGTTGATGCGGACACGGCCTGGTTCGAGATCCCGGGTCTGGGCCGCTTCAAAGGCCGCTTTTACGGCCTGAACGCGCCAGAGTGTCACAAACAGCAGGTGACAACGCGGGCGCTCCGATCGGCGCGCTGCACGCGGGACGACGAGTATTTTGGCCTCGGCGCGTACCGCCTAGCGTTGAAGCTGATCGGAGGGCAGCAGGTCGTGCTGGACTGCCCCCGCAAGAAGAACGGTCGCTGCAGGACCGGCGGCTTTGGCCGGATTCTCGTTCAGGTCAAAGTCGGTGGCGTCGACGTGATGGAGGCGCTGGTGTCTCAAGGCGCTGGTTGGGCCTTCACGAAGTACCCCGCGACCAATCGGGCGACGCTGTGCCGACTTGAGGATCAGGCGCGCGCCCGTGGCGCCGGCATGTGGGCTGGTGGCGCCGACACGGTGATGGCCGGGATGAAGCCGAAGACGCAGAAGTGGTACCGCCTCCGCGCTGAGAAATGCGCCGCGGCGCGATGACCGTGCTGTTGATTTCTACGCAACACCCTGTGGCCGCGGCCTCAGTCTCGGCCCGTTCGCCCGGCGTCGCGGTGGAGGCAGGCTAGCATCCGTCCAAACACAAAGCGCTTTCGTTGACCGCCCAACACTGGCACGGCCGTTGCATTCATGCCTGCAGCGACTGTGCACGACGCTGTGTGCGCGATCTTGGCCGCCGGCAGCGCCGCGACGAGGACTGCGACTCAACCGCGGTGTGACCAGGATCTCGCCTGTCGCAGCGTGCGTAAACGCGGCGTACAACTCTCTAGGGAGACGGCCATGACAACGGACATCGTACGGACAGACCAATTCAAGTCCCTGCTAGCCCACACCCGCACAGTGGCGGTCGTAGGTGCTTGCTGCGAACCAGACGGCGCGTCGTACCACGTGCCGGACTATCTGCATCAGCACGGATTTCACGTCGTGCCCGTCAGCGCGAAGCACGCGGGCGAGCAGCTGTGGGGTGAGCCAGTGCGCGCCAGCCTCGCTGACATCGCTGAGCCGATCGACGTGGTGTGCATCTTCCGCGGCAACGACCGACCGAGCAGCTTCACCCGGGATGTGCTCGCGATGAGACACCGTCCGAACGCGGTGTGGTTGCCGCCCGGCGTGCAGGACACTGCGTTTTCGGACTGGATGGCGACCGCCGGCCTCGACGTCGTGAAGGGGCGCTGTATGGCCACCGAGCACAAATGGGCCACGCGCGGCGTCGGTTAACCGGACGGACGTGGGTCATCGGTCGGGCCTCGATCATCGTTTCGTCCATGACGGTAGACCAGGCAGTCTCGCGAACAC
>CALENB010000252.1 GCA_937910235.1 uncultured Myxococcales bacterium | reverse complement strand
CTCCTCCACCCCACCTGCCTTCCGGGTGGCCATGGCATCGGCGACGTCGGCGGCGAAGCGACGCGCCTACTCGACTGGATGGCGCGCGCTGGTCTGGGCCTGTGGCAGCTGTTGCCGCTCGGTCCGGTCGGCCCTGACGGGTCGCCCTACAGTCCGTGGTCGGCCCTCAGTGGCAACCCCCTGCTCATCGACCTCCATGCTCTCGTCGTGGAGGGGTTGCTCGAACGCAGCGACCTGTCCGGAGCGCCAAACCGTGATCGGGTCGATTACGTGGCCGCCCTCGCATTCAAAGGACCGCGGCTGTGGAAGGCAGCTGGGGCGCTGTGTGATGCGTCCGACCACCGCTTGCAGCCCGCGTTTCAGGCCTTTCAGCGCGACAACCCGTGGGCGGCCGAGGCGGCGCATTTTGCGGCCGAACAGGTAGATCGGCGCGGCGCGCCGTGGTGGACCTGGCCTGTCGCGATTCGGGACCGCCACAGCCGCGCGCTCGCGACGTCGCGGCAGCGCCACGGCGAACGCATTCGACGCGGGGTCGCGGTTGAGTTCCTGTTTGACCACCAGTGGCGCGACCTGCGACGTCGGGCTGCGGAACGTGGCGTGCAGCTCTTCGGTGATGTGCCGATCTACGTGGGCGGCGACAGCGTGGACACCTGGGCGGGCCCCGACCGCTTCGCCTTGGGCGACGACCGCATGCCGACCGAGGTCTCTGGCGTACCGCCCGACGCGTTCTCGGCCACGGGGCAGCGTTGGGGCAATCCGCTGTACGATTGGGCGGCCCACGAGCGCGAGGGGTTCGCCTGGTGGACGCTGCGACTGCAGCGCGCCTTGGCCCTGTGCGATCTGGTGCGAATTGACCATTTTCGCGCGTTCTCAGCCTATTGGGCGATACCCACCTCGGCCGAAGACGCCCGCGCAGGGGCGTGGCGACCCGGCCCTGGTCAGGCGCTCTTCGACGCGCTCGGCGCCGCGCTCGGCCCCCTTCCGGTCGTGGCGGAGGACCTGGGGACGATCGACGCGGACGTCCGTGCGCTGATGGCCTCCGCCCAGCTGCCGGGAATGGAAGTGCTCCAGTTCGCCTTCGACGGCGATCCGCACAACGGCTACCTGCCGCACAACCATCGCCGTCGCGCCGTCGCCTACATCGGCACCCACGACAACAACACCGCGCTCGGCTGGTGGCGTGAAGCCGGCGATCAGGTTCGCCATCGCGTGCGCACGTACTTTGGTGTCGATGGCCACGACATCGTCTGGGATCTGATTCGCGCCGCGCTCGCCTCAACGGCGGACCGAGCCGTGATCACAGCGCAGGACGTGCTGGCGCTCGGCGCGGAGGCACGGATGAACACCCCCGGTCTGACAGTCGACAACTGGAACTGGCGACTGCGACCCGGCGCGCTCGACACACGACGCGCCGACCGGGTTCGCACCCTGGTTGGCATCTACGGCCGTCTGGAGGCGCGCGTCTCATGAGTCCGACGGCACCGCTGCGACCCGAAGCGCTGATGCGCGTGCTTGAGGGGCGTCAGCCACGGGTCATCTCCAGGATCATCGCGCCGCGCCGCGCTGCTGTGGCCGCCGTCTTGCGGGACGGAGAATCCGGCGTCGAGGTGCTGCTCATGCAGCGGGTCCGACGTGAGTCCGATCGCTGGAGCGGTCAGATCTCCTTTCCAGGAGGCATGGCGGACGCGCGAGACGTCGATCTGCTCGACACGGCCATTCGGGAGACGCAGGAAGAGGTCGGGTTGGTGCTCGACCGGTCGGCGTCCATCGGTCGGAGCGATGATCAGGTCGGCATCGCCGCCGGCAAGGCGTTGCCGATGGCCATCACGCCTTACGTGTTCCACGTCCCCGGCGCGCGGCCCGCTTTGGCCCTGGGTCCAGAGGCGGCGCGGGCGTTCTGGCTCCCGCTGGCCCCGGCGCTGGCCGGAGACCTAGACGGCGTCCACGTTTGGCGTAAGGGCCTCCTGCACAAAGAGATGCCGTGTTGGCGGTACGAAGAGTTCGTCATCTGGGGGCTGACCCATCTCATGCTGCGGCAGCTGGTCGACGTCGCTCGGCGCGGATGAGCGCCGCCAGGTCACCGCACCGCCAGCAGTAATCATGGGGAGTTGAATCACGACCTTGCGACGGACGCGGGCCTCCCGTAGCGTATGAGCCGTACGGCCTGTGCCGTGTGGGGTTACCCTCGATGGGTATCAAAGAGGGAGAGCGCTCATGCACGTCAAGACGTCCAGCAGCTTGCATGTCAAGCTGTACACCCGAGTTCATGGCTCGCCTATGAGGCCGCGCTTGGGCTTCTTGCTGCTCGTCGCGGTCCTCGCCGTCGCGGCGGCTGGTTGCGGCGCCGACGAGCCGACCACCGGTCCCGACGCAGTCGACACCTCGACGCAGACCGACGCGGCAGCGGACACGGGCGCTGTCGCGGACAGCGCCGCCACAGACGCTGGCGCCTCGGACGGTGGCGCCTCGGACGGTGGCGCCTCGGACGGTGGCGCCTCGGACGGTGGCGTCGCCGACGCGGCGATCGCGGACAGCGGCGCGGCCGTGGACACAGGCGCCGCAACTGACGCGGGCAACACCAAGGACGGATCGACCCAGGACAGCGCCGGCGCGAACGCAGATGTGGCGCTCGACGCTGGCGGGATCAAGGACGAATGTAACGGCATCGATGACGACAAGGACGGCCTGACCGACGAAGACGCCTGCGACGACGGCGACCTGTGCACAGAAGACAAGTGCGCCCCGGCAAACAAGCAGTGCTCATGGAAGAAGATCGGCGAGGGCGAGGCGTGCGACGACGGCGACGCGTGCACCCAGAAGGAGAAGTGCCTCGGCAACAAGTGCATCAGCACCGAGGCGACGAAGTGCGACGACGGTGACCCGTGTACCGGCGATGTGTGCAGCAAGGCGATCGGGATCTGCGAGCATCCGGCGAAGGCCGATGGCGGCGCGTGCGACGACGGCGATCCGTGCACGGAGAACGCGGCGTGTAAGGGCGGCAAGTGCGGTGGCCAGCCAAAGGTCTGCGACGACGGGGACGTCTGCACAAAGGACGCCTGCACCCCAGGCAAGGGCTGCACGACGACGCCAGCTGATGGCGCCGCTTGTGACGACGGCCAACTTTGCACCAAGAATGACGCCTGCGCAGGCGGCAAGTGTGTGGGCGAGCTACCGAAGGACTGCGCTGGCGCAGGGCCGTGCCAGGAGGCGTCGTGCGATCCGAAGACCGGCGCGTGCGTGAAGACGACCAAGAAGGACGGCGCGGGGTGTGACGACGGCGACGCCTGTTCGTCCGGCGAGGTCTGCAAGGCTGGCCAGTGTGGTGGCGGTACAGGCACCAGCTGCTCCGGCGGCACCGTCTGCGAGCCCAACGTCTGTGACAAGACCACGGGCAAATGCGCCGCGACGAAGCTGAAAGACGGTGACAAGTGCGACGACGGCAACGCCTGCACCACCAAAGAGACCTGTCAGGCCGGCAGCTGCATCGACATCGGTAAGGTCTGCAACGACGACAACGTGTGCACCACGGACAGCTGCGACAAGGCCACCGGCTGCAAACACGCCGCTGTAGCTGGCCCCTGTGAGGACGGCGACCTCTGTACCGAGGGCGAGGCGTGCGCAGGCGGCAAGTGTGCCGGCGCGAAGCCCAAAAGCTGCGACGATGGCGCTGGCTGCTCTGTGGACACCTGCAACAAGGCCGACGGGACGTGCAGCCATGACACCAAAGCGCAGGAAGGCAAACCCTGCAATGACGATGGCAGCGTCTGCACGGCAAATGAGACCTGTAAGGCCGGCAAGTGCCAGGGCGGCAGCGCGAAGGTGTGCTCCGATGGCAAGCCGTGCACGGCCGATGAGTGCGACCCGAAGACCGGCGCCTGTGTGTTCCCGCCCGCCAAGGTCGGCGCGAGCTGTGACGATGGCAGCTACTGCACGTTCAGCGACGGCTGCGACGCTACCGGCAAGTGCACCGGCAAGACGTTTCCGTGTGACGACAAGAACCCCTGCACGACCGATGCGTGCGTGGCGGCGTCGGGCAAATGCACCTTTACGCCCAAGAAATCAGGCGATCCGTGCGACGACGGCGACTTATGCACCAAGGGCGACAAGTGCAGCGCGGCGGGGACATGTACGGCCGGGTCGTCCGCCAGCTGCGAGGACGGCAACGCCTGCACGACCGACTCGTGTACGCCCGCGACCGGCAAGTGCTTGAATGCACCGAACAACAACGCCTGCAACGACGGCAGTATCTGCACGACGGGCGACGCCTGCATCGGCGGCAAGTGCCAGTCCGGCGCGGACGGCTCGGTGAGTGTGTACGCCGGCTCCGGGTCAAGTGGTGTCACCAACGGCAACTGGAACAGCGCGAGCTTTGGTGAGCCGCGCGGGATCACGCCGGACGGCAACGGCGGCTTCTACGTCGCCGATCGCTCCTATCACCGCATTCGTCACATCAACGCCAGCCGGCAGGTCACCACAGTGGCGGGCTCTGGATCCTACGGCTACGTCAACTCGACCGCGCTGGCGTCCGCCTTTCGCTATCCGAGTGATGTCGCGTACGATAGCGCGACCGCAACCCTCTACATCTCCGACAGTAGCAGCAGCTGCATCCGTAAGTTGGCCGGTGGCGCCGTGTCTCTCGTCGTTGGCAACTGTGGCACGAGCTCAAGCTACTACGGCTACACAGAGGGCTCCGGTTCGACAGCGCGATTCCGCTACCCCGAAGCGTTGGCGGTCGCGGGCGACGGCACCGTGGTTGTCGCGGACCGAGGCAATCACGTGATCCGGCGGATCTCCGGCTCCACCACGACGTTGGTGGCAGGCGGGCCTTACTCGGCCGGATACGTCGACGGAAAGAGCAGCTCGGCGCGATTCAACTCCCCGTATGGCCTCGACGTGAACGCGGCGGGCGTCATCTTCGTCGCCGACAGCGGCAACGCCCGAATTCGCGCGATCATGCCCGACGGCACCGTGACGACCATCGCGGGCGGCAGCGCCGGATTTGGTGATGGCTACAAGACCGCAGCGCAGTTCAACTACCCGTACGCGTTGACCTGGGTAAAGGGCGGCTACTTGCTGGTGGCGGACTCAAACAACCATCGCATCCGCAAGGTCACGCTGTCCGGCGTCGTCTCGACCTTCTCCGGCAGCGGCACCGCTTCCTTTCTCGACGGCAACGCGACGACGGCCCGCTTCTACTACCCGCGCGGGATCACCTCGGACGCCGTGGGTAACGCCTATGTCTCGGATTCGAGCAATCGCCGGATTCGCAAGGTGTTGTCAGGCGTGCTGACGTGTGCAGACAACAGCCCATGCACACTCGACAAGTGCGACGCCACGAAGGGCTGCACGTTCACCCAGATCGCCGCTGGTTCGCCCTGCGACGATGATGGCACGTGCCAAGTCGGCGGAAAGTGCGACGCCAAGGGGCTGTGCTCTGGCACCAAGCCCAAGTGCAGCGACGGCGGCCCGTGCGTGACGACGACCTGCGACGAGCTCAGCGGCGACTGCGCGTTCAAGCCAGAGGGCAGCAAGTGCGATGACGGCGATCTCTGTACGGACGGAGAAGGCTGCGCGCTCGGCAAGTGCGACGCCAGCGTGTGGAAGGTGTCGACGTTCTCCGGCAGCGGTACGGCGGCCGTCAAGGACGGCATCGGCGCCGCGGCGAACCACTACTACCCGCGTGGCATGGGCCGTGACACGTACGGCAACGTCTACGTGGCGGATTACAGCGGCCACGTCATCCGCCGAATCTCGCCCAGCCAGAGCGTGACGACGGCGGCCGGCTCGGGCAACGCCGGCTTCCAGGACGGCGCAGCGGCGCAGGCGCGCTTCTACTACCCGTGCGACGTGGCGGCCCACACGGACGGCACGCTCTACGTCGCGGACCGCCAAAATCACCGGATCCGGCAGGTCGACGCGAGCGGCAACGTCACGACGTTGGCTGGCGACGGCAACGCCGGTTTCGTCGACGGAGCGGGCAACACCGCGCGATTTTACTACCCCGAAGCCCTCGACGTGGACGCCGCGGGGACGGTCTACGTGGCCGACTCGTACAACAACCGCATTCGAAAGATCGCGGCCAACGGCAACGTCACCACCTTCATCGGCAATGGCTCGACGAGCTACCAAGAAGGCACGGGCGCCGGCGCGTATGTCTACCGTCCGACGGGCGTGGCGGTCGCCCCCAATGGCACCGTGTTCTTCGCGTCGTACTACCATCACATGGTTCGCAAGGCGACGCCTGGCGGCGTGACGAGCTTGGTCGCGGGCTCTACCTCGGCCGGGTTCGCGGATGGCACGGGCAGCAGCGCGCGGTTCTACTACCCGTCGGACATCGCCATCGACAGCTTGGGTCGCGTGCTCGTGGCGGACCGGCAAAACAACCGGATCCGCCGGATCGACGCCAACAACAAGGTCACCACCCTCGCCGGCACGGGCTCCGCCGGCTTCACTGACGGCACCGCGCAGGTCGCACGTTTGTATTACCCGTACGGCGTCACCGCGGTCGGAGAGACGGTGTACGTCGGCGACAGCAACAACTATCGCGTGCGTGTCATCAAGCCCCCGATCAAAGACTGCGACGACTTCAACCCGTGCAGCACCGACAGCTGCAGCGCCAAGACCGGGCAGTGTCTGCATCAAGAGATCGCGAACTGCTGCAAACCGCAGGCCTACAGCGAGCCGTTCAGCAAAACCGGCGTCGCCGCGAAGATGACGTTCTATTCGTGCACGCCCGACAAGTTCAACATCGAGCTGGCGACCTGCAAAGTTGAGAGCGACGGCGTCGGTCCGAAGAAGGGCTGGCAGGTGCATACGGACGCGTTCGAGAGCCACTCTGCGCCCGGCGCGCTGTATTACGGCAACGGCCTCGCAGGCAACTACAACTGGGGGGCGAGCGCTGGCAAGGTCATCACGGCCGAGATGGTGGTGCCGAAGGACAGCAAGACCACGCTCAGCTTCTGGGTGTATTTTGACACTGAGGCGCCGCAGGCGTTCGACAAGTTCTACGTCTGGCTCTGGGTCGACGGCAAACGGGTCGTGCTGGGCGACGCGAAGGCGCCGAATCAAGGATCGCTTTGGTACAAGGGCAAACCCGGGTACACCGCGGTGAAGACGTGGTCCAAAGTTGAGCTGGACGTGAGCAAATACAGCGCTTCCAAGCTGCGACTTGAGGTCAGCTTCAACACCGGAGATGGCTTGAAGAACTTTGGCGTGGGCGCGTTTATCGACGACATCGCGCTGTTCACTCAATGCGGCAAGTAGGGCGACAGGTAGGGCGGCGCGTGGTGTGGCGAGCAGCGCTGAGACGCTGGGCCACGGGCGCCGTCTCGAACGTCGTCGCGGCGTCGCTGAGCGCCATCGTGCTTGGCGTCATGGTCGCTGGTGTTCTCGTCGTCGGCGCCGTCGGGTGGTCCGAGTCCGCAGAGGCCGCGACGCCACGGCGCTGGGGTCCGCAGCGGTGCGGTGGTGGCGCACGCCTCCGGGGCGGCGCGCCGCCTGACAAATACGCGCGCTGGTGTGTGCGCGAGGTCGACGGTGATTTCCTTCGCCACGGTCCGTACCGCTCCTGGTATGACAACGGCCGCAAACAGGTCTTTGGCTCGTACGTGCGCGGCGAGAAACATGGCCGTTGGTTCGAGTGGTACGACGACGGGACGCCGAAACGCCAGGAACACTGGCGATCCGGCAAGCGAGATGGGCTGCGCGTGCGTTGGTACGCCAACGGCAAAGAGCGCGACCGCGGCCGCTTTCTGGCTGGGAAGCAGCACGGAGCGGTGGAGATCCGGCACGACAACGGTCTCCCTGCCGAGCGATTGAGCTTCATTCATGGCCAACCGCAAGGTGAGCTCAAGGCTTGGCACAGCAACGGCACCATTCAGAGGCAGGGCAACTTCGTGCGCGGGCTCCAACACGGGATGTGGCGCGAGTGGCATCGGAGCGGCAAGGTCAAGGTTGAAGGTGCGTACGACGCCGGTAAGGAGACTGGGCTGTACAGCGCGTGGCGGCCCGACGGCAGTCGGGAATGGACTGGCACCTATCTGCAGGGCCAGAAACACGGCGAGTTTCAGACTTGGTACCCGGGCGGCAAGCGGGAGTCGCGCAGCGTGTATCGCTTCGGGCGACGCCAGGGCGTCTGGCGTACGTGGCATGCCAACGGTCAGCTGGCGCAACAGTCGACGTATCGGGATGATGTGCTCGATGGCGAGCAGGCAGCGTGGCGGGAGACCGGTGCGCGCGTGCGTGTGACGCGATGGCGAGGCGGCAAGAAGAACGGCGAGCAATCGCTTTGGTTTGACGGCGGCCGCCCCAAGACCAACGCGACGTATCGCGACGGTACGCTGCACGGGCGCTTCCTCGTCTGGGAGGAGTCGGGTGGCTTCAGCGCCGGCAGCTGCTACGTCACCGGCAAGGTCACCTGGTCGACGACGAGCGAGCCGACCGCTCGCATGAGGGCATGTCCATGACCGAGAAACCGGCCAACCGCGCGCTGCGCGCCGCGCTCATTGGCGGCTTAGTCGTGATTGTAGGCGGGTTGCTGTGGTTTTTCGCCAAGCCAGGGGGGCGAGGACCCGACGCAGCGTCGACCGCGTCTCGCCCGCTGAACGCCGAGAAATCGGGGGTCCACGCGAGCAAAGACGCGACCGCGGCGACCAGCCACGCCAGCGCCGTTGCGGGCCAAGCCGAAGCCCCGCTCCCGGCGACAGCCACGCCCTCGGCCGCAGAGGCGCCACCACCGGCGCTCAAGGCCGTGCGACAGATCCCGCGCAAGAAGCTGCCCATGGTGGAGCTAGACCTCGACGGGGATGGCACCCCGGAGCAGATGACGCTGACGCAGACCCAGCCGGCAAAGGACTGGCAGGGCAAAGATCAGAAGAAGGGACCCAACTTCGTGCTCGAGATCCGGGCGAAGGCCGTGGCCGGCCAGCCGGGCAAGCCGCTTGGCCGGCTGGCCCGCTATGGCTGGGGTCAGGGTTGGGCGCAGATTGGCGTGCGCACCGGCGGGGGCAGTCATGTGGGGATCGCCTACTGGTCCGTGCCAGAAGCGCATGAACCGCGCGCGAGCTACGTATGGATCGCAGATGGCAAGGTGCACTGGGGCGAGTTCAAGCGCCTGCCGCTCACCCTCATCGACCTGCGCTTCTCTCAGCACGAGGCGGTCCACACCCTGAGTCAGGAGCTCTATCACACGTATCTGAAGCGCGGCACGAGCGACCTGCTGCAGTGGCAGGGCGGCGGCTTCACGTCCGTGCTCCAGGCGCCGGTGTTTGAGCTCTGTGTGGTGGCGGTGCAGGAGCCGCACGTCTATCTGGCGGCGGTCCCAACCGACAAGCGCTCGCTGCGGTTGCTCGTGGCCGCAGAGTCATCCAACATGCCGGTCAATGAGCTGTGGCAGCAGGCGGTCACCCCGCCGAGCGAGGGCGGTCCGTACACCGTGCCGAGCGGCTTCGCGCTGAGTTGTGACCGAGATGCCGGACAGCTTCAGTACAAACGACTGCGATTCCAGTTTCGTGATCGAACGTTGCAGCCTCTGCCAGACGCGCCCGCGCTCGGAGCGGCCGTCAACAAGTAGGCGTCGCGCTTCGGCGCTGATTCGCGGACCCGCGGGTCAGCGTGGGCCCTGCTGATCGGCCGGTGGCGCCGCCTCTGACGCTGGCGCTCCCTGTGGGCTGCCGTCGCCGTCTTCTCTTGGGCCCTGCTTGCGCTCCAGTTTGGCCGTTTTCTTGGCTTGTTTGGCGATCTCTCGCTGGCGCTTCTCCCACGCGTGATTCGGTTTTCTGGCCATTGAGACACTCCATCGAAACCCCGTCGGAGCGCTCCTTTGAGCCAACTCCGCGGGCGTGCGAACTGATTGCAGCGGCTCGCTTACCACGCCAGCGACCAGAGCGCGACCGTGGGCAACCCGCGGCTTGCTATCAGCGGGCCTAGGCTCCACCCTTTTCGCCACGATTGGGCCCTTTGAACGCGGTCGCCTCCAGCGTCAAACCGCGTCCCCACACCCACGCGAGGACGATCATGTTCGCGAGCCGCAACGCCCGTATCTTCAACTTCATGGAAGAGCGAGAGCCGATCATCGCCGAGGTCGAGCGCCGCGTCGTGGCCGACATCGTTGAGCACGCCCGCACGCATCCCGACGACAGCCTGGAGTACGTGCTCAACGAGGCGTCATTCCTCGAGATGAAGCGACTCGCCAAGGGGAGCTCCAAGCTCGACTTGCGGTCGTATGGCTACTGGCAAGACATCGCGCGCACGATTGGCAAGTCAGACTCGCAGCAGAAAGTCCGGATTCTTCGCGAATTAGCGGGCGTCTACGCGCGAGATGTCGCCGGCAAGTTCACCCCGAGCGTCTACCGATTCGCCACGCGTGTGCTGCCGGTTGGGCTCAGCGCGCTGCTCAACGCTCAGAAGCTCGACACGGTGGTGGGCAAGTATCGCAGCTTGTCGGAGCGCATCATCATCGAAGGCGCCACCGCCCACCTGCGTCAGCTCGCGGAGCTGGGCACGCTCGTCGTGGTGCCGACCCACTCCAGCAACCTCGACTCCATCGCGGTGGGCTGGGCGCTCGATGAGTCAGGGCTGCCGCCGGTGACGTACGGCGCCGGCAAGAATCTGTTCTCCAACCCGCTCACCAGCTTCTTCATGCACAACCTCGGCGCCTACAAGGTCGACCGAAACGTGCAGCACGCCATCTACAAGCGCGTGCTCACTTGCTACAGCGAGGTGCTGCTAGAGCGCGGCTATCATTCCCTGTTTTTCCCCGGTGGCACACGCTGTCGCAGCAACGAGGTCGAGACACACCTCAAGCTCGGGCTCATGGGCACCGCGCTGAAGGCCTACACCAACAACCTCATCCACAATCGGCCGAAACCCAAGGTGTTCATCTGCCCGCTCACGATCAACTACCACTTGGTGTTGGAGGGCGAGACCCTCATCGGCGAGCACCTGCGGACCGATGGCGGCAAGCGCTTTATCATCGAGGATGACGAGTTCGCGGACATCACCAAAATCTATCAATTCGCCAGCAAGACCATGAGTATGGAGTACACGATCTACCTGCGATTTGGTGAGCCGATGGATCCATTTGGCAACCCTGTCGACATCGCCGGGATCAGCCGTGACCCGCATGAGCGTCCGATCGACATCGAGCGGTACCTGTGGAAGGACGGCGACGTCACCCCAGACGCCGCGCGAGACCGGGCCTACACCGTCGAGTGTGGCCACGCGGTGGCGCGGAGCTTCAAACGCAACACCGTGGCGCTGAGCACGACCTTTCTGGCGGCGGTGCTTTTTGCGGCCCTGCGAGACGCCTACCCCAAGCTTGATCTGTACCGGCTGCTTCGCGTCGTGCGGGGCGAGTTGGTTCCGAATGAGGCGGTTTTTGGGCGCGCGGAGCGTTTGCAGGCGCGATTGCGGAAGATGGCGAGTGAACGGAAGATCTGTCTCGGCCATGACGTCGAGGGGCTCGGGACCGTGGATCTCATCGAGCGCGGCGCCGAGGTGCTGTCGATGTTTCACGCGACGCCGGTGCTCAAGCGGGTCAGCAATGGCTTCGAGATCGGCCACCCTGAGCTGCTGCTCTTCTACGCGAATCGGATCGCCAACTATGGGCTGGAGGACGTGCTGCACGAGCGGCCTGAGATCGCCACGCCAGCGGAGACGCCCGCAGTGGCGGTTGGAGGTGACGTATGATCGGGACCACTGACACGGTGCGCAAACCAGGGCAACGCGCAGGGTTCGGCGTGATCGGCGGCGGGCGGTGGGGCGTTACGCTCGCGCATGTCGTCGCATCGCACGGCAATCCGACGCGGCTGTGGTGCGCCGACAGCAAGCGCGCGGGGCATCTGCAGCGCAATCGGTCGCTCAAGAAGCTGGTGCCAGAGCTGCTCAAACTCCACGCGGACGTCGACATCACCGCCGAGCTGGCCGACGTGGTCGACGGCTGCCACACCTTAATCCTGGCCTGCAGCGCCGAGGTGACGCGGGAGTGGGCCAATCGCCTTGGTCGTCACGTGGATGGCAGCCACGTCGTGCTGCACGCGGTGCGTGGCCTCGAGCCCGGCACGCTGAAACGGGCGTCGCGTGTCCTGCGCGAAGAGACGTGTGTGCGCAAGGTCGGCGCGTTGGCGGGGCCGGTGCTGGTAGAGGAGCTCCTGGCGGGACGACCAAACGCCTTCGTCTGCGCCACCCGCTACCCCGAGGCGCTGGCGCGGGCGCGTGAGGCGTTCACTGGTCCGTCAGTTCGTGTCTACGGTAGTCGCGACCTGCCTGGCGTCGAGATCGCCGCTGCGGCCTCCGCTGTCGCCGCTGTGGGCATGGGCGTCGCCCTGGAGCTTGGCTTGGGCCCAGCGACGCTCTCGATCCTCGCGACCCGCGGCGCCGCTGAGATCGCGCGTGTGGTGGCCGCTGCGGGTGGGGATCCCGGCTCCGCCTGGGGACTCGCTGGCTTGGGTGAGCTGCTGGCGCTGCGCGAGTCCAACAGTCGCGAGGTCCAGGCTGGTCGTCTCTTGGCCCAGGGCGCCACCGTGGCGGAGGCGCAGAAGAAGCTGGGACGTCTCGACGCTGTCGACGCCGCCGGCACCTTCGCCGCGCTGGCCGCCCACTACCACGTGGAGGCTCACATCGCGAGCGCGGTCTTTGGTCTGCTCGGCGGAAAAATCGACGCGAAAGCCGCCATGATCCAGCTGATGAGCCTCAAGCAGATGGCGGAATAGGAGCGCAACATGACGTCGCCGACCCAGCTGCCAACGACCGCGCAGTTCGAACGCATCGACTTGGATCCGACGTCGTGGCTCGACTACGCAGAGTCCTGGTTGTCGCCCGACGTCGCGGACGCGCTGCTCGCCGATCTGCTCGCAAATCAGCGCTGGGAGGCGTGCAACATCGTCGTCGCTGGTCGAGAGATCCCGCAGCCACGGCTCATGGCGTGGGCCGGCGCGCTGCCCTATCGCTACAGCGGCCTCACCATCGAACCGCGGCAGCTCGATCCGACGCTCGCCGCGCTGAACGACGCCATCAGCGCGGTGTGCGACGTACCGTTCAACCACGTCATGCTCAATCGGTACCGTGATGGTCGTGACCGTGTGGCGATGCACGCGGACGCTGAGCGTGAGTTGGGCCGGGATCCCGTCATCGTCGCGTTGTCGCTCGGCGCAGAGCGGCGGTTTCGCCTCGAGAGCAAAGATAAGCGTCGCACCCGCAAGCAGCTGCAGCTCGCGCACGGCAGCCTCGTCGTGATGGGCGGCGCCTGCCAGCACCGATGGCGGCACGAGATCCCCCGCGTCAATCAACTCGAAGCCGAGCGCGTCAGCCTGACGTTTCGGGTGCTGCGGGGCCCGCCTGGGTGGCGCCCGGCTGATTGGACCGACCGTCGACCGCGTCCGCCCCAATCGCCTGAGTCGGATCCCAAGTCGGCAACAGCTGCGCGATGAGCGCGCTCATGGCCTCTGGCACCGGGCAATCTACCCGCAGGGGCTGACCGCTGAAGGGGTGGCGCATCTCCAGGCGCTCGGCGTGCAACAGCAGCCGCGACACGCCCCAAACCTCCCGAAATGCGCCGTTGAAGCGCGTGTCACCGTGGTTGCTGTCGTTCACCACAGGATGACTAGCGCGATTGAGGTGCCGAC
>CALENB010000251.1 GCA_937910235.1 uncultured Myxococcales bacterium | reverse complement strand
GGCAGTTCTTCCTGACGTTCTCGGGCGCCGTCATCAACTACTTCACGTACGCGCCGGTGCTCGCCGAGCTGTGGCCTGAGGACCCGATGAGCGTGGCAGCCGTGGCGGAGCGGCGCGCGCATCTGCATTGGTTGGTCGACGTGATCTTGGCGGCCCTGACGCGCTGAGCAGCCTGCATATGGTCGAAATAACAGCGAACACGGTCTGTTCGCATCGACCAAGACCATGAACCAAGACCATGGACCAAGACCGTGGCCGATGATCGACGCCCCAGCGCGGCAACGCGGCAACGCGGCGCTCCTAGGCCGAATCCTCGGCGTATTAGCTACAGCCCGGCATCTGATTGTGCTGGCAGAAACCAAACAAGCACGAATCCAGGGTGCACTTGTTCTGGTCGTCGCACTCTTTGACGGTCGTGCACTTCTCCGCGACGCAGCCCGACAGCGTCGAGTGGGTGCAGTTGCCGCTGAACGACTGGCAGAAGTCGTTGGTGCACGGGTTGTAGTCATTGCAGCTAATCGGCGAGCTGCCGCACTTGTTGCTGACGCAGGGGTTCGAGGTGCACAGGTTCTTGTCGTCACAATCCGCGGAGCTCTTGCAGGCCTTACCGATGACACAGTTCGGCGCGGTGTTGTGCGTGCACTGGCCGCTGAAGGTGCTGCAGTAGTCGTTCGTACAAGGTTTGTTGTCGTCACAATCCGCGGCGCTTTTGCACTTGGGCGCGGTCGGATCGCAGTTGGGGATGACCGAGTTGTAGCACTTGCCGCTGAACGCCGAGCACTGGTCGTAGGTGCACGGATCGCCGTCATCACAATCGGGCGTGGTCGCGCAGGTGCCGACGTTGCAGCCCGCGATGGGCGAATAGACACACGCGCCATTGGTCGGGCTGCAGGCATCAAACGTGCAGCTGTCGTTGTCGTTGCACGTCTTCGCCTGGGCTTTGCAGACCCCCGCGGAGCAGTACGACGTGATGCATGGGCTGTTGTCGGTGCACTGCTGCGAGTTGCTGCAACCGCCGCCGCAATTCGGGATTTTGGCGAAGCTGCAGGCGCCGCTCTTGGCGTCGCAGGTGTCGTACGTGCAGTCGTTGCCATCGAAGCAGGACTTCTTGGTGTACTGGCACTTGTCCTTGAACACGCCGCTCGTGCCGCACTTGTCGACGGTGCAGAGGTTGTTATCGGTGCAGTCGCTGGCCTGGTAGCACTGCGGGCAGCTGCCACCGGCGATCGGTGTCCAGGTGCACTTGCCGATGCCGCTGGCCGCCATCGCGCCGCACACATCTTTGGTGCAGGGCTTGCCGTCGTCGCAGTGTTTGTCGTTCTTACACTGCTTGCAGCCCGGATCTGCGACATTTTTGCACTGTCCATCGGTGCACGAGTCGAGCGTGCAAGGGTTTGAATCCACGCATTGGGTCTGAGACACGCACCCCTGGCAGCCCGCGATCACGGCGTGCTGGCAGGTGCCGGTGGCGTCGCAGGCGTCCTTGGTGCAGGGGTTCTTGTCGTCGCAGGCAGCGTCGCTCTTGCAGCCGCCGCCGCAGTTCGGATCCTGCTTGATCACGCACTGCCCGGCGCCCGTGCACACCGCGCTGGCACACGGCGAGCCGGGCTGCGGGCAGTCCATGTCAACCTTGCACTGCGGCTTGGGGCAGTCGGGGATCTTCTTGTAATAGCAGTTGCCGTCGGAGCCGCAGCTGTCCTGCGTGCACGCGTCTTTGTCGTCGCAGCCCTGATTGTTCACGCAGCCGCCGCCGCAGTTGGGCACCGACGTGTCGGGTTTATGCAGACACACGCCGGCGTCGCCGCAGCCATCCTGCGTGCACGGGTCACCGTCGTCGCACTGAGCGGCCGTCTTGCAGGGCGTGCAGCTGGGCGTGAGCGCGTGGAGGCACTTGCCGCTCGTCGTGCACTGGTCGTCCGTGCAGGCGTTGTTGTCGTCGCAGGACTGGTCCGTCGTGCAGCCGCCGCCGCAACCGGGGATCGCCACGTTCGCGCACTTGCCGGCCTTCGGGTCGCAAGCGTCCTTGGTGCAGGCGTTGCCATCGTCGCAGTCCGCCGCCAACGTCGACTTGCAGGTGCCCGACGAACACGCCGACTTCAGCGAGCACGCGTCGTTGTCGTCACAAGCGTCGCCGTTGTGCACGGGCACTGTCGCGCACTTACCGGTGCTGGGCTGGCACACGCTGGCCAGGCAGAAGGCGTCGAGGTCCGAGCACGTCACCTGCGCTTTCGGGTTGAGTTTACAGGCGCCGTCGATGCAGGCGAGCGGTTTGCATTTGTCCCCGCCACCCGCCGGATCCGCGTCACCGAGGCAGTCCCCGTCACTCTGGCACTTGCAGGTGTTGGTCCCCGCCAGGCAGACGCCGAGGCCGTTGCAGGCGTCTTTCTGGGTGCATGGGTTGCCGTCGTCGCACGGTGTCGCCGCCTTGCCCGGTCCGGACACGCAGCCCTTCTTCGCGTCACAAGCCGACTGAGTGCAGGGGTTGCCGTCGTCGCAGAGCCCGTCAGACGAGAGGAACACGCAGCCCTTGCCCGGTTGACAGAAGTCGATGGTGCAGGCGAC
Organism: uncultured Myxococcales bacterium; assembly: GCA_937910235.1. Lineage (GTDB taxonomy): Bacteria > Myxococcota_A > UBA9042 > UBA9042 > UBA9042 > UBA9042. Next base: position 21,721 of record CALENB010000251.1, on the reverse strand, counting down.
CCCGTCGTCGCAGAGCTGCTTGCCGCCAGCACAGACGCCGGCAAGGCAGACGCCCTTATCGATACACTTCTGGCTGTCTTTGCAGACCACCGTCGGGTCGTTCACCGGCACATGGCTGATCGCGCCGTTCTTGCAGACGGTCGTGGTGCACGGGTTGCCGTCATCGTTGGCGGCCGCCGTCACGCACACCCCAGCCACGCAGGCGTCGCCGCACACCGAGTCGCCGCAGGCCTTGCCGTTCGTGGCCGGGAGAAACGCACACTTGCCGCCGCCATCGCACTGGGTCTGTTGGCACTGCGATGGTTCGAGTCCGTCGGGGTTGCACGGCGTGCCTTTGGCGAGGACCTCGATCACGCACGCGCCGTTCACGCACCGCGGTTGGGCACAGGGCGAGGCCTTGAAGTCCGCGAGGCACTCGAGGTCACTGGTGCAGCTGATGATGGGGCCGGTGTCGCCGCCCTGAACGTCCGGGGAGGCGCTGTCGGTCAGCTGCGCGTCGCCGTTCACATCCGTGGTCACGCCGCCGTCCACCGCGGTGCCGTCAACGCCGGTGATGACCGGACCAGCCGCGGTCTTGTCCGCATCGTTACAGCCAACGGCCAGCAGTCCGCTCAGCAGGCCGACCACGCCAATCGCGCTCAAACCCCGCAAACCCGCACCGTTCATCCGCTTCACCGACCGCATAGGACCTCCCGTCGCGCGGGCCCCTCGGCGCGCGCGCGGGAACGATACCAGATTCGTCAACGAAACAGCGGTCAGCTTAGCCCTTCCAACCGGCGGCCTTGAGGTCTTCTTCGCTGAAATAAGTGTCAGCGTCGTCGTAGAGCTCCTTGGCCTTCTTCTTCTCGATAGCGTTCTCCGGCGCCAGCTCAGGCGCGGAGTTGAGATCGAAGTTGGCGACCTCGGTCAGCAGCTTCACGAACAGCTTCGGGTCTTTCCACTTGGTGCAGAAGCGCTCCGCCATCAGCACCTTGGTGGCGAGGTACTGCGGCGCGCCATCGATGGACTTCTGGAACGCGGCCTTGCTCTTCGCCGCGTCGCCACGAAACACCGGAATCTTAGTCCAGTAGACGCCAAAGTAGCGGTACGGCGCGTGGTAGAAGTACGTCGGCTCGAGGGTCTCAACCCGGTCGATCATGGCCTTGATGTCGTCCTTGTATTTGAGGATCGTGGTCAACCCCTCCTCGAGGCCCCACTTACCGAGGTTCGTCGCGAACCAGTACATCGCGGGCACGGCGCTCTTGTCAGCCGTCGCGATGGACTGCGCAAACGTCTTCTCAGAGCAGAAGTCCTTGCGGTACTGCGGCACCTTCAGCGCCAGCGCGATCTCGGCCTCTTTCATGCCCTTGAGGAAGGTCGCCTTCATCTCGGCTTCCTTCTCGTCGTCGGCGCGCAGGTAGCCGTCGGCGAGGAAGTAGTACGCGCGACTGAGCTTGATGCGGGTCTCAGCGTCCTTGGGCGCGATGGCGAGCGCCTTGTTCCACGCGTCGATGGAGACCCGGATCTTGGCGGCTTCAGTGCGCGCCTTCCAGGCCATGTCGCCGGCGGTGATGAGCGCGGCGGCGTCACCCTGAGCGGTGGCGTTCGGCACCAGCTTGCCGCAGACGTTGCTGCGCGTGGTGCCGCAACCGGCTGCGAGCAGGGTGGTCGCGGTGAGGACGGCGGCGAGGATGGTCGTCTGGCGGAGGGTCGTCTGGCGAATCATGAGTCTGGCTCCTTGGTGCGCACGGATTTTCGGGGGTCGAACCAGCCTGACTGGCCCGGTGCGACGTGCGTGGCGCGAAATGCGGGCGAAAACTAGCTGGTTTGGGGCGGAGGGACAAGGGCGGGCGGTGGTTCGTCGACCGGCTCATGTTGGGACGTTCGTTGGCGTTTGCCCTCGCAATGAAGAGCACGCCGAACGGCGACGCGGCTGGCGAGGTGCGAGGCGTCTGCTCCTGGGTCATTCAATCGGAGCCTGGATCACCGATTTTGCCCGCCCACCCGACGATTTTGTCCTCGGCCGGCGTCGCACCAAGGGCTTGGTGCGGGCGCGGCTGAAGTCGATCTGGAGCGATGGCACTTTTACCAAGCTATTCCAGCCCCAGGACCTGATCGCCAAGGTGATCGCCTTGCTGCCGGCGCCGCACACGAACCTCGTGCGTTTCCACGGTCAATTCACGCCCAATACACGCTGGCGCGTGCACATCACGCGGGCAGCGAGCACCAGGCGCACGCAGCCGGCAGCGTCGCAAGTTGAAGAGCAGCGCCAGCGGAGGATGGCTTGGTCGGTGCTCTTGCGCCGCTCGTTCGCCGTGAACGCGTTGACCTGCCCGGCCTGTGGCGGCCGCCGAGAGCTGCTCGCTGTCATCGAGCACAAGCCGACAGTGCAGAAGATCCTCACCTACCTCGGGCTAGCGGAGCTGGCACTCTTCGCGGCACCGCGTGGACCGCCGTTGCCCGCGGAGCTCAAGGAATCGGCGACAAACGAACCCATCGCGCCCCATACCATTGCAGAAAGCCGCGGCGTCGCAGATCTGGACTTTGCCGAGCCCGACGCCGGCTGACGCTCAGACCTCTCGATTGGCAGCCTCCAGCTGACGCCTGCAAAGGCTCGGTGTTGGAGACGTCTACGCCGATGCCAGGGTTTGGCGTTTCTTGCCCGCGGTGATTGGACTTGCGGAGCTGTGAGCGCGACACTGCGAGGCATTGCAAGTCATCGCAGCTACAAGCTACCTTCGCTCAGGGGCAGCCCAAAAATCCTTAGCAAGTCACTGAAGCCACTCCACCGTCCAACATGACGGAGTTCTGCTCCCGGAGGTCTCCATGTCGCGCTCACAGCGCCCTGGTCGGGGCGTCGTCGACGCCACCGGCCGCCGTGTCACGGCGTCGAAGCTCGGTGTCTCGCTCGCGCTGCTTTGGGCGGTGACCATCGCGGCGGCGTCTCCCGCGGAGGCGGCGCGCCCCCCCTTCGACCAGGTCTTCCCCGACGAGCCGCTCGCGCCGGTGGCGACGATGCTGATGCACGCACCGGGCGGCAGCTACGTCTACAGCGACGACAACTTCTGGGGCATCTACCACGTACACAGCGCGCCCGGGCAGACCGTCGGCTCGCCGCAGATCCTCCACGAATCCGGATCAGGCTCCTACTGGCGCTTCCGGGCCGGTGACGGTTCGGTGGGCGGCAGCAAGGGCACGGCCTACAACGGCGGCCTGCTCCTGTTGGAGAATGACCGCGCCAACTACCACTACGGGGACCACACCGGCAGCAACGTGGCGGGAATGACCTGGTCGCTCTTCTACCGGCACCCGACCGGCAGCCCCAAGGTCCCCGGCTGGAACCCCCTGTTCACTGTCGCCGCACTCAATCGCCCAACTAAACACGCGGACCAGTGGTCCTCGCCGTCCCTGCTGAAGAATCGGGCGGACTGGGACTTCGGGGTCATGCTCCATGACGGTGTGCCGACCTTCGTCGACAAGACGGGCAAGATGGTCTTGGACGCGACCACCCTCAGCACCGCAGCGATCGACGACGGCCAATGACACCATGTGGCGCTGCGGATCGTGTACGACCCCACGACCCAGGCGGGCGAAAACGGGCGCCTGTCCCTGTTCGTGGACGGCCACTCGGCGTGGAACGGCTGGGGATCCGGGAAGAAGCCTGCCTCCGCACAGAGCCGGTCGGTGAAGCTCCGCGGATCGATGCGCATCGGCCGCGTTCACAACCCAGAGAGCGCGTATCCGGGCCAGTCCAACTACGTCGATCTCGACAAGCTCAAGGCCAAGGACGCGGCCGCCTATGGGAAGTGGAATACCTACCTCAAGCAGAGCCCGCGGTGGCTGAACGCCGTCGCCGACATTGACGATGTGCGCGTCTATCAAGGTCCGCTCAGCCGTGCCGAGCTTGCCCGCCTTGTCATGCTGCGTAAGCGCGGCGTCCGCCTGCAGGTGCCGGACTTCGACGCGCCGCGCGCGCTGCTGAGCTGGAGCGATGGCGCGACCCAGTCTGGTGTGATGGTGCCTGTTGAGGGCTTTCAGACCGAGCTCAAGGGGCTGCCGCTCGCCTCGTCGTCCGCGCCGGTGGACGTCGCCCGGATCGGGGCCTCCGACATCAACGTGGAGAAATACCACCCCGGGACGGTCCGCGGCCAGCTGAGCCACATGCGCGGGCACACCCTGGTGGCGTGGCTCAAGGTGCCGGACGAGGACGTCGACCTGCTGAAGTACACGGCCAAGAGCGGCGGCTGGTCCTGGACGCTGCGGGCGTCGAAGGGGCGAAAGCTCAAGGTGGCGTGTGGCAACGGCGCGAGCGGGACCGCCACGCACCCGGCGTCGAGCAAGGCGTGGATCGCGGTCAGCGTGAGCGTGACCGACGCAGGCAAGCTCACCCTGACCCGAAACTTCCAGGAGGCGCTGCTAGCCGATTGTGGCGCGCTCCCGGAGTCCGACGACACCGCCACGCTCAAGCTGCTGCGGCCTGACAAGGTGTCTGTGGCCTGGTTGCACGTCCTCGACGCGGCGAGGTCCCTCGGACAGGTCAACGCCATCGGGTCGCCGGGCCCGGTTCGCCACCTCCGTCCGCCGTCGTTGACCGATCTCTCCGGGCTGCACGACTCAGCGGCTTCGGGCACCACCGAGATCTCGATTCCGCTCGCCGACACCGCCGCGGGTGAGACCCCGCGGGCGGCCGAACGACCCTTCACCCTGGTCGAGACGTTCACCATCCCCACCTCGGGTGCTTTCAACCAGTGGTACTTCACGCGCAGAGGCGATTCTACCGGCTTTGACGCTGACGTCGCCGTGCAATGCGACGCCAACCACTGCGCGACGCGGTTGTGGGCACGCAATCCAACGGACAAGAACAAGGTGTTCAACTGGTCACCGACGACGCACTTCAACCGGGGCGTCGAGACGAGGCTCGCCTTTACCGACGCGCTGTGGCGCGCGGGCGCAAAGCAACCCGATGGGCAGATCCCCTACGCGCTGCAGCCTATTGTCGCGCTCAACGGCGTGCTGCTCACGACTGGCGGCGGATACGACAACCCGGTGGGCGCCTTCGATGACCCCGGCTACGCGAACAACTCCCTGCCCAGCACCGTGGCCGGTGCGATCATCCTGACCAGCCCGTCGACCGTCTCGGACATCCGCATCTATGGCTACACGCTTCAGAGCCCCGAGAGGATCGGGGCCACGTGCGCCGAGCTGGCCTGCGAGAAGACCGGACGCGTCTGTGTGGCGCCGGCCGCTGGAAGCCACGGCTCGGCCTACTGCGGTGGCTGTGACGCCAGCCACTGGAAGGTGGGCGGCGTCACGGGCTACGAGGCCGACTGCGAGCCCAAGTTGGGCTTTCAGCAGCCGTGCATGTTCAACGGAGAGTGCAAGGGCGCATGCCTCGGGGCCGACCTCTTCAAGACCAGCGGCTCGGCCAGCAAGGGCGGACTCTGCGCGGCGCCCGACGTCGCCACCTGCGAGCAGACCTGCCACGCCGCCGGTCGAGCGTGCGTCTACGTGGGCTATTGCGGGGACCAGACCGTCGCTTGCGGACCATGCCTGGACGACTTCATCCCGATGGATCCGTGGGACAAAGGCGACGACCAATCGAGTCCGTGGCCGACGAGCGTTTGCTCCAGCTCCAGCACGTTCTACTACAAGGTCCCCGACCCAAACCTGACCTGTCAGTGGAAGCCGACCTATGACGACGGGGCGCTCTACTGCCAGCACGACAGCCAGTGCAAGTCCGGCAAGTGCAAGGACGTCCAGACGCAGTACCGCCACTATGTGAAGACCGCGGGCATCAAGAACAACACGCCCTACGCGGAGACAGCGATGCGGGTGGAAACGCAGAAGGTCTGCGGCCACACCGACAAGACGGAATGCACCACGTTGCCCGTCCGTTCGGTCGTCGCTTCGCAGGAGGTGGTCAAGCCGCCGGACGGCAGCAAGGCGCAGACCGTCTACTTCTGCTCATATGGCGAGTACGGCCAGTGTCAGCCCAACTACGAGCGGCGGGCGCAGGTGCTGTCCTGGCAGGCGTGCAAGACCGGCGCGACGATCTTCTGGGGGACGCAGTACGCTCGCTACCAGGCGTTCGTCGCCAAGAGCGGCCTCACGGTCGATCGACTGCGGCTGGCCTTCCTCAACCAGACGGGCCCGCAGCAGACGGGCGATATCGCCAAGCTGATCGAAGCGGGAGTCGGGCCGCTGCTGCTGCGGTACGCCGAGGCGGATCAGGCGACCAAGCAGAAGATGGCATCCCAGTACGGCGCCTTCGAGCCCCTGGCCTTGTGTGAGGACGACTTCGCGGACGACACCCAGCAGAAGTGGATCCCTGAGGTCCAGACTCCGGACGGGAAATACGTCTTCATCAAGGCCACGCCGTATCACACGACGGCGTACGGCTGGGATGCCAACAGCCACATCTGCGCGGCCAAGCTGCAGCCGAACGGCGCCTCCTGCCCGCCCAAGGGTGAGGAGAACAGCACCGTCAAGCCGAACCGGTGGTGCCGCTCGGACTACTGCCGCCGCGACACCCATGTCTGCGACGTCGTCGAGAAGGCGGTCAGCAAGCTCAAGGGCCAAGGTGGCAATCAGAGCAAGAAGGGGGAGAAGGCGGTCGCCTTCGGCATCGTGCGGCACGAGACGACCAAGGTGGAGCTCAAGGAGAACGCCGCCACGAAGAACACCTCCAACTACAAGTACGACGCGTGGATCAAGCAGAAGCACGTGTCGTGCATGTTCGGCTCGCCCTTCCCGAGCGTGCCCCTGTTCGAGCTCGACATGCACCTCGACCGCAGCAAGGGCAGCACGAGCAAGGACTGCGCGAAGACCGAGGTCTACACCCACGTGGTCGGTCTGCAGACCTCCGCGCCCGCGCCGGGCCCGGTGGCCGGATCGTGCACGGGCATCGACAGCGGCGCCGGCGCGGGATGGGACATGTGCGCTAGCACCGTCACCACCTGCACCGAGCCGGATCTGAGCAAATGGGCCGATAACCAGTCCGTGGCGTCGCAGCTGCCGACGTCGAAGTTCTGCGTGCCGGTCGATATGTCGGAGTACGAAAAGAGCTGGACCCAGTTCATCGGGCCCGTGCCGCTGACGGTCAAGATGGGGCCGACCGTCGACCTGTGCATCGGCATGATGATCGGCGTTGACGGCAGCGGCCTGCCGCAGCTCGAGGTGGCCCCCACCGCCGCCTTGGGCGTGGAGGTGCGCGGTGGCGTGGGCTTCGACTCGCCGATCATCTCGGTCTTCGCCGGCGTCAAGCTCGCGTTGACGCTCGTCGGGGTCCGCGTGCCCGTCACGTTCGGGATGGCGATCAACGACGTCTTCACCAAGACGAACGGCCAGGACCAACAGGTCCTCGGGATGCTCGAGTTGCAGCTGTTCTCGAAGATCGCGCTGGAGCTTTCGGTGCTCAACGGCGAGTTCTCGCTGTTCGCCGAGATGTCGTTCGCAGGCGGCTTGTTCGTCATCGAGAAGACACTGCCGCTCTTCACGTGGACGGCGTTTAAGTGGACCTACAACCTGCTCAACGAGCCCCTGAAGAAGTGGACGTTCGACTTTCATGCCGAGTTTGTCGCTGCGCTCAAGGGGCCGGCACAAGCCGTATGCAACTCCAATCTGTGCTACCAGTAGGGGGGGATCGATGAACAAGCAAACGAGTGCGCGCTCCGTTGCGCCCGCGGTTCGCGTCGCCCTGGTGCTGGCGGCCTCGACCGCGCTCATGGTGTTCCTGTTCCCGCGGTGGCGCGCTGCGCCGGACCACGCACCTCCTAAAGGGCTGCGCTCGGAGCCGCAGACGGAAGGCGGTGGGACGGCGACCCGAGCGCCGGCCGCCGCGCCTCCCGAGGCGCGCGCGGACCGGCACAGCCTGGTGGCGCTCAACGGCATGTACGACGTCAAGATCGTGCAACGCATGGACGCGATGGGATCGCGCGACGTGCCGCAAGGCGAGCTCGTCGTGGCGGGCGCGTTGGCGCTGGCTCGTCACCGCGAGACTCAGGGGCGGGCCGGCTGGCTCGTCGGGCGCTTCAAGGACGTCCGCGTGACTGGCGACGAGGCGATCCGGAGGCCCTTCAGCGGTGGCCGCGAGGACCTGTTCGAGGGCCCCTTCGCGGTGCGCTTCGACGCGACCGGACGCGTGGTCGAGCGGCGCTTCTCGCCGGGGACCCGCCCGGGCGTTCGGAACACGATCAACGCGGTCGTTCTGGCCGCGCAGGTGGCCGATCGCGACGCGGATGCGGACGGCAACGCCGACGGGTCGTGGGAGGCCATCGAGCCGAACCCGAACGGCACCCACCGGGCAAAGTACGTCGAGCGGGCAGACGGTGGACTCCGCAAGACGTGGTCGCTGTCCGCGCGTGGTGCGCACGCGGCGATCTCCGGCGGCGGCGTGCTCGAGGCGGCGTACACCGCGGGCCTGCTCTCGGCGGCGACAATCCGTTGGGACACCAAGGTCGAGGCGACGCTGACTCCGGCGGTTCCACAGCGATACTCCGTGCAGGTGGTGGCCGATCTCAAGTGGACCGGGCCCGCACCGATCGGTGGTGCCGAGGTCGAGCTCCCCACGCTTCAGAACGACGAGCGGCTGCAACCCAAGCCCAAGCGCCCCCTTCCCAAGCCCTCTGGCCAGTCGATCTCGTCGCTGCTGGACGCCAGTCGTGCGTCCCAGGCCAAGCTCGATTGGCAAGGCCGCAAGGCGGCGATGCTGCAGATCGCCGCGGACATCAAGTCCGACCCGGCCAAGCTCGCCGAGGTCGCGGCTCAGTTGCGTGTCGAGGGCCTAGATGGCGATCCACTGCGCACGCTGATCGAGGCGCTCGTTGCGGCGAAGAGCCCGGCCGCGATGCAGGAGCTCGAGAAGCTCATGGGGGACAAGAAGGTGCCGCGAATCGCCCGTCACAGCGCCGTGACGATGTTGACGTCGGTTCAGGACCCCTCGCCCGCACTGCTGCAGGCGGCCCGGACCGTGTCGCTCGACCCTGAGGACGGCCTCGCGCCGATCGCGATCGTAGCGCTCGGTGGGCAGGTACGGGTGCAGGAGACGCGCAATCCGGCGCTCTCCGCGCAGCTGCGCGCCGAGTTGACCGCGCGGGCTGCCAAGGTGCTGGGACCGGCCGGGAAGACGACCGGCCAGGGCAGCGGGTCCGCCTCACCGTCGGCTTCGACCGACTGGGTCGAGCGCTGCAAGACGTGGGTGCGGGCGTTGCGCAACATGAGCGGAGATGGCATCTGGCCGCACGTCAAACCGTTCCTGTTGAGCCAGGACGCGGGCCTGCGGCGCGCGGCTATCGAGGCCACCGCGGAGGTCTCGCTGCCCGAGGCCAGGATCGCGCTGGCCAAGGCCATGCAGAAAGATCCTGAACAACACAACCGCGCCAAGGCGGCGTCGGTCGCGCTGCTACAGCCGCAGTGGATCTTCGAGAAGCCCGTGCTGCGGGCACTCCGCGAAGATCCCTCGCCGGACGTGCGCGTGGCCGCCGCCCACACGGTCGCGGTGTGGAGCACGAGCTACCCCGGCCTGACCAAAGAGATCACCCAGGCCGTCGAGCGCGAAAAGAACATCGACGCCAAGAACATCCTGATCGGCCTCATCCACCAGCAGCTGTCCGACGACGGCAAGCCGCTCTAGGGGATCGAAGTGAACAACGCATCAACATACAGCATCGTGCCGACCCGGCCGCTGGCCGCCATCGCGGCGCTGGCGGCGATGGTCGTCGTCTCGGCCTGTGGCGAGGCCGACGTGACGTGCGGCGATGGGCTGAAGCTCGTCGACGGCAAATGCGTGGTGACGAGCGCCGGGACCGCGCCGTTCGACGCCGGAGCAGCAGACGGTGACGCGGCGGGCGGTGGTGGCACCGACACCTCGGTCACGGACGCGTCGGACACCGGTCTATCTGACGCCTGCACACCCAAGTGTGCACCCGGGAATGCGTGCGGCGACGACGGTTGCGGCGGCTCGTGCGGAACCTGCAAGGGCGCCGCGACGTGCGTGGCGGGTCTCTGCCACGCGGCCATCGACTGCGTGCCCAAGTGCGGTGGCAAGGCGTGCGGGGCCGACGGCTGCGGCGGCACGTGCGGGGATTGCAAGGATCCGGCGCTCCCGGTCTGCCACGAGGGCCAGTGTGTCGCCAAGTGCATCCCGTCGTGTGTGGGCAAGGCGTGCGGCTCAGACGGCTGCGGCGGGACCTGCGGCAGCTGCGGCGCCGACCAGAAATGCGCTGACCAAGCCGGACACTGCGTGCCCAGCGGCTGGACGTGCCCCGCTACCAAGTACGCCGCGGCGGACCAATGCGACTGCGGTTGCGGCGCCCCGGACCCGGACTGCGCGGCGTCGGGCGTGGCGACTCTGGGGTGCGCCCCCACGGAGGTCTGCGCCAACGGCGTGTGCACCTCGCCGCTGCCAAAGGGGTGGACGTGCCCGCACGGTCAGTACGACGACGGGCACCACTGCGACTGTGGCTGCGGCGCCATCGACCCCGACTGCAAGCTGCCGGGCGTGACGGTGTTCGGCTGCGCCGCGGGGCAGACCTGCGTTGCCGACGGCACGTGCGGGAAGTGCGAGCCCAACTGCAAGGACGCAAACGGCAAGACGAAATCCTGTGGCTCGGACGGATGCGGCGGCAGCTGCGGCAGTTGCCCTGATCAGGGCTCGAGCAAGCCGCCACTGGCTTGCATCGATGGCGCGTGCGTCGACGGATGCGGCCCCAAGCCGCTGGCCTGCCAGACGGCGACGTGCGGCTCTGACGGGTGCGGCGGCTCGTGCGGGACGTGCGGGGCCGGCGCGTTCTGCCACGAAGGCCAGTGCAAGCCGGAGCCCGGCAAGTCCTGCGTGGGCTACTGCAAGGGCAAGGCGCCCGGCGGATGCTCGTGTGAGGATGGCTGTGACAAGGCCGGCAGCTGCTGCTCGGACTTCATCGGCGTGTGCGTCTGCAAGTCGGACTGCACCGGCCGCGTCTGCGGTGATGACGGCTGCGGCGGAACTTGCGGCATCTGCGACGACAAAGCCAAGCCTCACTGCGGGCCCAAGGGACAGTGCCACGACAAATGCGTGCCGGTGTGCACCCACAAGGCGTGCGGCTCGGACGGCTGCGGTGGTACGTGTGGCTCCTGCGGCAAGGGCACGTCCTGCGTGGAGGGCACGAGCTCGGCGGTCTGCATGCCCGACGCCTGGACCTGCCCGTCCTTCCACTACGGCGACGGCTCCCTGTGCGACTGCAGCTGCGGCGCTCCCGATCCCGACTGCGCCAAGATCGCGCTGACGGTCGGCTGTCCGATGGGGGCGGCGTGCGACAAGGACACGGGCGTCTGCAAGGTCTCGTACTGCAACCACAACGGCGACTGCAAGCTGCCAAAGTGGTGTGTCGGCCAGTACCCCGCCGGCTCGGGGCTCCGCAAAGGCGTGTGCGAGGCTCCGGACCCTGCAGCCAACCCCGAGTACGGCTCGTGCACCACGGACCTGGCTTGCGCCAACGGGTTGTGCGGCAAGGGGTTGTGCCGAACGCCCTGCCAGCAGGACAGCCACTGCTCCAAGGGAGCGACGTGCGTCGGTTTCCCCGTGGTGGACGGGCTGACGCTCAACCCGCTGGGCATCTTCGGTGGGTGTGATTCCGTCGCCAAACTGGGGGCGACATGCAAGGCCAAGACCGACTGCGCCGCCGACCAGCTGTGCCTCGCCGTCATCGATCCGAGCACCCAGAAGCCGGTGTACCGGTGCGGCGCGGTCACTTCGAACCTCAGCGAGGGCGCCAAGTGCGAGGCATCACACCTGTGTGAGCTCGGCTTGGTCTGCCACAAAAGCAAGTGCATGCGCCCGTGCCCGGGTGGCGCCAAGGACTGCCCCTTTGGGTTGGCCTGCACCGACGCCGTTCTCCACGGTGGCCCGTCGTCCGGCAAGGACGACGACGTCACCGTGCCCACCTGTACTCCAAAGTGATGTGTGGCAACATGAAACGACCGAACAACTGTGTGCCGCGCCGTTGCGGATTTGGCGCGTCGTGGTGGTTTGTGCCCCTGGCCGTCGGCTTGCTCCTGGCGGCCTGCGCAGGGGAGCCGCCCGCGGACTCGTGTCCGGCGCCCGCCGTACTGAAGGACGGCAAGTGTACCTTCACGCCGGCGGACGACTCGTGCGCGAAGAGCAGCAAGGTCTTTGTCGACGGCAAGTGCTACGACTGCCCGGCGGAGGCGCCGTTCGATCCGGCGAGCAAGTCGTGCGTCGCGACTGACGCGGGAGCCGTCGCGGACGGCACCGCCGATTCGGACGCGGGCGCCACCGATAGCGGTGGGCCTGACGCCATCGCGGGCGCTGACGCCGACGGATCGGGCGAGGACGCCGGTGGGTCGGTCCAGGACGGCGGCGGCTCAGCGGGTGACGCCAAGGGACCCGGTGTCGACGCCGTCGTCGCGCCCTGCGAGCCGGCGTGCACGGACAAGGCGTGCGGCGCCGACGGCTGCGGCGGAATCTGCGGCACATGCTCGAGCCTCAATGGAAAGCCCAACTGCGTCGCCGGAAAGTGCGTGGCGGTGGGCTGCAAGCCGGACTGCGAGAACAGCGAGTGCGGCCCCGACGGCTGCGGCGGCATCTGCGGGTCGTGCAAGGTCGGACAGTTCTGCGCGATGCACCACTGCCACGATCCAGCCGAGGCGAGTCTCTGCGCCGGCAACTGCGGCAAGGCCTTTGCCGACCAGAGCTGCTCGTGCAAGCCGGGTTGCGACCAGAGTAAGACGGAGCCCTGCTGCAAAGGCTACGACCTGGCGTGCGCGTGCACCCCGACGTGTGCGGCCGACTCATGCGGCGACGACGGCTGTGGCGGTACCTGCGGCCAGTGCAAGTCCGGGCAAGTCTGCGCGGCCGACAAGTGCGTCAACGACCCCTGCGAGCCCGACCCGTGCAACGGTCACGGCACGTGCGCCGGCGCCGGCGCCTGCACCTGCAACGCCGGGTTCGGCGGCGGCAAGTGCGACGCCTGCGCACCCGGGTTGAGCGGCTACCCTGACTGCAAGCCCGACGCGTGCGCCGGGCAGACGTGCAGCGGCAAGGGCAAGTGCGCGAGCAAGACCGGCGCCTGCGCCTGCGACCCCGGCTTCAGCGGCGCCCTCTGCCACGCGTGCACGGACTCCTCGCAGGGTTGGCCGGACTGCAAGGCCGTCGACGATAAGTGCGCGGCCCTGCCCAATGCCGCGACCGGCTGCGACGACGGCAACGCCTGCACCAAGGACAGCTGCGATCCCAAGGTGGGGTGTCAGCACGAGGCGGTGAGTGGCGCGTGCGACGACGGGCAGCCGTGCACGACGGGCGAGACCTGCACCAAGGGCGCCTGCGGCGGCGGCCAGCCGGCGTGCGCGATCGCGGTCAACACCGACGACGACAGCGACGACGGCACCTGCGATAGCAAGCACTGCTCGCTGCGTGAAGCCATCGGCGCCGCCAACGCGAAGCCGGACGCGACGCTGATCGGGTTTGGCGGCGACTACACCATCAAGCTGGGCAAGCCGCTGGCGACGATCACCACGACCGTCGGGCTCGACCACCTCGGGCACAAGGTCGTCGTCGACGGCGGTGGCGCCCACCAGTGCTTTCACGCCAAGGCGTCGTTCTCGATGGTCGGCCTGACCGTGCAGAACTGCGGCGGCTCCAGCGTCCACTACGGCGGCGCCGTGCGCCAGGAGAGCGCCGGCGGCGGCTCGTTCGTCAACGTCACCTTCAAGGACAACAAGGCGCTGTACCGCGGCGGCGCGGTCTGGGCCGGCGGTGCGTTGGCGATGCAGGGTTGCACGTTCTCGGGCAACCACGTGATCAGCAGCACCACCCCGGATCCGAAAGACCCCCAGACGCCCGCCGGCGGCGGCGCCCTGTACGTCGCCGCCGCGGGCGTGTCGGTGTCGGGCTGCACGTTCACTGGCAACGTGGCTGGCGCCAAGCCACAGGGCTCCCAGCCCGGCCCGAATGACCTGCTCGGGTACGGCGGCGCGCTGGTCGCGTCCGGCTCCTTCGCAGTCCAGATCGTGGCGTCAACCTTCGAGGGGAACACGGCGACGGGTGCCGGCGCGATGGCGATCGCCGCCAACGCCACCGTGATCAATTGCACGTTGGTCGGCAACAAAGCCCACGTCGAGGCCGGCGCCGTCATGGTCGGCCAGGGAACGGTCAAGATCGTCCACTGCACGCTCGCCAACAACGAAGCGACACAGGCGTACTCCAGCCTGCTGAACAGCGGTGGCACACTGACCCTGGCCAACACGATCATCGCGGGCGGCAAGGGCAAGGGGCCGGAGTGCGGCGGCGCGAACCAGTTGACGACCTCGATCAAGAACCTCATCCAGGACGGCACTTGCAGCGCCAGCCTCAAGGGCGATCCGCAGCTCGTTGGGCTCGCCGACAACGGCGGCAAGACGCAGACGATGGCGCTGAAGAAGGGGACCGCTGCGGTCGACGCGGCCGACGGCGAGAGCTGCAAGCTCGCAAACGGTGTGGATCAGCGGGACGTCAAGCGCCCCCAAGGCAGCCAGTGCGACATCGGGGCGTTCGAGTTGGCCGCGACGCCGTAGCACTTAGCCTATGGGCACTGCGAGGGCAGAGTCCTCGCCGAAGCCCTACGTGCCAGCGCGCTCATCAACCTGGCTCTGCGCGGCCGTTCATTACAAAGCGCTCAGGCGCATGGGTAGGCCTGTTGGTAGGTACCTTCTGCATGATGACGTCACGATGTTTCGTGTAGGCGGGCGAGTACAAACCGAAATCACGGATCTTGTGAAAGCCTTGGGGTACCATGAGCAGCAGGAAGCGCTGGATGAGCTGCTCGGGCGTCATCTTCTATCTGTGTCGAAACCACTGGCGGTAACAACCCCAACGCAAAGTGGAAGCTGTGAAGGTGCGGATGCAGGTGCCGCTCTTTGGTCCAGGTGTGCAGGGCCGCCGTCACGCCGAGGATGGGGGCGGTATCATTGGTGCCGAGACGCTGCTTGCTGAGCGTGGTCAGGGTGATTCGAGAGGCGTCGACCAGCGCTTTGTACACCCGCTACGGGTGCGCCCGCACGATAGGGCGAAGCTGCGCCGGGACCGTAAAACCAACGTGAAAGTTATGGGTCGGCAGCACGCGGTCCACGCGTTGCTCGACGCAATGCTTATCACCGGGCAGGGGGCCTGTCGCAGCGCTTGGCAGGTCGGGCCCCGAGCAAGTTGAACGCGGGCGGCTCCGGCAGGAGTTGTAGGACAGCCGCTCGAGATCGCAACGGCCACAGCGATCCAATGTAAAAGCCAACGAGGCCATGGTATCCACGGTGAAGCTGCTCGCCAGCACGGCCGCCTGCGCAGACGCCGCTAGGCACGCCGACGAACAAATCCAGGAGAAGCCGCCCTTGAGCCTGCAGCGGAGTCAGTCGACAGCCAGCGCCGTCGTCACGCGCGAATGCACGATCGGCGTCGGCGAAGGTGGCACGTGAGCCCGTCAGGCGACCTAGCTTCATCCGCGGCCTTCGCTGGGATCGTCGCTGTCGGCGTCACGGTCGCGATCGAACGCTTCGGCGGCCGGCTCGGCGGGCTCATCGGAACCCTGCCCAGCACCATCGTCCCAGCGTCGCTCGGCATCTACGCTGGCACTGCGAGCGCGACTGCTGCCGCGGCCTCGGCCAACGGACACCACGCTGCATTCGCCGCAGCGATGGGCGCGGTGCCCGTCGGCATGTTACTCAACGCGCTGTTCTTGCTGCTCTGGCGCGAGCTGCCACCGCGCCTGCCAGCCTGGTCGCTGCGTGCGCGACTCGCGCTCATGGTCGCGGTGTCAATGTCGCTGTGGGCGATTGCGGCGATCGGCGTCGTGCTCACGCTCGCCCAGCTTCAGGCACACGGGCTGACCGTGGGCCTCGCCGCGACGGCGGTCATGTTCGTGCTCGGCGTTGGGGCCTGCCTGACCAGCCCTCCCGCTCCACGAGGCCGCAATCCTGTCAACTTCGGCACGCTCATCGCGCGAGGCCTCCTCGCGGCAATCGCCATCGGCATCTCGGTCGCCATAGCGCAGGCGGGCGCCGAGGTGGCGGCGGGTGTCGCGAGCGTTCTCCCAGCGATCTTCCTCACCGCGATGGTGTCGTTGTGGCTATCACAGGGTGAGGCGGTGCCTGCTGGAGCGGTGGGACCGATGATGCTGGGCTCCACGGCGGTGGCTGGCTACGCGTTGCTCGCGGCGGTGCTCTTGCCGGTGCTGGGCCCAACGCTCGGGGCGCTGGCCAGCTGGTGCATCGCTGCCCTCGGACTCACGCTCCCAGCGTGGTGGTGGCTGCGCGCCCGCGCCCCCTGAGCCGCGCCCCCTGAGCGGCGACTATTCGGTCGTGATCACGATCAGCTGCACCCCGCGATAGCGGTGTGCTGGCAGCCTACCTTCGCATGGCACCAGTCCGAGGTGCAGGCGTTCTTGACGACGACGTCGTGAACGCTCGGGTGCCGAAGTCAGAGGCAGCACGTTGCAAGACTCCGCCAGCACGCCTGAGGTCAATGTTGTCGCCACGTGCATCGGTGTGAATCCGTTCTCGATTGGCGGAACGGTCTCCGAACTCGCCCGAATGAACGACATGGTTGTTGAGCTGCTGACGCTCGCACCATCGGATTGGCCGCGGTTTGGTGGCGCGCGGCAGTTGGTGCGAAAACACCGGATTGTCCGCGACTGGCAAGTGAGCAAGCTTCAACGTCGCGAGGCCGAGTTTCTCCTTGAGGTTCAAGATCCTAGACTGCCCCGTGTCCACGGCTTCTTTGAGGGTATCCACGAAGGGGAGATTCGGACGGCGACCCTGAGGGAGTACGTCGAAGGGGATACGTTGGCGGACCTCGTGGCCAAGGGAGGCGCCTTGGGCGCTCCTGTTGTGGTCGACTTCGCCCAACAGCTGCTGGAAACGCTGGCCATGCTCCACAAGCGTGGCTTCCTTCACCGCGACGTAAAACCGTCGAATCTCATTCGAGTCCGCGATGACACGACCTCCCGCAGCGGGCGGCTCGTGCTCGTTGATTTGGACAGCCTGGGTAGAGCGCAGACCACGATGGGGGTCGGCGGCAGCACGATTGGGGTTGGCACCGATGGCTGGCATCATCCCTACCAATTCGTCGGCCTCGCCTCGGCTATGACAGACCTATTTGGCGTAGGTACAACCCTGTTTTATCTGGTGACCGCCGAACGCCCACGCCTTGAGCATACCGTCGCAGGGCTCTCGCTCGACAGCGTTCAGATCGATCGGATGCGCAGCCAGTTCGGCGCGACGCCTCGCGGACAGGCCCTTGCCGCTTTTGTCGAGCGCCTCTTGCATCCGACGGACGCAGATCCGATTGATGCGGGCCGAGCCCTCGTCCTGCTGGCGGAGGCTGCAAGCGTCAAGGCCAAGCGTGCCGGCAAGCGGCGCGTGCGACCGACGCCCCAACCGGAGCTCGCGGAGCCCGAGGCTGCTCCGCGGGAGCGTCCGCCTAGGCTGAGTCCCCCATCACCCTACGCAGCGTCCCCGCCTGCCCACACCTACCCGGCCCTGGGCGCAAGTCGAACGCCATGGGTATCGTTGGCCATGCTGCTGTCGTCCGTCGCCATGGGCGGGGCCGCGATATACATGAGCTTAACGGGAGAGCTCGTGGCTTCGTTCCCGAAGGCCCTCGTCGGCCGGATCGCTTGGTCCTTGGCGGTGTTTCTACTCCCAGCGTCGGTAGCCGGGTTAAGCCTCCCGTCCCCGTCGCTCTGGGCACCCTGTTCCGACGGCACCCCGGCGCGGCGTTCGGATCTGACTTTCACCACCGTCGTGGTAGCGCTGACGGGGCTCGCGTTTCTTGCGCTGAACTTGGCGTTCCCGGGGGACGCCGACGGTCCAATTCTCGGGGTCGTACTTCTTGCGGTGGCGCTGATCGAGCTCCAGTCCCTGATCTCGGGGACTCGGGGCGGAAAAGGAGGGCGTCCTCGAATGGACGGCAACTCGGCTTCCGCGCTGGCGACCGCGGTCTGCACCATGGCGCTGACGCCCCTCCTGATTTGGAACCCGACGGTGCGGCGAGCCGAGTGGTCCGGATTCATCTCGCAGGTAGACGGCGTGGCAGTCACGCGAAAGTCTACGTGCAGTCTCACCGTGACGGCGGCGAGGCTGACCGACGGGCTGCGATGCGGTGTCACGCTCTCCTGCGGGCGCACGATCGCGTATGAGAGCGACGGTGGTTACCCGGAGAGTTTCGGCTGCCAAGTGCGAAACAACGGCGGCGTCCTCCTGGTCGATGATGATGAGAAAACCGGACCGGGCGCGTTCCGTTTTGCCTCCGCCGAGGGCTCGGCGACTGTTCTTGCCCGACGTGGGGCGCGCAAGGGCCAACGCGTGACCATGCAGCTCGAAAGGGTAGGGCGCTGACGTCGCGTATCGCGTCGGCGGATGGGTGGCACCGCCGCGCTAGTGCTGCGAGCGGGACGAAGCGTTAGAGCCTGTTACCGCGGCACGACCGCGCCAGCGACCAGGAAGACCGGGTCTGCGTGGATGTGTTGGTCGAAGCAAGCGCGACATGCCCGGAGGGCTAGTCTTGCGCGCGGTAGTCAGACGCTGAGTCGCGATAGCGACTACATTGCTTGGAGACCTTCAGTCGGGCTGTGGCGAACTAGCCGAGAGCTGGCAGGCTGCGGCGAGAGATAGCCGGCGTATGGGGAGGGTCGGATGACTACACTTAACACTTGCAAGCAAGTGTTAAGTGTAGTCATCCGACCCCGTCTTCTTCAACGCCTGTTTCGGGCAGGATCTTGGCGTGCTGACTTCGTACGCAGCGATCCACCCTGGACGGCGCGGAAGGGCTGCTTTCTGGGTGCGCGCCCGCCGAGTCCGCATGCGTGGAGAACGGAACGAACGTCTCTGCGGTAGTCACGATCTTCGTTGTTGATGGAGTGCTCTGATGTTGCGATGGTTCTTCTGGCTCGCGCTAGTTGTTATGTCGAGCGGGTGTCTAGCCGACCGGGTGTCGACTGCCGACTTGAAAGCCGCCATGGCAGACGCGCAGGCTGGCGACAGCGCTCTGGCTGAGGGCGTGTCGCGCAGCGGGGCGGATAGCGACGGTGACGCAATCGATGTCAGCTCGGATGATACCGCACTTTTGGACACGACAATCACAGACTCCGCCGTGAGTGATGGGACCAATACCCAAGACGATGTCGGCGCAATTGAAGACGGCCAGGACATACATGCTGCGCAGGACACTCAAGCCGCGCAGGACACTCAAGCCGCGCAAGACACCCAAGCCGCGCAAGACACCCAAGCCGCGCAGGACACGACTGATTCGGGCGGTAAGCCTGACGCCACCGGCATAACTTGCTTGGGCAAGAACTGTGACGATGACGATTTGTGCACGGTGGATTCATGCGATTCCACAACAGGTTGTGTGCATAGTAAGGCGAAGGTGGGCGCCGCATGCGATGATGGGGACGCCTGCACCGCCCCGGATGTATGCTTGTCGAGCGGCACCTGTGTGGGCGCTGTTGTCAACTGCGATGATAGCAACTCCTGTACAACCGACGATTGCGCCCCGCTCACTGGGTGCAGCCACAAGGCCGTCTCTGGCAGTCCAGCGTGTGAGGACGGTGACGCTTGCACTGAGAAGGACAGCTGCGCATCGAGCGTGTGCAAGGCCGGCCCGGCGAAGACGTGCGACGACAAGAGCGCCTGCACCGACGATAGCTGCGACGTGAAGTCGGGCTGCAAGGCTGTCCCCAACAGCGTGGCTTGCGACGACGGAAACGACTGCACGAAAAGCGACGCCTGCAGCCAGGGGAAGTGTACGGGCAACACGACTGCGGCAGATGGGCTGCTCTGCAAAGCTGACACGTGGGCTTGCCTCACTGGTGGTTGCGTCGACCGTGACTGGTCGCAGTGGCTCGTGCCCGAGTCGGGGAGCTTCACGTTCCTCGACGGCGGCAAGACCTTCCTCGACAACAACACCAAGCTGCGCTGGCAGGCCGCGGTGCCGGCCTTAAAGTACACATGGGTCGGCGCCAAGGCCTACTGCGAGGGCGCGACCATCGCAGGCACGCAGAACTGGCGGCTGCCGACAGCGATCGAGCTCGAGACGTTGATCGACCGCAGCGTCTTCAAGCCGGCCACCTTCGCCGCGCTCAAGGCGATTACGCCAAGTGAGTTTTTCTGGACTGCGTCGACGTCTCCGGGGTCGTCGGTAACGCTCGCGAAGAGTCTCGGCTTCGAAGAAGGTCAGGCGACGCATGACAGCGTCACAACAATGCCAGCAGCGTTTCGGGTGCGTTGCGTCCGCTGATGAACGACCCCTGTTGGGCTTGTCTGCGGCCCTGGGCCGGCACGGCGTGGCCACCGCTGCAGAAGGAGGAACAAACATGAAGAGTTGGATGCAAGAGCGACGGCAGGATCGCGGAACGGTACGTCACGCGACACTTCGGTGCGCGCTGCTCGTGTTGGGTTGCATGGTTGCGGTCTCCGCGTCGGCCACGGCGCCAACTGGGCGCTACGCCGTCACCAAAGACACCGTGCTCGACAACGTGACCAAGCTGACGTGGCAGCGCGAGCACCACTTGAAAACCTACAATTTGAAAGACGCGAAAACGTATTGCAGCGCGCTACCGCTCGACAAGGGCGGTTGGCGGCTCCCCACCCTCAAGGAATTGCTGACGCTTGTCGACCGCTCTGTAAAGCTGCCGGCGATTGACCTCATCGCCTTCCCAAATACCAAAAGCTATCTCTTCTGGACCACAACCTTGTACGCGCCCTCCTCCGGCGAGGCGTGGCTCGTGGACTTCTCCTGGGGAAACGCGAGCAACATCAGCGTCAGCAACGTGTTGCAGGTGCGATGTGTCCGCTGAGGGAACGGTGACTCGCAAGAGCGTGTGGGGGGTCTTCCCCAAAGGCTAAACGGGGTCGTCGGACTCCCTCAGTTCCCACGGTTGCCGTAAGATGCGGCGTGACCCGCGGCTTGCGTGGTCGCGTGGTCGCGTCGGAGGCAATCTTGTCAAACTACCCTCACATGCAACAGGGTCCTCGCACGGGATGGGCCATCGTTCTCGCAGCGCTGATGGTCTGGGGCTGCGGAGCGGACGTTGACGTAGCTGTCATCGGCACAGCGGACGCCGCGCTCTTAGCGGATGGCGGTGGGGTCGTTGTTGGCGCCGGCACCGATGGCGGCGCCGTGGGCGGGGTCAATGACGGCTGCAGCGCGATCGCGGCGGCCGTTTGTGAAGCGCGTCTGAGCTGTCGACCGCACTACCTGCAGGTGGACTATGGCACGCTCGCCGTCTGCGTTGCGCGCGAGACGTTACGTTGTCACCGCCTCGCCGCTGCTGTGGGCGCTGGTGGGCTCACCGCCACGGTCGACGCCTGCGTCAAGGCCGTCGCTGCGGCCCCTTGCGACCTAGTCGCGCCCGGCGCGTTGCCGCGCTGCACGTGGCGGCCCGGCAAGCGCGCCGCTGGCGCCGGATGCGGCGCAGACAGCCAGTGCATAGGCCTCGTCTGCATTAAAAAGGGCAGCGGATGCGGCACCTGCGCCGGTGTCGCTGGCCTCGGCGAGGTGTGCGCTGTCGGCCAGTGCGCGCCGACCGCCGCATGTGCTGCGGTAGCTGGCGTCGGCCCGCGCTGCGTCGCCAAGCGCCCGATTGGCGGCGCCTGCAACGACAACGCCGTTTTCGAGAGCGAGTGTGCGCACGGCCTCTGGTGTCGCGGCGGCGTCTGTGCGGCTGAAGCGACCGTGCCAGGCGGCGGATGCGCCACGAGCGACGGCGCCCGCTGCAGCCAC
>CALENB010000250.1 GCA_937910235.1 uncultured Myxococcales bacterium | reverse complement strand
ACCAGCAGCGGCTCGTCCAGCGGCGGCGGCTCGTCCAGCGGCGGCGGCTCGTCCAGCGGCGGCGGCTCGTCCGGCGGCGGCTCGTCGAGCTCCTCGGGCGGCACGGACTGCCTCAAAGCGGGCGCCGACTGCGAGGTCAACAGCGAGTGCTGCTCGAACTCGTGTGACGCCGACTTTGGGAGCTGTGACCTCTAGGTCAGCGCACTATGCAACCCAACCCAACCCTGGACCAGACCCCGCGTTCGTGGTCCGGCCTCTTCGGCGCGATCGGGTTTCTCACGACCATCGCGCTGACCTGGCATCAACCCCTGGCGACCGCTTGGCGTGTGCTGCTGTGTTGCGGCGGCGCGGCGCTCCCGATGGTGGCGCACGACCTGCTCTGGCTGCGCGTGCACCGACGTCCGAGCGCCGGTCTCAACGACACCAAAGGCACGCGTTCGCCGCAGCGGATCGCCCTCAAGGGGGTCGGGCTGGTGGCGACGGGGCTTGTCATCGCCGCCGCCTATGGGCTCTTTCGCGAATATCACGGCACGTTCTACCGCCCCTTCTGGGCGCTGCTGCAGCTGATCGCGCTGCCCTTCGCGGTGCTGACCGTGCCCTACATCGCCTGGGTCGACGCCCGCATGACCGAGCCGCGCGACGGGTACTGGCACCTCGGCGCGGCGCTGCTAGGCCCGCTTTTCGGGGTTCCACGCTCGGCTGCGAGTCGCCACGAGCTCGCTAAACACGCGCGGGCTTGGCTGGTCAAGGCGTTCTTTCTGCCGCTGATGGTCGTGTACCTCGGTCAGAACCTCGACAGCATCGCGATGCGGGTCGCGCGTTTCGATGGCTTGCACGGGTTCCTCGGCTTTTTCGACATCGCCTGGCTCGGCCTCTACACCGTCGATGTCGGCTTCGCGACGGTCGGGTACGCCATGACCTTCCGCGTGCTGGACGCCCACACACGCTCGGCAGAGCCAACGATGATCGGTTGGGCGGTGTGTTTGATGTGCTACCAGCCCTTCTGGGCGCTGTCGGAGCGGATGTATCTGCACTACGACGACGGCCACAACTGGGGCGGTTGGCTGGGCAGCGTGCCGTGGCTTCACAACGTGTGGGGCGGCGCGATCGTGGCGCTCACGTGTGTCTACGTCTGGGCGACGATGACGTTTGGGTTGCGCTTCTCGAACCTGACACATCGCGGCGTGCTGACTTTTGGGCCTTATCGCTGGCTGCGCCATCCGGCGTACGTCTCCAAAAACTTGAGCTGGTGGCTGGTGACGATCCCGTTCATCCCGACCAGCGGATGGGCCGAGGCCGTGCGCGGCTGCGCGGCGCTCCTGATCGTCAACGGCGTCTACGCCATTCGTGCCTGGACCGAAGAGCGCCACCTCGGCGCCGACCCAGCGTACCGGGCCTACCAAGCGGTCACGCCCTGGTGGGGCGCGCGCCTGCGCGGTTGGTTAAGGCCCCACCGAGCCTAGGACCGGCGTTCGCCGCGCGGCGCAGCTGTGGACCGCTGTCCGTGGTTCCGGCGAGCGGCGGGGGATCAGGACACGTCGACCCATCGCGCCCGATCTTCCCGCCGGACGCGGTGCGATGCGCCAGCGCGATCGCGGACGGGACGACGACGCTGCGGCGACCCCACGATCGACGCAAGAGGCTGCCACGACACGCCACGTCGCCCCCCCGAGGACGGCGCCAACTGCAGCCGCCGCCAGATCGAGTTGCGCTGCGATTTCACTTAACTCTTGCCGGCAGCTTCTCGCCTCTCTACAGCCAGAGGTCCTGACACGACATAGCTGGTTATTCTTCCGCAAGAGAGGGGGCACCATGAACACCCGTTCAACCGCCAAGCCGCGAGGCCTCGCCATGCAACACGCTGGTGGCCTGCGCCGCCTCTCGCTGGCGTTGGCGGTGCTGTGCTTCGTCGTGGCGTCGATCACCTCCGCGGGGAGCCTGCTGCCGAGCGCGCGTGCAGCCCAGCCGGGCGATCGTGTCGATCTGAAGGTGCTGGTGTTGTCGGCCGATGGCGCCGAGTCATCGTTCCAGGCGTGGACGACGGCGCTGAAGCGCGAGGGCGTGCCGTTTGACACCATCATCGCCAAGACGGCCGGCCCCATCACGGCCGCGACGCTGGCGGCGAGCGCCACACACGCCCGGTATCAAGCGGTTATTCTGGCGACGGGAGGTCTCCTGGAGTGCTCCGCGCTCGGTTGCTTCTCCGCGCTCGACGCTGGCGAGTGGACGGCGCTCGACGCCTATCAGTCGCGCTTTGGCGTGCGACGCGTGGTCGGATATGCCTACCCAACCCCTGAGTACGGCCTGAATTGGCCCTTCTTTGCCGGCGAGCTGGCAGGGACGCCTGCGCAGCTCACGACGGCTGGCAAGGCGGTGTTCAGCTACTTGGCCGGTCCCGTGCAGATCGACACCGGCGCGTACGGCTATCACGCGTCTCCCCTCACGACGACGGGTCCGTCGCCCTTCACAACCCTCGTGGCTGGTCCGGTCGACGGCAGCGGGGTCGCGTCGTCGATCGTGGGCGTGCACAGCCGCGCCGATGGCTTTGAAGAGCTGGTGATCACGGTCGCCAACAACCCCTACCAAATGCACGCGCTGCTCCTGGCTCACGGCCTGATCCACTGGGTCACGGGAGGCGTATATCTGGGCTACCAGCGCAACTACTTCACCCTGCACATCGATGACGTGTTCGTCGGCGACGATCGTTGGGACAGCACCGACAACGTCACCTACGAAGACGACGGCGCGACAAACCCTGTCGTGCGAATGGTCGCATCCGATGTGACCCGTGCGTTGAAGTGGCAGGCGGCCACCGGGCTCAAGATGGATCTGGTCTTCAACGGCGTCGGCAGCGTCGACGCGATCGCGGACAACGGCAGTGACGCCCTGACCGCCGCGCTGCTCGCCAACAAGGCTGAGTTCCGCTGGATCAATCACACCTACAGCCACCCGAACCTCAACACGATGAGCCAAGCTAAGATCTACGCGGAGATCGACGACAACCTGAAGTGGGCCTACAACAACAAGCTGACGCTAGACCCCCGTGAGCTGGTGACTGGTGAGCACTCTGGCCTCACCAATCCGGCGATGGCGGCGACGCTCGCGCAGGCCAACGTGCTCTGGGTCGCGGCGGACAACTCGTACGACCCCAACCCGTTCTTCATCGGCGCCGCAGTGACGGTGCCGCGGCATCCCTCCAACGTGTACTACAACGTCGGTACGTTCGCGGAGCAGCTCGACGAGTACAACTACATCTACTTCGACAACTGCACCAACACGGCGACGACGACGTGCCTGACCGCAAAGGCGACCTACGCTCAGTACGTGAACAGCGAAGCGACGATCATGCTCCGCCACCTGCTCACGAATGACCCACGGCCGCATTACTTTCACCAGTCCAACTTGGCCGAAGACGGCACGCTCTACCCGGTGGCCGACGAGGTGCTCAAGCGCTACACGACGCTGCTGAGCGTGCCGCTGTACCAACCGACGTTCCGGCAGTCATCGCTCATCTTGGCGCGCCAGGGTGCCTGGGCGACGGGCGGCGGCGCGGTGAGCGGCTGGGTGATGGACGGCAAGGTCTACGTTCAGTCAGGCACGGCGGCCGACGTGCCCATCACCGGCGCTGGCGCGGGGAGTTGGTACGGCGGCACGCAGTCGGGTTGGTTCAAAGTGGCGGGCGGCGCGACGGCGGTCGTGATCACGGCGGCGCAAGAAGCGTCATTGCCCGATTTTGGCCAGTACGGTGAGTGGCAGGCGGCGTGGGCGGCCTGGGTCGCGGAGAAGAAGGCAGTTGAGGACGCGGCAGCCAAGAAGGCTGCGGAAGAAGCCGCGGCCAAGAAGGCAGCTGAGGAAGCCGCGGCTAAGAAGGCTGCGGAAGAAGCGGCAGCTCAGAAGGCAGCTGAGGAAGCCGCAGCTCAGAAGGCCGCAGAGGAAGCCGCGGCGAAAAAGGCTGCAGAGGAAGCCGCGGCGAAGAAGGCTGCAGAGGAAGCCGCGGCGAAGAAGGCTGCGGAAGAAGCGGCAGCTCAGAAGGCTGCGGAAGAAGCGGCAGCTCAGAAGGCCGCGGAGGAAGCCGCAGCTAAAAAGGCCGCAGAGGAAGCCGCAGCTCAGAAGGCCGCCGAGGAAGCCGCGGCTAAGAAGGCCGCAGAGGAAGCCGCGGCTAAGAAGGCCGCCGAGGAAGCGGCAGCTAAGAAGGCCGCCGAGGAAGCGGCAGCTCAGAAGGCCGCCGAGGAAGCCGCGGCTAAGAAGGCCGCCGAGGAAGCGGCAGCTCAGAAGGCTGCGGAAGAGGCGGCAGCTCAGAAGGCTGCGGAAGAGGCGGCGGCTCAGAAGGCTGCGGAAGAAGCGGCAGCCAAGAAGGCGAAGAAGACGGCCGCGCAGGCGAAGAAGAAGGCCGCACACGCCAAGAAGAAGGCCGCTAAGGCCAAGAAACTAGCCGTCAAGAAGGCGCTCAAGAAGGCGGCAAAGGCCAAGAAGAAGGCCGCAAAGGCCAAGAAGAAGGCCGCAAAGGCCAAGAAACTAGCCGTGAAGAAGGCGCTCAAGAAGGCCGCGCAGGCCAAGAAGAAGGCCGCACACGCCAAGAAGCACGCGGCGAAAAAGCAGCGCAAGACCGGTCATGCCAAGCACAAATCCGACGACAACGCCTGTGCCGGCGGCTGGTCGCAGTAGGCAGCGCGCGCGACGAGGCGGATCTGAATCAAGGTGGCGGCTGCGCCCGTCCTACCCGAGCGTCTCGGCAGGGACGGTTCCGGCAGGGACGGTTCCGGCAGGGACGGTTCCGGCAGGGACGATTCTAGCAGCGCAGACCTTGTACTCCGCGGTGCCGGTGACCCCGTCCCCATCATCGACCGTCAGCAGATTCGCGCGCGCCTCGGCGAAATGCATCGGTAGCCAGATGCGACCCAGGGCGACCCGATTGGTGAGACGCACAGCGGCGTCGATGTGACCGCGGCGGGTCTCGACCTGCACAATCTGCTGGTCTTCGACGCCCAGGTTCGCGGCGTCTAGCGGGTGTAGCTCAACGAAACAGCTGCGTTGCTTGTCATTGACACCCTCCTCGCGGCGGGTCTGCGTCGCGGCGTTGTAGTGGTACAGCGTGCGACCCGTGCTCAACAGCATCGGCCAGTCCGCATCGGGCAGCTCGGTGCTGCGGCGATAGTCGATGGGGATGAACTGGGCCTTGCCTCGGAGTGGGCCGTCTTGGTGCAGGAACCGGGTACCAGGGTGGTCGGGCGTCGGGCACGGCCACTGCAGTCCACCCTCCGCCTCGATGCGGGCGTACGAGATCCCGGCGAACTTGTCGCAGAGCGCCGCCATCTCGTCATAGATCTGACTCGGATCCATGCCGACGTTGCCGTCGTAGCCACAACGCGCCGTCAGGTCGAGTAAAATCTGCCAGTCTGCCCGCGCCTGCCCAGGCGGCGCCACGGCCTTACGCACCCGCTGCACACGCCGCTCTGAGTTGGTGAACGTGCCCTCTTTCTCGGCAAAACAAGACGCAGGAAACACCACGTCGGCCCGCTGCGCCGTCAGCGTCAGGAAGATGTCCTGCACCACCAGCGCCTCAAGGTTCGGTAGCGCCGCCTCAAGCTGGCTCACATTTGGCTCGCTCATGAGGATGTCTTCGCCCATCACAAACAGCCCGCGCATCTCTCCGGTGCGGATCACCTTCATCATCTCGTTGAGGTTCAGACCCGGAATCGGGTCCAAGTCGACGCCCCACGCCTGCTCAAAACGCGCCTGCACATTGGGTTCGGCGACGCGCTGATAGCCCGGATAATAGAGCGGAGAGGCGCCCGAGTCGTTGGCGCCCTGCACGTTGTTCTGCCCCCGCAGCGGGTTGAGCCCCGACGACTCGCGGCCGAGGTGCCCGGTCAACAGCACGAGGTTGCTCAGGCCGTAGACGTTGTCCGTGCCGTGGGTGTGCTCCGTGATACCGAGCGTGTAGTAGATGCCAGCCTTGTGGGTCGTCGCATACAGACGCGCGGCGACCCGGATGTCCTCCGCGGGCACGCCACAGATCACCTCCGCCCGCTCCGGTGTCCACTCCGCCACCGCCTCCGCGACCGCCTCGTACCCCTCCGTGTGCTGGGCGATGAAGGCCTCGTCCGTCAGCCCCTCAGCGATGATGACGTGCGCCATCGCGTTGAGCAGCGACACGTCGGTGCCCGGCGTCAGCTGCAGGTAGTGGTCGGCCATGCCAGCCAGCCAGATGCGCCGTGGGTCGGCGACGATGAGCTTCGCGCCCCGCAACACCGCACGTTTCATCTCCATGGCGAGCACGGGGTGGGCTTCGGTCGTGTTGGAGCCGATGACGAACAGGCAGTCGGCGTTGCGGATCTCTTGGATGCTGTTGGTCATGGCGCCAGCGCCAAAGGTTGTCACCAGACCGGCGACGGTGGGAGCGTGTCACGTGGCGGCACACTGATGGCAGTTGTTGGTGCCAAAGGCGGCGCGCGCGAGCTTTTGGACGAGGTAGTTCTCCTCGTTCGTGCAGCGAGAGGATGAGATGAAGCCGAGGCTGTCCTTGCCGTGCCGATCTCGCACGCCCGTCAGCAGATCGGCGGCGCGCTGGAGCGCAGTGTCCCAGTCCGTGGCTACGAGCTGCCCGGATTTGTCGCGGATCAGCGGCTCGGTCAGGCGCTCGGGGTGACCGATGAAGCCGTAGGCAAAGCGCCCCTTCACGCAGAGGTTGCCGTCGTTGGTCGTCAGCCCTGGCGCCGGGCTAGTGACCCGCACGACCTTGTTTTCGGCGCGATCGACCTGCAGATCGAACTGGCAGCCGACGCCACAGTAGTTGCAGGTGGTGCGGACGGGCTCCAGATCGCCGAAGTCTTCCTGCCGGTCGGCGGCCTTGCGCTCCACCAGCGCGCCGGTCGGGCAGGTGTCGATGCAGCCGCCGCACAGCTCGCAGGTCGAATCGAGCAGGCTGACGTTGTCGACGGTGGCGATGGTCGTCTGGCTGCCGCGCTGCGCGAGCGTGATCGCGGCGACCGCCTCCACCTCGTCGCAGTACCGCGTACAGCGAGCGCAGAGGATGCAGCGGTCCGGTTGAAACAGGATGTAGCGGTTGTCGTCGTCCGGCCGGCCCGCGCGCGGCGCCTCCGCTTGGGGCAGCGTCGGCTCTAGGCCATAGCGCAGGACGTGTGCGTCGAGCTCGGTGCCGGGCAGGATGCCGTCAGGCGCGTCGGCGGCGTAGAGGCTCAGAAGCGAGCGGCGGTGGCGCTGGACCCGCGCGCTGTCGGTGACCACCTCGAGCCCGTCTGCGACCGGGTGGCGACAGGCCGGCACCATGCGGCGGTTGTCGCTCGATTCAACCAGACACATCCGGCACGCGCCGGTCGGCTTGAGCCGATCATCGTGGCACAGCGTCGGGATCACGACGCCCACACGCCGCGCCGCCTCCAGCAGCGTCTCGCCTGGGCTGGCGTGCAGCTGGTGGCCGTCGATGACGATGGAGACGCTCTGGGCCGTCAGGTCGTCGCGATGATCGTCATTCCGATGGTCGGGGTCCCGAGCAATTGGGTCCCCAAGTTTTCTGTCAGCCATGACGCCTCCGTGCCACGCGGGCAAGTCGTGTGCAGAGTGTAGCCTACATTGACCCGCTAACACCGTTGCGCCGAGAGAGAAAAAGGTGGATCCTTCCGTCCCAACCGGAGGAAGACCATGTCACGTAACCTGCGCCAGCGCGCGCTCCTATCCCTGATTTGCGCCCTACTCTGCGTGCCCGCTGTGGCGTCCGCGGGTAGCGTTGAGTACCTGACCAACCAGAGCGCGGACTACATTCGCACGTTCAGTCGCAACGCGGCGATCGACGGCGTGGACATCGTCTCGTTCAATCCCGCTGGCACGACGTGGCTCAAAGATGGCATCCACCTCTCGCTGAGCAATCAGACGTTGGTGGGCAACTACAAGATCGAATACGAAGGCAAAGCGTATGAGTCTCCGGTCACCGTGCCGGTGCTGCCCTCGCTGCACGCAGCCTGGAAAACCGGCAATCTAGCGGTGTTTGGCTCGGTGACGGTGCCAAGCGGCGGCGGCTCGCTGGATTACAAGGACGGCATCCCCTACCTCATCCCCCTCGTGGCCTACGCTGACAAGGTCGGGACCGATGACTCGCCCAAGAATGGCAGCTTTCAGGGCAGCTCGATCTTCTACGGCGTCACGCTGGGCGGCGCCTACAAGCTCCTGGACATGGTGTCCGTGTCGCTCGCGGCGCGCGTTGTCATCGCGAAGAAGTCGTACATCGGCTCGGTCGACTATGGCCAGGGCGTGACCTCCCTCGACGTCACCAAGTCGGCCACAGGGTTCAGCGGCATCGCCGGTCTGACGGTCCGTCCCGGCTTTGGGTTGACCGTCGGCCTGCGCTACGAGCTGAAGACCGCCATGGAGTTCACCGCCAAACACAACAAGCCGTTCACGAACTTCGTCGGCAATGACACGTTGAGCTCGTCGGCGTTGGCGTCGTTTGTCGACGGCGCCAAAGAGCAGCGCGACATGCCGTCCGTCATGGGCTTGGGCATCGCCTGGACAGGGTTTGGCCTGACGCTGAGCACCAGCCTGCACTACTACGACACCGTCGGCGCCGATGGGAAGACCGACTCGCCGGAGACCGTGCCGGGCACTGGCGCTGGCGCGTACGTGCGCAGCTGGGATGATGACTACGAGAACGGCTGGGACGCGGCCGTCTCCGCCGAATACCGCGTGATGCCGAACTTGCTGGTCAGCGTCGGCTACATCCACGCCAAGATCGGCGGCTCCGACAAGACCTACAGCGATTTTGAGTTCGCGCTCGACAGCGACTCCATCGGTCTGGGCGCGCGCTACAACGTCACCGACGACCTCGGGATCACCGTCGGTGTGTCGCGCACGTTCTACATCGAGGGCAAGAACAAGGCCCTGTCGCCGCTGGTGGCCGAGGGCGCCGAGACGTTTAACAAGAGCGTCACGGACATCGCGCTGGGCGTGAGCTACCGCCTCTAGCCCCGCAAAACCAGGGTCTCAGGGCCCGATTCGGTCTGGCCAGGGAGCGTAGCCGCTCTCTGGCCAGTCGTTTTTTTGCGCCGATGCCGAGCGCTGAGCCAGCGTCGTTGGCGGGCTAGGATGTGGGCGGCGCCTGTAGAAAATGCTGCATCAGGTGCCGCACCGGAATGGGCGCGGCTTGGCCGAGTCCGCAGATCGAGCCCTCCTCCATCTCCCAGCTGACGCGCTCCAGGGCCTCCCGATCCGCGACCGAGCCGCCGTCGTGGGCCATGCGCTCCAGCAGCCGCACCAGGACCTGGGTGCCGACCCGACACGGCGCGCACTGGCCGCAGCTCTCGTCGCGAAAAAAGCGCGCGCGCGTGAGGGTGGCCTTGAGCACGTCACGCGTGTCGTTGAGCACCACCACCCCCGCGGAGCCCAGCATGGAGCCGGCCGCCTGCAGGGGCCCGAAGTCGAGCGCGACGTCGGCCATGTGGCCCGGCAGCAGGCCGCTGGAGGCGCCGCCGGGAGAGAAGGCGAGCAGCGCGCCGCCGGTGACGCCGCCGGCCACGGCTAGCAGCTCGGCGAACGACACGCCGAGCGGCAGCTCGTAGACGCCCGGTCGGGCGACGTCGCCGCTGATGGGATAGAGCTTGGTGCCCGTCGCGTCGCCGCGTCCCAGCCCGCAAAACCAAGCCCCGCCGCGCAGGATGATGGCCGGCACACAGGCGAAGGTCTCGACGTTGTTCATGAGGGTTGGTCGACCGAGGTAGCCGCTGTCGGTGGGGAACGGCGGCTTGTGGCGCGGCATGCCGCGCTTGCCCTCCAGCGCTTCGATCAGGGCGGTCTCCTCGCCGCAGATGTACGCGCCGTGGCCCAGCGCCAGCTCAACGCGCAGCCCGTCGAGGTGACCGGCGGCGCGGGCCTGCACGATAGCGCCGAGCAAGGCCTCGCGCGGCGCGGCAAACTCGGCGCGCAGGTAGATGATCAGCTCGGAGGCGCCCACCGCGCGCGCGGCGATGGCCATGCCTTCGAGCAGCAGATGCGGCCGCTGCGCCATGACCTCGCGGTCCTTGAACGTACCTGGCTCGCCTTCGTCGGCGTTGCAGATGATCACCGGATCGCGCGCCGCGTTTCGACGCACCGCGGCCCACTTGAAACCGGCCGGAAAACCGGCGCCGCCGCGACCACGCAGCTTGGCCGCGGAGATCTCCGCCACCACCGCGTCACCACCCAAGGCCGCCGCGCGCTGGGCGGCCGCCCACGTCGGGTCATCTTCGCCCGCGAGGTTGATGACCAGCTCTGCGTCATCCGCGCTCAAGTTCGGCGCGGCCAGCTCGGTCTGTAGCCAGCCGGTGACGGCGGTGCCGTCGCGCTGAGCGTGCAGCGGCGTGAAGTGGCCGCCACCGCCCGTGTCGGTCCGCAGCGTCGCGGGCGCACGGTCACACTGGCCCAGGCAGGTGCACGGATCCACAGCAGCGCCGACCGTCCGGAGGCGGGCGAGCAGGTCGTCGGCGCCAGCCATCTGGCAGGAGAGGCCCGTGCAGACCCGCACATCGACGTCGGGCCGGGCGATGAGGTGAAAGAAGCTCGCCACGCCATAGGCCGTCGCCTGGGGCACACCCGTCTCCAGACTGACGACGGCGCTCGCCCCGGGCCGCAGGCCACCGAGCGCGTCGAAGGCAGGCAACAACCGCAGGTGGTCCGCGTCGCGGCGCCGCGGCTCGTCATGCAACCGGTGGTGTCCGCCGCCACGGCCGCCCTTGCCTTCGCCGTTGCCCCGTGAGTTGTCCTTGCCCCTGCCCTTGCCCATGCGACCTCCGGTCGAGTTGCGCATCCACGTGCGCGTCGACGGGCCATGGTCACTCACGGCGCGGCCCTGCGTAAAGGCGGAGATTCGTCACGTCTTCTGCTACCGTCCCGGCTTTGCGGCTCTACAGAAGGATAACCGACCATGCGCGACCTGCTCACCCGCTCTCTCCTCGTCGGCTGCGTCGCGTTGGTGGCGTGCGACACCAAGACCACCGACGCGCCCGCGACCAAGGCCGACGCGGCGCTCAGCGGCGACACAGCCGCATCGGGAGACGCCGCGCAGGGGGACGCCGCGGGGGCGGACGCAGCGCCGAAGCGCGCCGCCTTACCCAATGATCTCTCGGGTGTGTGGTATCCGGAGACCGTCACCCAATCGAGTACGCCGTACTGGGCGCCGGGTAAACACCTCGCGCTGGGCGACGCCGTTCGCCACGGTGCGCTGCGCGACGTTCGTGGCCTGATCCACGCGCACTCGGTCTTCAGCCACGACGCCTGCGACGGCAAGCCGGTCGACGACAAGGGCGCCAGCAACGAGCCGTGCCTCGCCGACTTCCGTAACGATCTCTGCAAAGTGAAACACGACTTCATCATGCTCACCGATCACCCCGATCGCTTCGCCGAGCATGAGTTTCCGGAGGTGTTGCTCTACGACGCCAAGCGCGGCGACGTGCTCATCGAACGCGACAAGACCATCATCGCCAATCAGCTCACCTGCCCCGACACACACGGCACGCTGCTGATGGCGGGCTGCGAGGGCGACACGATGCCGGTCGGGCTGGAGGGCCACGCGGGCGCCGACAAGGCCGCGCGGCAGAAGGCCTACCGCGGCAGCGCGTCGGTGGACAGCTTCGATCGTCTACACAAGGCCGGCGCGTTGGTGATCGCGCAGCACACCGAGGACTGGAGCGTCGACCAGCTGACCAAGCTCCCATTCGACGGCTTCGAGATGTACAACGTCCACAATAATATGGTGTTGCGCATCAAACTCATCGGCAAGCTGATCCCGGTGCTGCTGGATCCAACCAAGAGCCCAGCGCCAGATCTCATCCTGCTGCCGCTGCTCTACGAGGACCCGATCTACCAGGCGAGCTGGGGCTCGGTGCTCGCCGCGGGCAGCCATCGTGTCGGCACCATGGGATCGGATTGCCACCAGAACACCCTGAACCTGCCGCTTGGCGACAATGAACGCGTCGATTCGTATCGCCGCCTCATGGGCTGGTTCAGCAATCACCTGCTCGTCGAGACGGACAGCGGCGGGGCGTTCGACGATCGCGCGCTCAAGACGGCGCTGAAAAAAGGCCGGTTGTACGGGGTTTTCGAGGTCATGGGGTATCCGGAGGGCTTCGATTTCCACGCCCGCACGGGTGGCTCGAGCGACGCGGTGGGCAAGCGCAGCGAGATGGGCGACAGCCCGCTGCTGAGCCTGGGTGTGGAGCTGGTGGTTCGGCGACCCAGCGTCGCCGGGCGTGATCCCAAGACCGAGGCGCCGGCGCTGACGTTGCGGATCTTGCGAGCCAAGCAGGGTGGGTTTGACGTGGTCGCGGAGGCGAAGGAAGGCGACCTACGTTGGACGGTCGACCAGCCGGGCGCCTACCGTGCAGAGGTCCGCATGACCCCCAAACATCTCAAGCCGTGGGTGGGCGCGATGCCGGAGCTCGCGACGACCGAGGTCATCTGGATCTATGCCAATCCAATCTACGTGCAGCCCTAGCAGACACGACCGGTCGGGCTGGGAGCGCTGACGGGCCGAGTAACCGACGACGACGCATCAGACGTCACCTCAGACGTCACCTCAGACGTCACCTCAGACGTCACAGTCTCCCACCGCCACGCCACCAATGTCCCGCGCCGTCGCCGAGGTCGGCACATCGCGCTGGTGTTTGGGCAGCGTGCCGAGCAGCGCGTCGCCCTGCGACATCGTCACGCCGTACCAGTAGTTCTCGTTCTTGAAGTGATGCAGCCGATGCAGGCGCGTCATGTTCTTGAAAAACTTGGTCTTGGGCTTGTACGTGGTGTGGATGATGTAGTGGTGAAACTCGTAGAACAGCCCCATCGCGGTGACGATGCACAGCGTCATCAGCGCCAGACCGAGGCTCGGCATGACCGACAGCCAGAGCACCGTGTGCACGACCACCGCGAACCACAAGGTGCCGTGCGGGATGAACACCGTCGGTCGATCCCACGGGTCGATGTGGTGATGGCGGTGACGCCGGGCCAGCTCAAAATCCAGCACAAACGGCCCGAGTTTTCGGGGTTTCCAATGCAAGACATAGACGTGGATGAGCCACTCCTGAAAGGGCTGATAGGCGATAAAGGCGGCGACAATGACCGCGTCCCACACCGAGAAGCCGCCAACGACGATGCGCGCGACCACGGCGATGGTCAGCGCGGTCAGCAGCAGCCAGGCGTTGGGATGGCGGAGAAACACCTTCCAAGCCTGGCCGTACGACATCGCTCCGGTGGGCGCGGTGGGCAGCTTGGTCGGATGGTCGCTGGTGGCAGGCGTTCGCTGCGGCAGCTCGGCAGAAAGTCCGTGCGCAGATGTCGTGGTGGACATGGTCGTCTCCTTTGCGAGGTGGCTCGGCTGGTGTGGCCGGAACCCTTGGAATCGTGGCGTTTGGGCAGGCTAGGACGGGAGCGACATCAGACGCTGGCGCTCATTCGAGATCGATGAGGGCGATCGCGGCGTTCAGGGCGTCGGTGCCGCGGTCGATCAGGGTGCGCGCGACGTCTCTGGCGAGGTCGACGTCGTGGCTGCAGATGGCGTCGACGATCTGCCGACAGCGGGCGACGTCTCTGATCTCATCGCCCAGCACTTCGACCAACGCCGGTCGCACCTGCTCGTAGACCTCGGACAGCGCGTTGTAGGCCAATCGGTACGCGATGTTACCGCTGCCGTCGATGATGTGATCCCACAGCTGGATCGCCAAGCCCTGCAGCAGCGCCGTGTCGTCGCCGGCGGCCTCCATCTCGACGATCATGTGGCGCAGCGCAGCCGCCTGCGCGGCGGTCGCACGTCGAGCGCAGTGCGCCGCCGCGTCAGGGCCCACGGCGGCGCGCATCTCCATCACGCTGCGCACGACCTGCAGGT
The DNA here is from genome assembly GCA_937910235.1 of uncultured Myxococcales bacterium. Classification (GTDB taxonomy): domain Bacteria; phylum Myxococcota_A; class UBA9042; order UBA9042; family UBA9042; genus UBA9042. The sequence goes on along the minus strand of CALENB010000250.1, from coordinate 10,506 downwards.
CGATGTCGCCATCGGCCCGGAAAAGCAGCTTCGGTAGCAGGTCGAGGCCGGCAGTACGGCGGAAGTCCTGGACCTGGTGACCGCTGCCGTGCTGGGAGACGACCAGACCCGCCTGCGCGAGCCGCTTGACCGCCTCGCGCACGGCGCCGCGATTGACCTGCAGGGCGTCGCACAGGGCGCGCTCCGACGGCAGCGCCGAACCCGGCTCGAAGCGCCCCTCGACGATCTCGGTGCTCAGCTGCTCGAACACGTGATCGGAGAGGGAGGCGCGGGCGACGGGGTGCAACGACATAGTGGCGGTCCTTGGTTGGGTGCAGACGAGTCGGTCGTGGTGACGAGGGGGCGTCCCACGATAGGCTACACATCGCATTATATAGTTGTCAACTGGTCATACCAATTTCAACAGTGTGCCTGCTTCCCTCAGCGCCACGCCTCGGGCACCCTCCGCGGCCACCAGGAGGACCGACCATGGCCAGCCCCATTTCGCCGCGCACGCTCAAGGGATTCCGGGATTATCTGCCGCAGGACATGATCGGGCGCCGCGCGATGATCCGCACGATCGAGGCCGCGTTCAACCGACACGGCTTCGCGCCGCTGGACACGCCGGCGCTGGAATACGCGGAGATCCTGACGGGTAAATACGGCGACGAGGGCGACAAGCTGCTCTATCGCTTCACCGACCACGGCGAGCGCGAGGTGGCGCTGCGCTACGACCTGACGGTGCCGCTCGCGCGCGTGTTTGCGCAACACAAGGGCGCGCTGCCGCTCCCCTTCCGCCGCTATCAGATCGCGCCGGTGTGGCGCGCGGATAAGCCGCAACGCGGGCGTTTTCGCGAGTTCATGCAGTGCGACGTCGACATCGTCGGCGCTGCGGGGCCGATGGCGGACGCCGAGGTGCTTGGCACGGGCCTCGCGGTGCTCTCGGACCTTGGCGTGCGCGGCGCGCGGATCCATTTGAACCACCGCGCCTTGCTCACCGCGCTGCTCGACCACGCCGGCGTGGCGGGGGACCACGGCCAGCTCCTGGCGCTGCGTGCCATCGACAAGTGGGACAAGATCGGAGAGGCCGGCGTTCGCAAGGAGCTCGCCGGCGGCGTCGGGTTGGACGCAGCGGCGATCGACCGGCTGATGACGGTGTTTTCGACCACTGGGGCCGACAGCGTCGCGACGCTGGACGCGCTGGAGGCGCTCGTGGGCGCCAATGAGGGCACCGTGCGGCTGCGCGAGGTGTTGGCGCTGCTCGACGCGGCTGGTCACGGCGACGGGGTGCAGATCGACCCCACCATCGCGCGCGGGCTCGACTACTACACCGGCGTCATCTACGAGACCCGGCTCACCGATCCGAAGGTGGCGTCCATGGGCGCCGTGATGAGCGGGGGGCGCTACGACGGGCTTATCGGCATGTTTGGCAAGGACGCGGTGCCGGCGGTGGGCATCAGCCTGGGCCTCGATCGGCTGCTCGCGGCGCTGCGGGAGCTGGGTTTGGTCGACGACGCCAACCACGGCGCTGAGGCGTTCGTGACGGTGTTCAACGCCGACGGCCGCGTCGAGGCGATGCGTGTGGCGACGGAGCTGCGCGCCGCCGGCGTCAGCGCGGAGGTGTCGACCATCGAGGGCAAGCTCGCCAAGCAATTCAAGCGCGCTGACAGACGGGGATGTAGACTGGTGCTGGTCGTCGGACCCGATGACGCAGCGGCGGGCACGGTCGTCGTCAAAGACCTAACTCGCGGCGCGCAGACGATCGCTGCGCGCGCGGAACTCGGGGCCTGTGTGCTGGAGCTGCTAGGAGCGCGATGAGTCTGCCCGCCGACCGACAGCGATGGCGAACCACCCGAGCCGCCGCTCTGCGCGCGCTGCTGTGCGCTGTGGTGGCCCCGCTCCTCCTCGCCGTGTCAGCCGGCTCGTTGGCCGGCTGTGGCGCCGCACAGTCCCACTCCGTGGCGCTGCCTCCCATCATCTTCAAGGTGCGCACGACGGCGTCGGGTCGCAAAGTCTATGTCCGTGACTTCGCGTTGCTGCTTGAGGACGCGACCGCCGCGTTCAGGGACAAACGCTGGGCCGAGGCGGTCGAGCTCTACGACATCATCGGCGAGGAGTACCCCGACCATGAGGGCCTGGGCGCGCTCAACTTCAACGCTGGCCTAGCGCTGATGCATCTGAACCGGGCCAAAGACGCGGCGGTGCGCTTTCGCGACGCGATCCGCCATGGCGCCGGCAGCCGCGACGCCCGGGACGCCGCGTTTCTGCTCGCTGAGGCGCTGCATCGGCAGGGCGAGTTCAAGCGCGCCGCGGCCGTCTACAGGGCGATGCGCGTCGATCCTGAGGTGATCCGTCTCATCGGTGGTGAGCTAGGCGTGCTCGATGGCCTGGAGGCGAGCGCGCGGCAGGGGCTCAATCACAAGCGCGGCGGTGAGATGCAGCGCGCCGATCGCGCGTTTCGGGCGACGCAGCGGCTCTACGATCTGCACCGCGAGCTGCGACCTGTGGCGGAGAGTCACTGGGTGCCGCGGGCCTACTATGAGCGCGGCGAGATCTATCGCACGCTGTTCGAGACCATCCACTTCAAGCTGCCGGTGGCGCGGATGCGCCGCGATCTGGAGGATAAAGCCAACCTCTTCCTCAAGGCGCAGGCCTCGTATTTTCGCGCGGTGCGGCTGCATCACAAGAAGTGGTCGCTCGCGGCCGGGTTCCGCATCGGCTCGCTCTACGCGCAACTGATCGACGACATCTACGCCGCGGAGGTGCCCCAGGGCCTCGACAAGCTGACGACCGACACCTACCGCGACGAGCTCTTCAAGCACACCGGCCACCTGGCCAAGCGCGCGGTGCGAATCTATGAGAAGAACATCGCGCTCGCGAAGCGACTGGGCACCGACGGCGACTGGGTCGACAAATCTCGGCTGCAGCTCGATCGGATGAAGGCGCTGCTCCGGCAAGCTGAACGCCGAAAAGGCGAAGTGCAGGATCCCACGCAACACAAGATGAAGACCGCGCCGTGAACACGCGCGCCGAGAGGCCGGCATGAGCGAACAAGACACGCTGCGCTACGTGCACAACGACACCACTCGCCGTCCGCAGCCACCGGGCCGGGACGACGCGCGCATGGGCGGGTTGATGGTCTCGCTCGATGGCGCGCCAGACCCCGAGCGTGTGCAAGCGGTGCTGCTCGGCGTCGCCGCAGATCGAGGCGCGGCGCTGCGTGGCGGGCGACTCGGGTCAGCCGATGGCCCGCAGCGCTTCCGCGACTACTTCTGGCGTCTACATGCGCCGGATGGCTGGTCGAACGGCTCGGTGCTGGACGCTGGTGATCTCGTCAGCGCGGCGACGACCGATGAGACCCACGCCCGACTCTCTGAGGTGGTCAATGTGCTGCGGGAGCGCTTCCCCCGCGCGCGGTTGCTCGTCGTCGGCGGCGGACAGGACAACCTCTACGGCGAGGTGCTAGGGCTCGCCCGATGGCTGCGACGTGGCAGCGAAAAGGCGATCGCCGGCTTGCTCACGGTGGACGCTCGGCCCGACGCCTTCTCCCATGAGGGTGAACCACACGAAGGCACGGCGATTCGGCGGCTGCTCTTGGAGCCCGCCGCGTTGTTGGCCGGCGAAAACACCGTGTTGTGGGGGCTACAGCGCAGCGAGAGCAGCGCGAACCACATCCGTTTTCTCGAAGCGCGCGGCGTGACTGCCCGATGGTATCCCGACATGGGTGACGGCGACGCCGCGACCACCTCCGTGCTCAGCCAGCTCGCTGGCCTCTCGGAGCGCTGTTCGGCGGTGGTGATGTCGGTGGATCTCAGCGCCTTCTCACAAGCCCAGGCGCCGGGCGTCAGCGAGCCGGTCGCGATCGGCGTGCCACCCAGGGCCGTGCTCCGTGGCGCTGAGGCGCTCGCGGCGATGCCGCACCCAACGCAGATGAGTCTCTACGGTCTGAATCCACGATTTGACCAGGACGGCGCCACGGCGCGGTTGGCGGCGCGGCTGGCCTGGAGCTACGTCACGACCGAGGCGTAGTTGGCTCCGCCGGTCGGTGCCCCGGCGCGCGCGACGCCGCCGCTCAGTGCGCGGTCGGAGGCACGTAGATGCCCAGATATTCGCGTGAAAGCCCGAAAGGCTCGGTCAAGAAAGTCGTCTGATCTTCGATGCGCAAGGCGTTGCGCAGCACGTCGTCCGCGTGCTCAACAAAGATCAACGTCATGTCCTTGAGCACCTCTTTCGGGATGTCTTCGACGTGGCGCTCGTTGGCCTTTGGCACCAGCGCCGTAAAGATACCCGCCCGGTGGGCCGCGATGATCTTCTGCTTGAGCCCGCCGATCGCCAGCACGCGACCGCGCAGGGTGACCTCGCCCGTCATGGCGACGTCGTAGCGCACCGGGATGCGGGTGAGCGCGCTCACCAAACCGGTGGCGATGGCGATCCCCGCGCTCGGACCGTCCTTCGGCACCGCTCCTTCGGGGAAGTGAACGTGCACATCGACGTTTTCGTAGAAGGTCTTGTCGAGCTCCAACGCCCCAGCGCGCGCACGCACGTAGCTCATCGCCGCTTGCACGGACTCCTGCATCACGTCGCCGAGCTTGCCGGTGAACGTCAGCTTGCCCTTGCCGGGCAGCACCGCCACCTCGACTTGCAGGATGTCGCCGCCCACCGAGGTCACCGCGAGGCCATTGACCACACCGACACGATCGGCGCCGTCGTGGGCGCGGTCGGTGAAGTGTTCGGCGCCGAGCAGCTCGCGCGCCCGGTCCGGCGTGATGCGAAAGCGTTTGCGCTTGCGCTTGGACTCCAGCGTCTCCCGGGCGAGCTTGCGGCAGACGCTCCCGATCTGACGCTCCAACGAGCGCACGCCGGCCTCACGGGTATAGCTGCCGATCAGCAACGCGAGGGTCTCGTCGGAGAACTTGACGTCGACCCCCTGCAAGCCGTTATCGATCACTTGCCGGGGCACGAGGTACTGTCGCGCGATCTGCATCTTGTCCTGCTCAGTGTAGCCGCCCAACTCAATGATCTCCAGGCGATCGAGCAGCGGCACCGGCACGGCCTGCAGGTAGTTGGCGGTGGTGACAAAGAGCACTTTGCTCAAGTCATAGTCGAGATCGATGTAGTGATCGACAAACGCGTCGTTCTGCTGCCGGTCGAGCACCTCAAGCAGCGCAGAGCTTGGATCTCCGCGGAAATCGGCGCTCATCTTGTCGACCTCGTCGAGCAGAATCACCGGATTGGAGGTGCCTGCCTTCTTCAGGGCGTGGATGATCTTGCCAGGCAGCGCGCCGACGTACGTGCGGCGATGGCCGCGGATCTCCGCCTCGTCACGAACGCCGCCGAGGCTGATCCGCACGAACTTGCGACCGGTCGCGTGCGCGATACTCCGGGCCAGCGACGTCTTGCCGACGCCGGGAGGCCCCGCGAGACACAGAATCGGCCCCTTGCTCGCGCCGTCGGTGAGCTGCTGCACCGCCAAGTACTCGACGATGCGGTCCTTCGCCTTCTCCAGGCCGTAGTGGTCCGCATCCAGCACGCGCTGGGCCTCGACGATATCGAGCGCGTCTTTGGAGACGTGGCCCCACGGCAGGCTCAACACCCAGTCGATGTACGTCCGCAGCACACCGGACTCTGCCGACATGGGGTTCATCATCTTGAGTTTGCGAAACTCACGCTCAAGCCGGTCGCGCGCCTCTTCAGGCAGGTCTTTCTCGCCGATCTCGTGGGCCAGCTCGGTGAGTTCGTTCTTAAACTCGTCGGCCTCGCCACCGTCGGACTGACCCATGGCGGCCCGAGATTTGCCGCCCTCTGTGGCGCCAACCTTCTTGCGAATGCGCCGCTCAACGGTGGCGACCTCGGTCTCGGCTTCGATCAGCTCAAGCAACCTGTCGAGGCGCGGTAGCAACGGCAGCAACGCCAAGATCTGCTGGCGCTCGCCCACCTTCAGGCCCATGTGCGCCGCCACCATGTCGGTGAGGTGACCGGGATCTTCGATAGAGATCACGCTCGCCACCACCTCCGGCGGCACACGGCGGCTGATGCGCGCAAAGGCTTCAAAAGCAGCCCGCAAGCGCGTCACCTGCTCATCGGCCTCCGGACCAGTGACCGGCCCAAGGGCCATCTCGGCGCTCAGCGGCGACACGGTCGCGGTCAGAAACTCACCCTCGACGCCGAGTTCCTGCACGCGCACACGGTCGAGCCCCTCAACGCTGACTTTCATCGTGCCGTCGGGCAGCCGCAGCACCTTGTCGACGCGCGCCAAGCAGGCGATGTCGTAGAGATCCCCCGGGCCAGGATCATTATCACGCGCGTTGATCTGCGCCACGAGCGCGATGATCTTGTCTTCGCGCGCCAGCGCAGCCTCAAGCGCGGCGGAGGACCGTGGGCGTCCAACAAAGAGCGACGCGACCATCTGCGGGAACACGACGACGCCGCGAAGCGGGATAACGGGCAGTTCTGGGGAAGACATGGCGAGCTCCTGCGATCCGATAGTACTCAACCGACAGCTGTGCGCATCGTGTCAGGGGCGCGACGCAGACTTCAGGCTGAACCGTGAGCGACTCGGCTGCGTACCAAGCCATCGCACACGGAGCACGGAAGCACGCCAGGGCTTGGCCGCAAGGTTGGTCTGAAAATCGTGCGTGTGGTGCAGACCAAGCGTGGCGCGACCAAGCGGTCGTCGCCTAGGAAGCCGCGGCCTCGGTTTCGGCCTTCAAGCCGACCAGCGGGTAGGCGCCGCTTGTGACGGTCTCCTCGGTGATCACGACCTCATCGACGTTGTCGGAGCCCGGCACCTCGTACATCACCTCGAGCATCGCGTCCTCCATGATCGCGCGCAAGCCGCGGGCACCGGTCTGGAGATCGATCGCCCGACGCGCGACGGCGTTCAAGGCTTCGCTCGTGAAGCTGAGCTTGATCCCGTCGAGCTCGAGCAGACGTTTGTACTGCCGCGACAGCGAGTTCTTCGGCTCCACGAGGATGCGCACCAGGGCGGCTTCGTCGAGCGCCTCGAGCGTCGCGACCACCGGCAGACGGCCAATAAACTCAGGGATGAGGCCGAACTTCAGCAGGTCTTCCGGCGCGAGCTTGCTCAGCAGCTCACCGATGTTCTCGCTGTCGATGTTCTCAGCCTCTTTGCCAAAACCGATCGTCTTGTTGCCAACGCGCCGCTCGATGATCTTGTCGAGCCCCGAAAATGCCCCACCGCAGATGAACAGGATGTTCGTCGTATCGACCTGAATGAACTCCTGCTGCGGATGCTTGCGCCCCCCCTTGGGCGGCACGTTCGCGACGGTGCCTTCCAGAATCTTCAGCAGCGCCTGCTGCACACCCTCGCCAGACACGTCCCGCGTGATCGATGGGTTCTCCGACTTGCGGGTGATCTTGTCGACCTCATCGATGTAGACAATCCCGCGCATCGCCGCGTCCACGTCGTGATCCGCCGCTTCAAGCAGCCGCACGATGATGTTCTCGACGTCCTCACCGACGTAGCCGGCCTCGGTCAGGGTCGTGGCATCGACGATCGTGAAGGGCACCTTGAGCACCCGCGCGAGGGTCTGCGCGAGCAAGGTCTTGCCGGAGCCGGTCGGCCCCAGCAGCAGCACGTTGCTCTTCGCAAGCTCGACGTCCGTGCGCTTGTTGCCCTTATAATCAATGCGTTTGTAGTGATTGTAGACGGCGACAGACAGCACCTTCTTGGCGTGGTCTTGGCCGATGACGTACTCGTCGAGCGTCTTGCGCAGCTCCTTCGGCTTCGGCACGGACTGCAGCGTCGGGCCCTTGTCGTCGCGGTCGACCTCTTCGGCGATGATGTCATTGCAGAGCGAGATACACTCATCGCAGATGTAGACCGACGGTCCGGCGATGAGCTTCTTCACTTCCTTCTGGCTCTTGCCACAGAAGGAGCAGCACAGGTTGCTGGCGTCACGTCGACGGTCGCTCATCACTCTCCGAAGCGCCGGGGGTTGGAGCCGGCGCACGCGGGATCAGGCCCGCACCGATGGGATAGTAGGGATCTGCGCTCCGTCGCGTCAAAAACCTAGGCCGCTCTGCCTGTCATGGTCACAGAATTCCTGCGGAACCATGGCAAGAACGGGGTCAGAAACGCCGGCGCAGTGCCCGCTCGGGTCTATTGGCCCTTGCAGATGTACTCCCCCTCTCAGCGTTCACGCAACTTCGTCGCGTCGCACGACTTCGTCGATCAAACCGTAGGCTTTCGCCTCATCGGCGCTGAGATAATAGTCGCGGTCGGTGTCCGTTTTCACTTGATCGGGGTCGCGACCGGTGTGACGCGCCACGACCTCGTTGAGCACGCCCTTCACGTAAAGCATCTCGCGCGCCTGGATGTCGATGTCCGTGGCCTGACCGGAGAATCCACCGAGTGGCTGATGCAGCATGGCCCGCGCGTGCGGCAGCATGAACCGTCGGCCCTTGGCGCCAGCGGTCAGCAACACGGCACCCATCGACGCGGCTTGACCGATGCAAATCGTGGACACGGGCGCCTTGATGTACTGCATGGTGTCGTAGATCGCGAGGCCAGCCGTCACCGAGCCGCCGGGGCTGTTGATGTAGAGCGAGATCTCCTTCTTTGGATCCTCACTCTCCAGCACCAGCAGCTGCGCGATGATCGAGTTTGCCAAGGCGTCGGTGACCTCAGAGCCCAGGAAGATGATGCGATCGCGCAACAAGCGGGAGTAGATCCCCCACTCGCGCTCGCCGCGGGGGGTGGTCTCAATAACGGTTGGGATGACCCAAGACATGGTCGCCTCTTGCGTCGGCGCGGGCCGAGCGGCAGGGGGAGGCGGGCGGGGTGCCCGCGAATCGGGCCAACCCTGGCGCGGGTCACGCCATTCCGCAAGCGGATCCGATTCAGTAGTTCGAGAAGGCAAAGCTGAACGACAAGCTGGCCGGCACCGGGACCGACAAGCTGAGCGTCAGCGGCACCTACACACCGGCGGCGCCGACATCGACGGTGTCGGCCTTGACGGTCTCGGCCGCCGCAGCCTCGGTCGCAGCAGCCTCCGCTTCGAGGACAGCGTCATCGCCAGCCGCCTCGACGGCAGCAGCCTCGGCCTCGGGCTCAGGCTCGCGCAACGGCCGCACGACGCCTTCGGTGACGGCGCTCTCGGCCAGGATGAGCTCCAGCACCTGCTCTTCAGTGATCTGCGAACGTAGGTGGCCGCGTGCGTCGTCGGCGCTGAAGCGCTCGCGCACGCGCGCTGCCATGTCCGGCATCTCCAACACCATGCGCTCGATGCGCGCGTCGATGTCTGCGTCGGTGACGTCCAGCTCGTGCTGCTCGGCGAGATGGCTCAGCACGAGGGCCTGCTTCACGCCGGTCTCAGCTTCCGGGCGCATGCCGTTGCGGAGCTCGTCGAGGTAGCGCGACAGCGCCGGGTTGTCTTTGAGGTTCATGCCGCCAAACATCCGCTGCAGACGGTTGTCGATCTCGTGGTCGACCAGCGTGCGTGGCACGTCGATCTCATTGGTGGCGAGGATATGTGTCAACACCGCCGTGCGACGAAGCAGGCTTGAGCGCTGCTCAGCCCGGCGATCACATTCGGCCTTCGCGTCGACACGCAGCGCGGCGAGGTCGGCATGTCCGAGCTTGACGGCCAAGGCGTCATCCAGGTCCGGGACCACGCGGCGTTGAACGCCCAACACCTTGCCCGTGAGCAGGGCGACGCGGCCATCAAAGTCCGTGCCTTCGTGCTCCGGCACCTCGACATCGACCGAGATGCGATTGCCGACGGCGCTGCCCTCAACCACGTCCGACAGCCACGCCACGTTGCCGCCGATCGGTACGCGGCGCTCCTGCAGATCCGGGTCAGCCGGGAGATCTGCGCCGGCTGTTCCTTCGGCGCACAGGAAGAAGCTGAGGCGGACCACGTCATCCGTGACGGCCGGGTCCTGCACGTCGATGACGTCCGTCGCCCGCTGGCGGCGAGCTTCCATCTCCGCGTCGACGTCTTCGTCGTCAGCGACGACACGATCGATCGTGTACGCAGCGCCCATGTAGCCGTCGAGCTCAAGGGACGGCAACACATCGCAAGAGAACGTGATGTCGAGAATGGTGGCGTCTTTCAGCTCGCCGATATCTTCCAGCTCAGGTCGACCCAAGGGCCGCAGCTCGGCCTGTTCGATGGCGTCGGAGATCGCTTTGGGCAGGACCTTGTCCAGCACCTCTTCGCGGATCGCCGCGCCGTAGCGTCGCTCAATCAAGCGAGCGGGCGCTTTGCCCGGGCGAAAACCCGGCATCCGCACGCGGGCACCGATGCGACGGACAACCTGCGCCCACACCCGCGACACATCGCTCGCTGGAACTTGAACCTTGACCTGCCGACGCGCGGCACTCAGTGACTCGACCTGAACCTGCATTGCTGTCTCCTCGGGGTGACCGACAAGCGGCCGCCCTGGTGCGAGAGGGGGGACTTGAACCCCCACACCCTAGGGCGCCAGAACCTAAATCTGGTGCGTCTACCAATTCCGCCACTCTCGCAGCGCCAGGTCGAATCTCCCCGTATCGAACCGAAC
>CALENB010000249.1 GCA_937910235.1 uncultured Myxococcales bacterium | reverse complement strand
CTCGACGCCAACGGCAAGCACGTGACCGCGCTGCTGACGGTGACGGTGAAGGCCTCGATCCTGAACACGCAGAAGTGGAGCCCGCGCTACTACTTCCCGTGCCCGCTGACCCAGCACGTCGGCAACCCGACCGCGCTGCCGGTGGACTGTCGATGCCACGCCAACTTGGTGACGCTGGACTTCCCCGAGTGCAAATCGACGATCGCTGACTACCTCAAGATGTCGATCGGCGAGGGACCGCGTGCGTACGGGCAGAACTTCGGCGGGTTCTACAGCGGGGCTGTCGACAAGAACGAGCTGATCGCGGTCGTAAAGTGGAAAGATGCCAAGACGGTCTGGCCGGAGAACAAGACGACGCTGGACGTGGGTGTGGTGATGGGCATCGACATCAACACTCGCAAGCGACGCATCATCGGCGGGCGCTTCCGCGACCCCAAAACACAGGTCATCACCGACACCGGCAAGGGCCCGGTGCTCTCGTACCCCTTCCAGGTGCAGATCGGCCCGGACGGCAAGTACTATGTCGCCGTCTACACCTACGTGCGCATCGGCGCGAGCTTGACCCCCGGTGTCGACATCATCCGCATGGATCCCAAGACGGGCGATCGCGAGTACGCGTGGCGGAGCAATCACCTGGGCTTCAATTACGAGAAGAAGCCGAACCCCTACGGCCACTGCGGAAACGGGCGGACGGAGAAGTTCGGCTACTGGTCAGTCCAGATCGGCCGCAAGGCGTTTGGTATCGACGACAAGGGCAACTTCTACCTCAGCTACGCGCACAACGGCGCTACGCCTACCTCGAACGGGGTCGGCATCATCAAGGTCAGCGCGGACGGCAAGAAGTGCGACATCGTGACGAGCACCGGCGTCGGCAAAGACAACGTCATCTACAAGGGCAAGAACGTGGGCACTGGCCCGATTCCCCAGGCGGGGCCCTACAAAGGGATGCTGCTCAAGGGCGGCAAGATCTACACGTCGACCGGCCTCACGGGTGACCTGTACGAGATCGACGTGGCCACCGGCGACCGCAAGCTGCTGCACAAGAAGGGCGTGACCGACAGCAACAGCGGCAGCTCGGGCACCCACGTGCTCTGGGATCACCACCGCAATCTGATCTGGCAGGGTGGACTCTCTGGCTCGACGCTGATGTTTGACCCGGCGAAGGGGACCTCGGAGCCGCTGTGGTGCCCCGAGAACTACCGGGACTACAAGGGCATCAGCTGCTTGCATAAGGGCGCTTGGGGCTTCAACGCCATGCCCATGGAGCGCGGGATGTGGATGCACCCGACGGACAAGGACTACATGTTTGTGGTCAACGCCAACCTGATCGTGCGTGTGCACTTGCCGAGCGGCACGAGCGAGATCTTCTCCTACTAGGCGCCCGCAAGTCAGGGCTACTGCCCCATCCAGCTTCGACACGACCGGTGCGAGTTCGAGACGGAGGGATGCAGTCACATGGCCAAGACCGAACGCGCCCATGTCGAGATGGAGAGCGCGGCTGAGCTGCGCGCGTGGCTCGCCGCCCAGCCGCAGGACGCCGCGTCGGTGTGGCTCGTGCACTACAAGAAGCACGTGCCTGACCGGTGCGTGACCTTTGGCGAGATCGTGCGGGCGTGCCTGAGCTATGGCTGGATCGACAGCCAGGTCAAAGGCGTCGACGCCGACCGCGTCAAGCGTCTCATCAGCCCTAGGCGGCCCGGCAGCATCTGGTCGGCGGTCAACAAGCGCCACGTCGCCGAGCTGGAGGCCAGCGGGGAGATGACCGACGCGGGACGGGCCGCGATTACTCGGGCGCAGGCAGACGGGTCGTGGGTCTTTCTCGACGAGATCGACGCGCTCGTTGTGCCGCCTGATCTGCAGGCCGCGATGGACGCCGAGATCGCCGTCGCCGAGAGCTGGGTCGGGTATCCCAGGGGCGAGAAGAAGCAGTCGCTCTATCACCTCAAGTCGGCCAAACGCCCAGCGACGCGGGCGCGTAGGCTCGCCACGGTCGTCGCCAACGCGCGGCTGGGGCGCCGCACGTTTACCTGAGTTCTGGCGAATCCCGGCGTTGTTCTGCCAAATAACCGCGAACCTGAGCTGGCGGCGCTATCCTGAGCCTAGACCTTAAGCACCGGGAGGGTCGCCATGGCCTCAGTTTACACGCGCTCGACCTCAGCTCTTCTGTTTGGGCTAGCCACTGTCTCGATGGTGTCTGTGGCGCTGCTCGCCTCGGGCTGCGCGCAGGAGGACGGCGGCGCCGGCGCGGACGTCGCTGGCGGCCAGGACACCGCGGGGCAGCTCTCCGATACCGCGGCGCCCGTCGATATCGTCAGCGCGGTGGACACCGCGACCGCATCCGACTCGGGGGTGGTCCACGACGCCGGCGCCAAGTCGGACACAGCGACGCCACCGGACACGGCGAGCGCACCCGATGCGATGGCTGCGCAGGACGCCACGGCGCAGCCCGACACCGCCAGCAAGCCTGACACCGCCAGCAGCCAGCTGCGCTGGTTCCAGACGTGTGGTGATCCGGTGTGCAGTGGGTGGAAGACCAAGCCCAACGTGCCGCTGTGTACCGGCGAAAAGACCAACGATCCCTGCACCTCTCCCGATGGAAAGTGCGACCCAAAGAACGGTTGTAACGCGATCCTGATCTGCGCCGAGAAGGACCCGAAGTCCGGACCAGGCGGCTGCCCCATCTCGGCGCGCCGGTTCAAGGAGGGCATCATCTACCTCGACCACGCCGCCGAGGCGGGCTTACGCGATGAGCTGCTGCAGCTGCCGTTGGCGACGTGGCGGTACCGCCACTCGAATCGCGCACGCCGAACGCTCGGCTACATCCTGGAGGACGCGCCGCGTATGCCCGCGTCGGACATGGGTCGCGAGCGGGTGGATGTGTATGCCTTGTCGACCATGACCGTGGCCGCGATCAAGGCGCAGCAGCGGGAGATGCGCGCGCTGCGGGCCGAGCTGGCGGCCTTGCGGGCGGCCTGCGCAGCGAGGAAGTAGGGGCTCGCGGCCGCGCCAGGGCCTCGTCTAGGGATAGTGGCAGCAGTTCTCCCACGAACGCCCTGCGAGGGTCGGGTAGCGGCTCTTGCGGCTGTGGCGGTTTGCTGTGTGGTTCGACCGAGATCGCTCCCGGCTTGCAAGCAAGTATTCACTTGCTAGACGACATGGACGCTCCTATATTGCCCGCGTTGCAGAGGGAGCTCCCCGTCCTGACGCCGCTGCTCCGCACACCTGCCTGTGGGTCTTGTGTGGAGCCACCTTCGTCTGCACCTGTTTACGGCGCGGATGTTCCCCACTGCGGGCGCGCCCGCTAGCCCCGGAGTCCCCATGAAGCTGTCGCGGCCCATCCTGCGAAGTCTGCTCGCGCTCTCTGCGTTTGGTCTGCTGGGGAGCGTCGCCTGCTCTTCCGCTGACGACGACGCTCCCGCGTCCGCCACCGACGTTGGCCAACAGACGTCAGGTGACGCCACTGGCGGCGATATCGATGACCTGACGGGGGAGGACGGAGCAGGAGCTGACGCAGGCGCGCAGCAAGACGTGACCGTGGAGGGGCCTTTCACCGCGAAACTCAACCTGCCGGCGTCGTCGTTCAACTACGCCGACCCCAACCTGCCGAACCACTTCAAGACGGAGACGCTCGGCTTCCACGGCCAGGTGCCTCTGATGAACGCCGACACGACTCCGGCGAACAACCCGACGACAGACACGGGGGCGACGCTCGGTCGCGTCCTGTTCTACGACAAGAACCTCAGCAAGAACCGGACGGTCGCCTGCGCGTCCTGCCACAAGGCTGAGTTTGGGTTTTCGGACAACGCAGTGCTGAGCAAGGGGTTCGATGGAGGCGACACGGGCCGCCATTCGATGGGGCTGACGCAAGCGCGCTTCTACGGCCCGAAGTCGTTCTTCTGGGATCAGCGTGCCAAGAGCTTAGAAGAACAGGTGCTGATGCCCTTTCAAGACCCAGTAGAGATGGGCATGACCCTCGACACCCTCGCGGCCCGAGCCAACGCGGCCGACTACTACCCAGCGTTGTTCAAGGCGGCGTTTGGCGACGAGCAGATTACGACGGAGCGGATCTCGCTCGCCCTGGCGCAGTTTGTACGCAGCATGGTGAGCACGGGCAGCAAGTACGATCTGGGCCGAAAGAAGGTCAGCAAGCGCTCCGACGATTTCCCAAACTTCACGGCCGAGGAGAACCTGGGCAAGAAGCTCTTCGTGATGCCGCCGCCGATGGGCGGCAAGGGCTGCTTCGTCTGCCACAGCGGGGAGGGGTTCATCGCGACGGAAGCGACCTCCAACGGGCTCGACCTCACACCGTCGACGACCGACGTCGGCGTGGGTGGCGTCACCAAGCAGCCGAGCGACAGCGGCACGTTCAAGGTCCCGTCACTACGCAACGTCGCCCTTCGCGCGCCTTATATGCACGACGGTCGTTTCGCGACGTTGGAGGCCGTCATCGAGCACTACAGCACCGGCGTGCAAGCGAGCCCGAACCTTGGCGTGCCCTTCTTCGCCAACAACGGCAAGGTCACGCAGCTGAACATGACTGATCTGCACAAGGCCGCGCTGGTGGCGTTTCTGAAGACGCTCACTGATGTGGCGATGACGCAGGATCCCAAGTTCAGCGATCCCTTTGTGAAGTAGCCTTCATCAACGCGGGCGCTGGGCGTCGACTCCTCATGAGGACGGCTCGCGCTGGCGCTGACGGGTTCGATGATGTGGGGCTGGACGAGAGAAGAGCGACAGCCAAATAGAGCCAAGAGATAGATTTGGCCGCGACCGATCTCCTGGACTGCACGGAGAGCCGCTCAAGGTTTGCCCCACCAGCCCTATTGTGGAGGTCAGAGTTACGCTATGGTCTCCTGGACTACTGGAGGCCGCGAATGACAGATCTCACTCATCGATGACGCACTCCCCGTCTGCGCACGCGCTCGATCTTGAGGCCGCTCAGCTGCAAATTGACGAGGCCCTTGCTGACGAAGCTGCTGCTGCTGCTGGCGGCGCCGCTGGCGATCGTCGTGGCCACGCCGCGCATGGCGACGGCCGCGGTGCCGTCTCAGACCCTCTACGAGGGCGTGCTCTTCAGCACAGGCGGCCCCGTCTCTGACGGCACCTATGGGCTCACGTTCGCGATCTATGCCACGCAGAGCGGCGGCACCGCGGCGTGGCAGGAGGGGCCGATCCAGATCAAGGTGGTGGGTGGGCGGTTCAGCCTGCGGCTGGGCGAAACCACGCCGCTCGACGGCAAGAAGCTCGCCGCGATGCCGCAGCAGTGGATCGGCGTGAAGGTGGCCGCAGACCCTGAGTTGCCACGCCAGCGCCTCGC
Organism: uncultured Myxococcales bacterium; assembly: GCA_937910235.1. Classification (GTDB taxonomy): domain Bacteria; phylum Myxococcota_A; class UBA9042; order UBA9042; family UBA9042; genus UBA9042. The sequence continues at coordinate 19,042 of CALENB010000249.1, read as the reverse complement.
TGCGGTGCCCTTTGCGCTCCATGCGCTCTCCGCGAGCTTTGGCTACGCGGCGGCGACCAAGCCGGGCGGTGCAGCCAGCGACTTGGCCTGCACGGCGTGTGTCTCCGTCTCCGAGCTGAAATTCGACGGTGATCTGGACCTTGGTGGCCAGTCGCTCAAGGCGAAGGACGGCACGTTCGCGGGCGGTGTCGCCGCGAACACCGTCACCGCGAACACCGTCACCGCGAACACCGTCAACGCGACGACGTTTGTTGGCGATGGCTCAAAGCTGACAGGGATCAAGACGGTGTCCGGCGGCTGCACAAAAGCGGGGGAGGTCGTGCGAGGCATCAAGGCCGATGGCACGTTCGACTGCGTCTCGTTCTCAGGTTCGCTGCCGAAAGACGGGATCTCCGGCATCAGCAACGGCGTCGTCTCTAACGTGTTCCTAGACGCGTTCAACGCGCCATCCCAGAACCTGCCCATCCCCGACAACACGGGCATCGAAGCGGTGAGCAATGTGGTGGTTCCGGACGTCGGCACCGTGCGCGATCTCCAGGTGAACGTGCAGCTGGTCAACACGGACCTATCCAAGATCTCCATCAAGCTCCTCCCGCCCGACGACAAGGCCAAGGGTTGGCTGCTGTGCGATCCATGCGGCGAAGCCGACGTGAAATCGCTGAATCGAACCTGGTCGGTCAAGGCGCCACCCAAGTCCGGGGACATCAACAAGTGGGTCGGTAAAAGCGCGAAGGGTGCCTGGACATTGAAGGTCCTCGACTCGGCCTTCTGTGTCGTGCAGAAGCCTGGAAACAAAGACCTTTGCGACGTTACGAAGAACCTGGATGGCAGGATTGTTGATTGGTCCGTCAAGGTCGAGACGCTCTCCAACAAGAAGATCCATGACCCGGACGGCCACCTCTTCGCGCGGATCGCGAGCGCCAAGTCCGACGCGCTACCCGACGGAAAGACGATCGCCGTAGACACCCTGAGCAACTCGCCGATGGTGGTGGCGCAGGCTTGGCTCTATGACGAAACAAAGAAGCGCTGGTTGCCCGCGGCGACAGGCGTCGAGAGCGGCGCGAGCTGTGGAGAGTGTGGCGACGGCGCCGACGGCAGTTTTGCCCCGACCAAATCGACGACGATCGTGGGAAAACTGTGGAAGTTCAAGGATTTCATCATCCCGAAGGGCGTTGTGGTGACGGTCACGGGCACCAAGCCCCTCGAGATCCAGGCGACGGGCAAGGTGCAGATCGCTGGCACGCTCAGCCTAGCTGGCAAGCCGGGCGTTGATGTCGCCGCCGGCTACAACAGCGGTGTCTGCTACGCGGGCGGCGTGGGCGCGGCGGGCGGCGGCACGGGTGGGCAGGGTTGCTACGGCCAAGCCGGCAAGCCAGGGGCAGGCTCGGGCGGCGGTAAGGGCGGCTTCAGCTCGGGCTATGGCAGCGGCGGCGGCGGCGGCGGCGGCGGCTATGGTGCCACCGGCAGCGCTGGCGCCAAAGGCAACTCCGGCGTCACCGCAGGTGCTGGTGGAGCGGCCTATAGCGGCGTGACAACCGGCGCGTTGCTCGGCGGATCGGGTGGCGGCTCCGGCGGGTATGGCAGCGCATACAACGCGAGTGGCGCTGGCGGCGGCGCTGGCGGCGGCGTGGTCAAGATCACCGCGCCAAGCATCGCTGTCACGGGGCTCGTCGACGCACGGGGCGGCGCCGGTGGCCAGCAGCGCAACAATTGTGATGGCGGCGCTGGCGGTGGTGGCTCGGGTGGCGGTGTGTGGCTACGTAGCACGACGGTTAGTCTCGTCGGTGGGCAGGTCTTGGCGACCGGTGGCGCCGGCGGCGACGCGGTCGCTGGCCAGAGCTCAAACGGGGGCGACGGCGGAGCCGGGGCGGTCGGACGCGTCCGCATCGACAGCCCGAACCCGGTTACGGGCAGCAGCTCGCCGAAGTTTGCGCAGGGCGCGAGCGACGATCTCGGTGTCACGCTCCACGCCTTCGAGCTCACCCAGCCCACGCCCGGTCGCGTGTTCCTCACCAATCGTTCAGGCACGACCCACAAGGTGCGCTTGGTTGTGACGTTCTAGATGAAGGTTGCGCTGTCGCTCGTGCAGCGCGGAGTGTCGGTGTCTGACACGTGCGCCGCTCCCGGCCGCGCGGCGGCTCCTCCGACGCCCGATGACGCCCCGCCGCCATCGAGCCACACGCTCCCATGACGGCGCTGTGGGAACGCCTCAGACGCGTCGTCATGGTCCGGATTCTTGGGGTCGACGACACACCCCACCGGATCGCTTGGGGCGTGTTCTGGGGCGGCCTGATCGCCATGACGCCGACCGTCGGATTTCAGATCATGATGTACGTGACCGTCGCTTCGCTCGTCCGAGCGAACAAGGTCAGTGGCATCCCTCTGCTCTTCATCTCAAACCCGCTCACAGTGCCGCCGCTCTACTATTTCTCCTGGCGAGTCGGCTACGTCCTCCTCCACTTCCGCGGCACACGAGATGGTCAAGGTGAGGCGTTCATCAAGCAACGCATCCGAGCCATCACACGGAGCGGGAGCTTCTGGGAGGAGCTCGCGACGGCGGAGTTTTGGTCCCGCCTCGGCGGCATCTTGTGGGACATGGGCGCTGAGCTGTGGGTCGGCTCGCTCTTTCTTGGCCTCGTGCTGGGCGGCGTGTCGTACCTCGTGGCCCGCGTCGCGGTCAGCCGCTACCGCCGCGTTCTGCACAGGTAGTTGTCTCGGGACCGAACCCATGCCGTCGCCAGGGCTGGTCGGGCTGGCCGTTGGACCGGGGATGGGCCGCACGCGTCCCGTTCTTCAACTTGCCTTGAGGGGCTCTGCCAGCCCTTCGGCCTTGTGACCACCGCGCGTGACCCGTAGGCTGGAGACCGCCCACGTTCGCTGCGTCCTGCTTGCGCTTCGACGGGCCCCTGCGGAGCCTCTATGTCTCATCTCGATCGCGCCTCTCTTCTCGCCAGCGCTGCGTCCCACTCCTCGCTGTGGCTGCTCGTCGTCGCCCTCGCCACGCTTTCCGGCTGCGGCGATGATGCGGAGTCCGTTTCGGGGCCCGACGCGGCGGTCGCGGTTGATACCGCCGTCTCCGATGCACAGCTCGCCGACGTCGCCAACGGCGACGCCATCTCCGCGGACAGCACCTCGCCCGACACCAGCGGCGGCGAAGACGTACCGCACGTGTGGCCGGAGCCGATCGACTGCAAGACTAACGACGACTGCGTCTCGGGCTTCTGCTTGCCGACGCCGGATGGCAAGAAATGCGCGATCCCGTGCGTCGATAAGTGCCCCGCCGAGTTCACCTGCAAGGAGGTGGTCGCGGCGTCGGACGTCGTCTTCATCTGCGCTCACAAAGCCTCCTACCGCTGCCAGCCTTGCGCCAAGGACAGCGACTGCGACGTGAGCGGCAAGCCCGGTGGTGTCTGCCGCGACCTCGGTGGTGGTGGCTTCTGCCTGCAGGCGTGTGAGACCGACGCGAACTGTGTCGGCAGCGAGTTTTCGTGCAAGGCGGCGGACGCCAGCAAGCCGATCGAGAAGCAGTGTGTGCCCAACAGCGGCCTGTGCCCGTGCCCAGATGGAAAGACGGGGCTCTGCTCGCTCAGCAACACGCACGGCGCCTGCCCGGGGACGTTCACCTGCGTCGGCGGCAAGCCCGGTCCCTGTCAAGGCACCGCGCCCCAAGCCGAGGTGTGCAATGGCGCCGATGACAACTGCGACGGTCAGCTCGACGAGGGTGTGCCGAGCGCCGACTGCGACCTGACGAATGTCTATGGCACGTGCATCGGCAAGACGCTGTGCGTGGGCGGCAAGACCCTCTGCGAGGGCGCAAAAGCAGCGTCTGAGGTGTGCAACGGCATCGACGACAACTGCTCGGGCAAGACGGACGAGGGCTTCGTCAACACCGACCAATCGTTGCCCAACGGTGATGACAAGGCCGACTGTATCGACACGGACGACGACGCCGACGGCATCGAAGATGGCAAGGATGTGTGCCCCTTGGCGGCTGATCCGAGCCAGACCGACACGGACAAAGACGGCAAGGGCGACGCTTGCGACGACGATGATGACGACGACGGCACCGTCGACAGCAAGGATGGCTGCCCGCTCTATGCGGACAAGGTGCAGGAAGACACGGACAAGGACGGCAAGGGCGACAGCTGCGACTGTGATATCGACGGCGATGGCGTGCCGAACTTGCCGCCCGCCGGCGCGCTCGACTGCCCCACGCCCGCGACGCCGGATGTCTGCCCTCTGGTGGCCAACGCCAATCAGCTCGATACCGACGGCGATGGCAAGGGTGATGTGTGCGACGACGACGACGACGGCGATGGCGTGCCGGACGCCAAGGACGTGTGCCCGCTCGTGGCCGACGTCACCCAGGTGGACAGCGACGGCGACGGGGCTGGCAACGCGTGCGATGACGACGATGACAACGACGGTGTGGCGGACGGTAAGGACGTGTGTCCGCTCGTCGTCAACAAGGATCAGACCGACACCGACAACGATGGCAAGGGCGACGCGTGTGATCCCGACTTGGACGGTGATGGGGTCGACAACGACAAGGACAACTGCAAGGGCAAAGCGAACCCGGCTCAGACGGACGCCAACAACAACGGCATCGGCGACGCCTGTGAGAACGACTGGGATGGCGACGGGATCGACAACGCGTCCGACAACTGCGACTGGGTGGTCAACAAGACCCAGGCCGACATGGACAAGGATGGCGTAGGCGACGCGTGTGATTGCGACATCGACGGCGACGGCGTGGGCAACACCAGCGCGAAGGTGGCGGGCTGCCCGGCGCCGACCGCGACCGATAACTGCACCACCGTCTTCAACAAAGATCAGGCTGACCTCGACAAAGACGGCACGGGCGACGCGTGCGACAGCGACATCGACGGGGACGGCGACAACAACACGGTGGATTGCGCCCCCAAAGATCAGGCGATCAGCAGCAAGGGTGTGGAGAGCTGCAATGGCAAGGATGACGACTGCGACGGCAAGACGGACGAGGGCGACGCCCAGGGCTGCAGCATCTGGTACTTCGACGGCGACGGCGATGGCACCGGCGTCAGCGACAAGCAGTGCCTGTGCGCGGCGACGACCCCCTACGTCGCGAAGCAGTCGGGTGATTGCAACGACAAGGTCGCGGAGATCAACCCGGCGGCGCCCGAGATCTGCGGCAACGGCAAGGATGACAACTGCAACGGCTCGGAGAACGACGAGGACGCCAAGGGCTGCACCGCTTGGTACTTTGACGGCGACGGCGACGGGTGGGGCACGGCCACGAAGAAGTGCCTGTGCACGGCGAGTGGCGAGTTCTCCGCGAAGAAGACGGGAGACTGCGACGACAAGGTGCAGGCGATCAGCCCCGCTCAGCCTGAGAAGTGTAAGGACGGCTTGGACAACGACTGCGACGGCGACACCGACGAGGCGGGCTGCTCCGGTTGCACCACCTTCTATAAGGACGGCGATGGCGACGGGTTTGGTAGCAAGGAGACGCAGTGCCTCTCCAAGGCGGCGGGCGCGTTCACTTCGCTGAAGCCGGGTGACTGCGATGACGGCGACAAGACCGTGAACCCGAGCGGCAAGGAGAGCTGTAACTTCAAGGATGACAACTGCGACGGCCAGACCGATGAGCTCGGCGCGGACGGCTGCAAGTCCTTCTGGTACGACGGGGATAGCGACGGCTTCGGCGCGGGCGCGGCGGCGTGTCTGTGCAAGGCGCAGGGCAATCAGAAGGCGACGAAGGACGGCGACTGCGACGACAAGGACGCGACGGCGAACCCGCTGGCGACCGAGATCTGCGGCAACGGCAAGGACGACAACTGCAAGCTCGGCGAGGCGGACAAGGGCGCGACCGGCTGCACCAAGTACTTCCTGGACGCGGATGGCGACGGCTACGGCACGACGCAGTCCGAGTGCCTCTGCGCGCCTTCGGGCCAGTACACCGCAAAGAAAGCGGGTGACTGCAAGGACACCGACGCAGCGATGAGCCCCGTGCTGGTGGAGAAGTGCCAGGACGACAAGGACAACGACTGCGACGGCAAGACCGACGAGGAGGGCTGCCAGGGCTGCATCGTGTTCTTCAAGGATGTCGACGGCGATGGCTTTGGGCTGACAACCGACAAGAAGTGCCTCTCGAAAGCGGTGAAGCCCTACGCGGCGCTGGAGGGCGGCGACTGCGTCGATTCGGACGGCAAGATCGGGCCGAAAGCGCAGGAGACCTGCAACGGCAAGGACGACGACTGCGACGGCAAGACGGACGAAGACGACGCCGTCGGCTGCAGCAAGCGCTGGAGCGACGGTGACGGCGATGGCTACGGCACGGGCGCGGTGCGCTGCTTGTGCAAGGTCGCCAAGCCCTGGACCGCGACGAAGGACGGCGACTGCAACGACAAGTCGGCGACCGTTAACCCGGGCCAGAAGGAGATCTGCGGCAACGGCAAGGACGACAACTGCAACGGCTCTGAGAACGACAAGGACGCCACCGGCTGCGTGAAGTTCTACGCCGACAGCGACGGCGACGGCTACGGCGTCGGCGCGGCGCACTGCGCGTGCTCTCCGAGCGGCGCGTTCTCAGCGAAGAAGGTCGGCGATTGCGACGACAAGGCGTCGGGCATCAACCCCGGCCAGGTCGAGGTCTGCAAGGACAACAAGGACAACAACTGCAACAAGGAGATCGACGAGGCCGGCTGCCAGGGCTGCGCGACCTACTACTTGGACAAGGACGGCGACGGCTATGGCGTCGCGACCAGCAAGCAGTGCCTCGGCACGGCGAAGTACCCCTACACAGCGTTCGTGGCGGGCGACTGCGACGATGACTCCGCCAACATCAAGCCCGGCGCGCTCGAGACCTGCAACGGCAAGGACGACAACTGCGACAAGCTCGTCGACCCCATCGGCACGCTCGGCTGCAAGAACTTCTACCCCGACCAGGACAAGGATGGCTGGGGCGCGAACGTGTCGCCGACCTGTGCGTGTAAGGCGACGGGTGTGTATGTGGTGAATAAGACCGGTGATTGCAACGACGCCAACAAGCTCGCAGCCCCGGGATTGAAGGAGATCTGCGACGGCCAGGACAACAACTGCAACAACCAGGTGGACGAGTTCGTGCAGACAGCTTGGTACAAGGACAACGATGGCGACGGCTTCGGCTCTGGCGCGCCGGTGATGGCCTGCAAGGCTCCGAGCAAGGAGTGGGTGCAGAAGGCTGGCGATTGCAACGACTTCAACAAGGCGATCTTCCCCCAGGCGAAAGAGACCTGCAACGAGATCGACGACGACTGTGACTCGTTGATCGACGAGGGCTTGGCGACCACCAAGATCTACAAGGACAACGACGGTGACGGCTGGGCGCCCTCTGGCGCGCTCTCGCAGACGAAGTGCAACGTGCCCGTCGGTTGGACCAAGGCGCGCGACTTCGACGGCGACGGCAAGAGCGACTGGGACTGCGGCGACTCTGACACGACGGTGCATCCCGGCGCGGCGGACGTGTGCGGCGACGGCAAGGACAACGACTGCAACGGTTCGGCCGACAAGCTCTGCTTCAACAAGTGTGGCGGCGCGTGGCCGTTCAAGCTGAAGTACTCGGGCGGAAACATCGCGGCGACGCCAGTGGACCTGGACGGCGACGGCACCTGGGAGACCGTGGTGCAGGACAGCTTTGGTTTCGCGGTGCTCGGCGGCAACGGCGCGCCGCTCTACACCTACTCGGCGCCGCAGTACAACTACTCGCGCTCGCAGGTGGTGTTCGCGGACGTGGACACCTACAACTCCTTTGGTGCCGGCGCGCAGGGTCTGGAGATCTTGGGTGGCAACGGCTCGGTCGCCAACATGTACAAGCTCAACGTCGACGGAACGATGACGAAGTACGACGCGGTCGGGGCTGGCGTCGGGGTCTACGACGCGAGCCGCTTCATGTCCTTTGACATCAACGGTGACGGCGCCCCCGAGCTCATCGCCTCGACGTGGTGTGAACCCGACGGCGTGAAGGTGTTCCGCTTTGATACCAGCAAGAAAGAGCTGAAGAAGGTGGCCTCCATCAAGGACCCGAACGGTGTCTGCGAGTATTGGGGCGGCCGCAGCTTGGTTGATCTGGACGCGGACGGGCTGCCTGAGCTGGTCCACGGCAACGGCTATCCACAGGGCGACGCTCCGCAGCTGTGGGCTGGCAAGATCTACGCCTGGAAGCTGACCGACCTCGCCAAGTTCACGTTCTCAGCTTGGTGCCAAACGCCAGGCACCTGCGCCTTCGCGACCGCGATCTCGGGGCTGTATGGCGTGTACGTCGGTGACTTCCTCGTGATGGGGGACAAGATCTTGGCGCAGGTCGGCTACAGCACGACGAACGTGAAGGGCCAGCCCAACGGGATCTCGACGAAGTGGTGGGAGTTCGACCTCAAGGGCAAGGGCGCGGTGAAGACCAGCGGTCTCATGACCAGCCCCACGGACGTAGACGATGACGGTACGGTCGAGAACATCGGCACCGTGCGGCACATCGGCTTGTGGGACGTCAACGGCGACGGCTACCCCGACCAGCTCTACAGCTCGGGCAACAGCCTCCGTGTGAACCTCTGGGACGCCAAGAAGAAGACGTTTGTGTACCACCCGGCCAGCACGCATGCGCTCGCAGCCAGCACCGTCACCCTGCGTGGCGTGGCTGACCTGGACGGCGACGGGCAGCTCGACGTGCTCGCCACCGACGCGGCTGGCACGGTGTATTGTCGCGAGCTGGGTAAGGGTACGTTCAACCGGTACACGAGCTTGCCGCCGCACGTTCACCCAACCATGCGGACGTGGAACTGGGACAACTACGAGCCCAACGATGGTCAGGACATCAACAAGGACGGCATGCCGGATCGCTTTGTGCGCATCCCGTCGGCGTTGACCCGCAAGGGCGCGTTCTACAGCTACCTGACCTCGGCGAGCGACGTGGACGTGTTCCAGCTGGACACCAGCTGGGGCGGGTCGATCTGCCTGCGCGCGCCGAAGGGGCGGAAGTACACGCTGACGGTCTACAGCTACGCCGACCGCTGGAACAACACCACCAAGAAGACGCCGGGTGATGGCAAGGCGGACGGGCAGCTGTGGAGCGGCACCACGAGCGCTGGCGGGACGACGTGTTTCTACGGGTCGGCTGTGTACCCGTATCGCTATGGCGAGTACCGCTTCCTGGCGAAGATCACGTCTGCCAGCGGCAGCTCGCCGTACTGGCCTTACTGGTTGACTGCGGCGAAGTAAGCGCCGCTTGGTCGAGAACCGCTGAGCCGCTGGTGGGTGCGCGACACGAAGTACTCCGAGCCCACCGGGGACGATTACGCCAACTGCTGGCTCTCGATGTACCAGTGGGACGCGTCGGATGTCCGCTTCAAAGACGGCAACTGCAGCTACTCGATCACGACGTATCTGTGCAGCACGAACGGTAAGAAGTAGCGGTTGGCGCATACGCGTGCGGTCATCGCGTGCGGGCGCTGCGTCCCCGTTCTGAGCGTGGGGGTTGGTTTGTCTGCCTACTTCACAGGCCCACAGGCCTCGCCGCCACAGGCGTCGATGATCTCGCCCGTCGCGAAGAAGTGCAGCATCTGCTTGATAAAACGGGGATCTTTGCGCGGCTTTCCATGTGGATCACCCAGGTCATCATAGGGCGGGTTCGGCCCCGGCTTGGCCCACTTGTTGCCATAGTCCCAGCTCACCAACCCCGAGCCGACATGCGGATACGCTTGCTCCGGTAGCTGCCAGAGCGGCTTGCCGTAGTGCGCCATCAGCTTCACGCCAAGGCCGCTCCGCGCGACGATCTCGTTGGTCAGCGGCGCGACCTGAAAGTCACCCTTCGCCTGCGCCAAGAGCACATGATGCTTCGGAGTGTTGGCGAAGGGCGACTCGCTCATGTGCCGGTAGTAGCTCACGGGGTCGACCTGATCCCACAAGATCTGCCCCAGCTGCAGCATCACGGCCCGGTCCACCACGCCCTGGTACTGGCTGCGCAAGAGCAGGAAGAAGGGCACAAAGTCGACGCTCCGCCGCAGCAAGATCGAGTAGTTCTGGCCGGGTACCCCCAGCGCCGCGCGGGTCACCTCTTGCGACAGCGCCACATACGTCGCGCCATAGATGCCGCCCTGGCTGTCCCCCGTGTAGTGCTGCCGGCCCTTGTCGACCTTGAGCTTCAGCGCCCCGACCAGACCGATCTTGGCGCGATCCGCCGCCGTCAGCCTCGCGTCGATGGCCAGCGCCAGCTTCCCGATGCGCTCGCGGACGCCACGTGCCACGGCCATCTGCTCGAACATGCCTTGGTGCAGATGCTCGGGGATGATCGCGAAGTCTTTGAAGTCGAAGACCATCTGGCTGATGGCGGAGACCTCGTCGTGGGACATACCCGTCCAGTTCGCCGAAAAGCCGATGCGCTTGTCGTCATGCAAGAGCTTGCGCGTGTGCCCGGAGGCGAGCTGTGATCCGGTGCCCAGCAGGCCGTGGCCATACTGCAGCAGACCGTGCGTCACACCGCCGGCAGCCTGATCTTTCAGGGCCGAACGTGGGATCAGCAGCCAGAAGGCCGCGTCTCGCCAGCCGTCCTGCTTCGGGGTCCCCGTCGCGTCGCGGGCGAGCCGATAGCCCGTCGCGTCACCGATCGGCAGCGGCTGGACGAAGTTGGGCACACGGAACGTGCCCTCCACCGCTAGGGCGATGTGGAGATCTTGCTTGGCGGTGTACGCCGTCACCTTGGCGACCGTGAACGCTGGCCCCTGCGCGCCCAGGGTCTTCAGGCCGGTGTCGCGGATGTGGAGGATGTCGCCGTGCAGCGCTTCGTGGCTGGAGGTCGTCCAATCCCAGGCCAGCTGCAGGTCCGCGCGCTTCACACCGGCCTGCTCCAACGTCGCAAACACGCCCTCGAACGTCGCCACGCGTGTCTTCAGCCAGGGGTCCGCCACGCTCTTGTCGCGCAGCTGCGCAAACGCCTTCGAGGCCGGAAATACGGCGCCCTTGCTGTCCTTGAGCCCACGAAAGGCGATGACATATCGGGTCGACTCACGCGGGATGAACAGGGGTCGAATGATCAGCACCTGCTTGTCTGGGCTGTCGACGTCGATGTCGTCGTCGAGCTCAGCGAAGTAGGGCACACGCGTGGCCTTGCCCTGTTTGTCGACCTCCAGCAGCGCGATGTTTGCGTCCTTCGCCAAGCAGCCGGCTGGGGTCAGCTCGGAGGGCAGGTTCGACACGTCCACATCCGGAAAGAGCGCGAGCGCCGCCCAGCCGACGCCGTAGCCATCCATGCGGTTCCAGGCCTTGGGGTCGATCTTCACGCCGCCGGCGTTGGCGGGCATGCCGGATGGGTGCATGGCCAGCTGAAAGCCCGTCGGGCTGGTCTTGCTGGGCGCGAGGAACTTATTGCTCGGGAAGGGCAACAGGCAGTGGCTCGGGTCGATGGGATCGCAGCCGGGGGTCGGGTCGGTGGTGTCCTGCGCGCCTCCGTCCCCCGCGGCGCCCTCGCCAGCCGCGCCGTCTCCGGTGCCGGCGTCTGTCGCGTTCGTGTCGGTCGCGGGAGGCGCTGCGTCGTCAGCTCCGCACCCGGCCAACGTGAGCGCGGCGAGCGTCGTGAGCGCGGCGAGGGCTGCGCGGGCGCGGGAACATCGGGCGTCTCGCGCTCCAGGAGCAATGAGCGACGGATTGCGGCGAGGCGGCATGGCAGAGTCCTCTGGGCGGGCGTCTAGGCCGGCGGTATGGGGCGACCGAAGTGCTGTTTGACCTCGCAGCCGGCGGCGCGCAGCAGGCCTGTGGGCAGGGTGCCGCCAACGCAGACGATGACATCATCCGCCTGGATCGTCTCTCCGCCGTCGAGCACCACGCTGTCTTCATGGATGCGGGCCGGGCTGCGCTCCAGGTGCAGCTTGATGTTGCCGGCGGCGACCGCCTCATCGAGGCGCTCCCGATTGCGCACCTTGGCCCGGTCGAAGCTCGACCGCCGGTAGACGAGGTGAACAGCCGCCGCGCCCGCGTCGGCGCAGGCGAACGCGTTCTCCAGGGCCGAGTCGCCGCCACCCACCACCAGCACCTTGCGGCCGGTGTGCTGATCGGGCTCCAGCACGGTGTAGGCGACGTGATCTTGCGCCTCGCCAAGCACACCCAAGCGACGCGGTGCACCACGACGACCGACGGCGATCATCACACGGCGCGCCGGGAAGCGAAGCTCCTCGTAGCCCGGCATTCCGGGGCGCAAGCCGACAGGCGCGCCGATGACCTCAAAGCCGTCCGCCCCCTCGAACGGCTCGATGCCGCCGACGTTGACGCCGTGCGCGACCTCGATGCCGGTCTTGGTCTGCACGTCCTTCCAGAGGTCGACGAGCTCTTCTTTGCGTGCATCCCACAGCTTGATCTTGCCGTAGCCGCGCAGGTCCATCGGCGCGAGCATGACGAGCTTGCGCCGGGGATAGTGGTTCACCGCGCCGCCCAAGTTGGGCTCCTGCTCCAGCGTGATGGTGCTGAGTCCGGCTTCCTGGCAGGCCAGCGTCGCGGCGATACCGGCCGGACCGGCGCCGATGATGCACACGTCGGTCATGGGCGGAGCGTCGGCGCTCGCCTTGTCGCGCTTGGCTTGGCGGGCGAGGTGCACGACGGCTTGGTTGGCTTGCTTCACCGCGTTGCGGATCAGGCCCATGCCCGTGATCTCACCGATCAGGTAGATGCCCGGCACATCGGACTCGAAGTGCTCGCTGACGTCTGGGATGTCGACGCCGCGCCTGGACGTGCCGAACACCAACGTGATCGCGTTCACTGGGCAGTTGCGTGCGCACTCGCCGTGGCCGACGCAGTGGCTCGGCTCGACGAGGCGCGAGCGGCCGTCGAGCAGGTCGAGGATGTCGCCTTCTGGACAGGCCGCGACGCAGGCGCCGGAGCCCATGCAGATGTTCGGATCGATGTAGGGGTGCAGCGTCGCGGGCGGCTCGGGTGCTGGCCCGTCCGTCGCAAATACGTTTACTTTACGGCGTTTTCGCGACAGCCGCAGGCGAACCTCCAGGCCCAGCGCGACCAGGGGGAGGGCCAGCGCCGCGGCCAGCCATAGGGGCCAATAGGCCGGCACCTTCCAGCCATAGCCCTGCTCAAATGCGCTCTCGATGTGGACGTACGCCGACCAGCCCATGATGAGCGCCGCGAGGAGGTGCACCGGTCGCCACGAGCGCAGGATGCGGGCCGCGACCCCCGCGAACGCGTAGGCGTGACCGAAGCCGACCGTCTCGACCGCAGCGGCGCGAACGACGGCGCGTTGGTCATCGCCCAGCTTGTGGCGACCCCAAGCCCGGCGCAGCGCAAATTGCACGCGCAAACCGGCGACAACGCGGCGCAGCGGCTCGATCGGCAGGCGGACCAGCGCGCGGAGCAGGTTGCGCTCAGGAGGCGCACCCAAGTTGGCTAGGCCACGTAGCTGGTCGATCAGCGGATCACCCTCGCCGATCACCGCCGAGACTTGGCTCAAGGACTGCTCCGCCCGACCCGCCAGCCCCTCTGGCTCCTCCTCGCCCGTCGCCGTGTGCGGCACCAGGGCGTAGAGGTATCGCCCGACGATCCCCGTCGCGATCAGGACCACCACCGCAATGGCCGACATCCGGGCCGCCTCGCTGGTCATCCGGAAGACGGCGTGTAGCCCAATCAGGCCGCCGCCCAACAGGCCGAAGAAGACGTGGGCGCTCATCCAGTGGCGTAGGCTGCCGAGCCGATGCAAGACCCGCATGCGGCGGCGTGGCAGGTAGAGCATGTTGAACAGGAACATGGCGATGGCGACGGTGCCGAGCAGCTTGCCCATCCGCCCGGCCGAGCGGAACTCATCGTACTGCGGGTGGTCGACGAGCGCCTCGTGCGGCACATCGTAGAAGCCGTTCGCTCGTTGGTAGATCCACGCGACCGCCGCCGCCGCGACCAGGATGAGGAAGAGATCGAGCAGGTTTCTGCGCTGTTGCATGGCGGTCCTGAGCGGGTGCGGCGGGCGCGGTTCAGCGAATGGTGCGGCTAGAGGCGACGGCGAACGAGCAACGTGACGTCCACCCAATCGAGCTTGTAGCTGCCAGGCGTGGGATCGGCCGCCAGCAACGTATCATTGCCGACCTGAAGCGCCACCATCCATGGACCATCGAGCCACTCCACGCTGGCCGAGCTTCGGGCCCGCAACGCGCCGTTGTTGATCGGTAGCACCTGATCGTAGCGCGCGCCGACGCGGCCATCGAGGCGCCACGCTTGGTTGATGGCGTAGCGGGTGCCCACCCAGCCGCCCACGCCGCGCGTCGGGCCGGCAGCGCGGCCGTCCATCGTGAAGGCGAGGCCTGTCTCTCCATGCACGGCGGCATGCGGCGACCAGCGCCTGCCGCCGTAGCCGGCGCGCACAGCGGCGGCCAGGCGGAGCCCGTCGTAGGGTTCGGGGCCGGTCAGGAACGCCGCGTTCAGGCTCGGGCGGAGCCACCAGCCGCTCGACGCCGCGCGGTCAGCTTCGAGCGAGAGCAGGTGGCTGCGACCATCGACCCACACGTCCCACGGCATGGTCCGCGCGATGAGGCGATCGGCTGTGGGTCGGTGGTAGCTGTAGCGTAGGCGGAAGAGCCAGCCGCTGCTGCCGCGCTTGGTCGCTGCGGAGAGCCACAGCCGCGCCAGCGCAGCCGTGGGTGTGTCGAGGTTGGCGAGCGCGGTGCCGCCGAGATCCGGCGCACCAACCGCCACCGTCGCGGCGGCATCGACCTCGCCGCGTGTGTCGTGAGCCAACCGGAACCACGCGTCGACGCGGTGCGGATCCAAGCGGCCCTCGACCACCTGCGCGGCGTACCCCAGCGACCAACGCGCCTGAAGCGCGCCCCGCTGGCCCGCCGCCCGCCAGCCCAGGCCAAATCGACCGGTGTCCAGCTGCAAGGCCAGACTCACGGGGTCCGCAGCGGTGCCGCCCCACGCGCTGACCGTGCCCCAGTTACCGAGGTTGACGTGCGCGCTCGCGCCGTCGATGAGCCGCCCGCTCGCGCCTGTCGCCATGATCAGGCGCCCAGCGCCGACGTTGCCCCAGCCTGTTCGGTAGCCCAGCCGCGCCCGTCGCACGGCCACGGCGCGCCGCGCGCGCGCGCCGCCCTGGCTGCTGCCGGGGGTGGCGGAGATGCCGTCGTAGCGCAGTCGCAGGTCGTGGGACCAGCTGAGCGGCGTGCCCCCGATGTCGCGCACGTCGAGTCGGCTTCGCAGGGTGGCGAAGGTCCAGGTCTTCAGGCCCTTCAGATCGACCATGCCGATGCCGACAAACGCGAGGTCACCCTTGTAGCCGCGCTCCTTGGCCTCGAGTTTGCGACCACGCGATGAGACGATGAGCTTGCGGGCGCGACTGCGCAGGGCAGCCCACGCGGTCGGGGTTAGGGACGCCCCGTGCTTGCCTATGCGCTCTCGGCCGACCCGCCAGCGCGGTGTCGTCGACTTTCCAGGTCGCGGCACGCCGGCGGCCGGCTTCGAAGCTGTCGACCCGCCGCCGGCGGGCTGCAGGACAGGCGCGGTCGCTTCGTCACCCCGCCGCGGCACGCGGCCGCCAACCAACGTGGCGCGCGCGCGCTGGCCGACCACCTCGGTGATCTTGACGCGCAAGCCCCGCTTTCCGCGCAGCGTCGCGCCCACCTTCACGCGCTCGGCGGGCCCCAGACGCAGGAACACCTCGGCCAGGTCTCCTCCCGTCGCTCCGGTCACCTGCGCCGCGTCTGCGGGCGAGGAGATCCAGCCCATCAGCACGCCTAGCACGACCGCACAAACGTCGCGCAGGCGTCGAAACATCCGGAGGTGGTGGGGCGTAGCCAACATCAACCCTAGTCCTTGCCGTCGGGGTGGCAGCTGTAGCAAGCGGACGCCTTGTATTGGTAGCCGTTGACCTCGCCTTGGTGCTTATCGTCCATGTCGCCCTTCGGGTGGCAGCCGCTCGACATGCACGTAAAGACCTTGAAATCTGGATTGACGTGGCATTTGGCGCACGCCACGTTTTTGTGTTTGCCGCTGGTGATCGGGAAGGCGTGATTGGTCATCCCCGCCGGCTTCCAGCCCGAGGTCGTGTGGCAGGTCTGGCAGGTCTTTGGGTAGCTGCCTGCGACGTGATTGGGGTTGCTCGCCCCTTGATAGTCCGGCATGTGGCAGCCATCGCACGTGCGCGGCGGCTTCACGACCCGATTGGGCGCCGTCTTGTGGCAGCTCGCGCAGGCCGCTTGCAGGTGCTTGCCATCCAGCGGCCAGGTGCTGTGATCCCACGTCGCCGGCTTCCATGCTTTGGGGGTGTGGCAGCTCTCGCAGGTCTTTGGCAGGTTCGCGTCCACGTGGTTGGGGCTCTTGGCGGCCTGGTAGTCCGAGAGGTGGCAGCCGTCGCAGCTGCGAGGTGGCTTCGGGATATGGTTCGGCGCCGCGTCGTGGCAGTCCGCGCAGGTCGCGTCGACATGTTTGCCCACGAGCGGCCAGGTCAGGTGAGGCCACGCCGCCGGGCTCCAGCTCGCCTTGATGTGGCACGTGTCACAGGTCGTCGGCAGCTTGGCTTCCACGTGGTTCGGCGACTTGGCGGTGTCGTAGTCGTGTTTGTGGCATCCGACGCAGCCCAAAGAGGTGGTCTCCCCGACATGGACGGTGGGATCGTCTGTCGCCACCAGAGATTGGCATCCCAGGGTCGACAGCATGAGGGTCGTGAGGAGGCCCGCGACGCGCGGGTCGACATGGCGTGTGTGCATCGCCCTACTCCTCACCCTTGGGGTGGCAGCTCAAGCAGGCCGCGTTGTCCCAGACATAGCCGCCCTTGCCTTGGTGCTTGCTGTCCATCTTCGCCTTGGCGTGCTCGCCGTCGTGGCAGTTCACGCAGTCGAAGTTGCCCTTGCCTACGCCAGCCGGGTGGCAGCTGGCACAGCTGGTGCGGTAGCGGCGGTGGTCGCCGGAGGTGATGGGGAACGCCTTGTCGTGCCACGTCGTTTTTAAGGCCGACCACGCCACCGAGGTGTGGCATCGCTCACACGTCTTGGTGAGGCCGATCGTGCGGTGATCTGGGTGGGTCTTCCCTTCATTGACCAAGTCGCTGTGGCAGGTCGCGCACGCCCGATCTTGCGTCGCGTAGTTGCCTGTGGTGTGGCACTTGGAGCAGTCGGTCTTGATCGCGGCATGCGCGCCCTGCAAGGGCCAAAACACGGCGTGATCGAAGCGCGCGGGCGCCCAGGCGAAGGTCGAGTGGCACTGGTTGCAGCCCATGCGCAGGGGGCGATGGTCAAACGAGCTGATGGCAAGCGCCGTCTTCTTGTGGCAGGCGTCGCAGGTGCTGGGCGTGCCCCGATATTCATCCCGCGCCTGCGTGCGGTGGCAGGACGCACACGCGACTACCGCGTGAACACCCGAGAGCGGAAAACGTCCACTGGCGTGCTGATTGAACTTCCGAGGCGTCTTCCAGCTTCGTGATGTGTGGCAGGCCTCGCAGCGGCTGCCCTGCTCGCCTCGGTGGGTGTCGGTGTGGCAAGCGAGGCAGGCGCGCGGAACACGCTCGTCTTCGCCGTTGGCCTTCTTCGCCGCCTTCGGGCCCTGGTTGGAGCGCTGCTTGTGGCAGCCGACGCAGGCGGCCGTGGCGTGCGCTCCGGTGAGCGGGACGCCGGTGCGGTCGTGGTCGAAGTTGACGCGTTTGGGGATCACCTGCCAGCCCGCCGCTACATGGCAAAGGTTGCAGGACCAGCTGCCGCCTATCTTGTCGCCGCCCGTGCCGTCCTTGCCGCTAGCTAGGTTGTTTGCTCCACGCATACCGCCACGACTGCGCTCATGTGGATTGCTGTGGCATTGGCCGCACGCCAGCACGCCGAGTCGATAGTGGACGACGCCCTCTGTCAGCTTGCCCTCGCTGCCCTCCTTCACCTTCGTGTGGCACTTCGCGCAGTCGACCTGCACGTGCTTGCCCTCGAGGACGAAGCGTGTCTTGTCGTGCGGAAACTTCGGGATATCGAAGTCTTTGACCACCTTGTGGCAGTCCTCACACGTGCGCTTGGGGCCGTCGCTGAGGAACTGACCAGCGTGCTCGTCCTTGTGGCAATTGGCGCAGGCCTTGGCGATGCCGGCGAAGCGGACCGGCGCGCCCGGTGACGGGCGGTTGTGGCAGCTGGCGCAGTCGGCGTCCTTGTGAGGGCCGGCCAGCGCGAACGTGGTCTTGTCGTGATCGAACTTCGGCGCCGGACGAAAGGCTTCGTCCGTGTGGCACGACGTGCAGTCCAGCGGTGGCGAGCGACCGTCGAACTGGCCAGCGTGTTCGTCTCTGTGACAGTCCTTGCAGACCTGTGGCGTGCCGACCAGCCGCGCCACGTGCTTCGGCGCCCGCGCCTGGATCTTGCCAAGAGCCCGAGACTTCGGGCTAGCAGTGGGTGTGTGACAGTCCTGACAAGCCACCACACGATGGGCGCCCTTCAGCGGCATCCGCGACTTGTCATGCGCCGCCATGCCGAAGCGGGCGGGCTTGAACCCGGCCTCGCTGTGGCAGCTCACACAGGCCTGTAGGTCCGCCTGCTTCTTACCAGCACCGACCGTCTGGAACGTGCCCGTGTGGATGTCGCTGTGGCAGTCGGTGCATGCAGTGTGGGGGATCTGCTTGTACCGCTTGTTGTAGCTCTTCGACGGCGTGTGGCAGCGCTCGCAGCCCACGATTCGGTGCCGTCCCCGGAGGGGAAAGCCCGTTTTGCTGTGGTCAAATCCGCCGCCCTTGCGCTTGGCCTTCCAGTTCGCCGGCGTGTGGCAGCTCTCACAGCGGCTGCCGAACGCGCCGCGATGCACGTCCGTGTGGCAGCTCGCGCAGGTGCCGCGCAGCCCCTCAAAGGCCTCCAAGCGCGCGCGGGCGGCGTTGATGCCCATGGCCCGGTTCGCCTGCGCCTGGCGTCGGGGCTTGTGACACGTCTCGCAGGCGACCTGCTTGTGTTTGTGGGTCAGCTTGAAGGCGAGCAGCCCGTGCAGTCGCAGCCCGGCGGCGTTGCGTGTCTTCCGCCACGAGCGCTCTGTGTGGCACGTCTCGCACGCTTCGCCGCGGCTGTGATCCGGCAGGGGATCTGGATAGACCGCA
>CALENB010000248.1 GCA_937910235.1 uncultured Myxococcales bacterium | reverse complement strand
GGGGTAGCCATGGGGCTGGTTCGGCGCGTCTCCACGACCCCGGCCGTTCGCTTCGTGGGTTGGGTCGGCGCCCTGCATCCCGCCTTCGTCATCATGGCGGCGCAGCCGCTGATCGACGTGCCGGCCGCGACCCTGTTGCTCAGTCTCTTGAGCGTCGCGCAGCGCTCAGAGCCGATGAACACAGGCTCGGACGACAGTCGCCGCGTTGCCGGCGCGCCCTACCAACCCACCCGTAGCTGGCTGCTCGGCGCGCTGGCGGCGGCCACGGTGCTGCTGCGGATTCAACTTGCCCCGGCGGTCGCAGTCGTGGCTGCGCTGTGGCTCTGGCGCCACAGGGCGCACGTGCGACGCGACCCAAAGGCGACGCTGCTCGGGCCTGCGTTGGCGGCCAGCGCCGTCGTCTTGGCCTGGGGTGGCCTCGACTGGCTGACGTGGGGGGCGCCATGGCACACGTTCCGCGCCTATCTCGCCTACAACCTCGGCCAGGGTCAGACGGCCTTTGGGGCCATGGCCGCCGACCGCTACTGGGCTCACTTTGGCGACGCGGTACCGGTCCTGCGCTGGCTGTCGTTGCCACTGCTGCTCCTCGGATCCCGTCGCGTGCCCTGGCTCGCCTGCGCGTTCGTGGCCATCGCGCTCCCGCATCAACTGTTGCCCTACAAGGTCTGGCGATTCCTGCACCCGGCGCTGTGGCTCTGGTTGTGCCTCACCGGCGTCGGCGTCGCGGAGCTGTTCGCCCAGCTGGCTGCGTCGCGCGGCGCGTCTCGATCTCGCCGTGTGGCCGCCCTCGTCGCTGTGGTGACGACGGCCGCCTGCGGCTTCGCTTGGCATGACGCCGGCGTCTGGCGCACCACGTGGCTCTATCATCAGGGCGGAGACGAGGCCGTTCGACGCTCCCGAGGCCTCAATCGCGCGACGCTGGTCGCGTCCCGCCTGCCACGCATCCGTCGGGTCGTGCAGGCCGTCTTGCCGGAGGCCGCCGCGCCCGGTCACGCGTTGCTCGGTCACGACGCAGCGGTGCTGCACCCGCTCGGCGCGAGGGTGCCCCGAGGCGCGCTTCTGGATCGAGACGTCTGGTTTGTGGTCGATGGGCCTGACGTCCACGCGCGCCCGGCGGGCGGGCGTCTCCTGATGCGGGATTGGGACAGCGGCGTGGCTGTCTTCCAAGTGACAGATAATGCGCAATAAAACAACCGATCTGGTCAGCGTCGGGCCGCGCGATGGCCTAAATCCGGCGCGCTGTAGCGCACACGTGAGCCGCGCCTGGGCTCATCCGCACCAGTACGAAACCGGCGCCATCACGCTCTCTGTGTCGTGACTTGCCCCGAATTGGCTTGCATTGCCTGGACCAATGCGCTATCTGAGCGCCCCCCGTCGTGGCAGGCATCCCTCAATGAGGCGCCTGTCGGAGACAGCCAAAGCGCTGGATTCACGCGGCAAGAGGTGGCAAAGGCCGCCGTCGTGAGCAACGGGATCCAGCCTGAATCGACGCGCTACCCCAGGGTGCGCACAACCCCGGGTTCGCCCCGGACACTGACGGGAAAAGCCCATGAAGCCCGACATCCACCCAACGACTTTCCCCATCCTCTACCACGATTCGTCCTCCGGCGAGGAGTGGCAGTCGCGCTCGACCAAGAAGAGCGCTGAGACCCGCGATATCGACGGTGTCGAGCATTACGTTGTTCGTCTCGAGATCTCCGCGGCGTCGCATCCCTTCTTCACCGGCCGTCAGCGAGTGATGGACGTTGAGGGTCGAATCGACCGCTTCAAGCGCAAGTACGGGGCATAAGCCACAGACCACGGCGACCGCGCGCGGCAGTGAACCACTGCGCCTGCAAGTTGCGACCAGGAGAGAGACCGAAATGGCCAAGAAGAGCATGATCGTCAAGAACGAGAAGCGTAAAGCCCTCGTCGCCAAGTTCGCTGTGAAGCGCGCTGCCCTCAAGGCGCAAATCCGCGACCCGAAGACGGCGTTTGCAGACAAGCAGATCGCCCAGACCGCGCTGCAGAACCTGCCGCGTGACAGCAACCCGATCCGCGTTCGCAATCGTTGCGTCGTCACCGGTCGTCCGCGTGGTTACCACCGGAAGTTCGGAATGAGCCGAATCGCCCTGCGCGAGCTCGCCCTCCGTGGTGAGCTGCCGGGTGTCACCAAGGCCAGCTGGTGATTCAGGCGGGGCATTGCCTCGCCGCCAAGTTCGAGCCTCGCCGCGCTGTCTTCACTGGAAAGACGGCGCGGCGTGCGCTATTTTTGTCTGCGCACAACCCAGTCGGGCACAATCCTGTCGCGGCGCCTGTGGCTGGGGTAGGTGCCGGTGGTCGGCATGTCTAAGACACCGTCAGTTGAGCTCGACCCGGGCGTGCGCTCGTCGCGGCCTCTCGAGACGCTCGTTCTGTCGGACATGCATCTCTCCGACGCCGAGGAGGCCGATCCAAAACGGCCTTTCTGGAAAGCCTACAAGCGCTCCGAGTTTTTCATCGACGATGACGTGCAGCGGGTGCTCACCTGGGCCGCCAACGGCGCTGAAGGTCCCATGGAGCTGGTCCTCAACGGCGACATCTTTGACTTCGATAACATCACCGCCGTGCCTGAAAATCCGCCCTCTGACGTAAACTGGCTCGGCGAGCTGCGCGGGTTGACGTCGGAGTCCTGGATGAGCGCGTTCAAGATCAGCCGGATCATCGCCGACCTCCCGGTCTTCTTTCAGGCCTTAACCAGCTGGGTGCGGCAGGGACACGCGCTGATCTTTGTGCTCGGCAATCACGACCTCGAGCTGCATTGGCCCGAGGTGCAACAGCTCCTGCGCGACGCGATGGCCCTCAGCGATGAAGAGCAGACGAACGTGCGGTTCTGTGACTGGTTCTACGTCAGCGAAGGCGACACCTTCATCAGCCACGGCCACCAATACGACCCCTACTGCGTCGCTCACAGCCCGATCGATCCGCTGATTGCGGTGCACGGCCGGCCGCGGGTCCGGATACCGTTTGGCGACCTGGCCGAGCGCTACATGCTCAACGGCATGGGGTACTTCAACCCTCACGCCACGTCGAACTACATCATGAGTCTGAAGGAGTACGTGCGCTTCTTCCTCAAGTACATGATTCGCACCCAACCCTTGCTCATCTGGACTTGGTTTTGGGGCGCGATGGTCACGCTCTTCGTGACGCTGCGCGACTACCTACGCCCGCCGATGCGCGATCCGCTGTTGGTAGAGGACAAGGTCGCCGCCATCGCCGCGCGCGCCAAGGTGACCCCGAAGGTTGTTCGGCAGATCAACGCGACCAGTGTGCCCTCCGCTGCGACCGATCCGATGAAAGTCGTGCGTGAGCTGTGGCTCGACCGCGGCGTACTCCTGCTGTTCATGCTGTGGGTGGCCTTTCAGGCGGTCAGCGCCGTGAACTGGATCTGGTCGGTCAGTCCGCTCTGGGGGCTCGTGCCGCTGGCCGCGCTGACCCCCGTGTTCCTGATGTACTCGTTCAAGGTGAAGCCGCAGGTGTTCGAAGCGCCGCTGGTCGACTTAGACCGCGCCGAGCTAATCCACGCGATCACGGGCGTTCACAACTGCGTCATGGGCCACACCCACGTGCCAGAGCTGCGGCGCATCGGCCCGCTCATTTTTGCGAACGGCGGGTTCTGGTCGCCAGCTTTCGCGGAGCCCGAGTGCACGACCCGCATCGGCACCCAGACGTTTGTGTGGCTCCGAGTGGACGTCTCGCGTCAAGGAGAGCCGCGGCGTGTGGAGCTCTGGGAGTGGCCACCCGGCGGCGACGCGCCTCGGTCGTATGCGCCGCGGCCGAGCAGTGGCGCGTTTGAACCCGTCACCGTCACCGCTGCCTAGACCACCACGCCGCTACCGCGTTGTCTGGATGTGGCCAGAACCCCGAATCCTAGGGCAGAAAGCGCGCCCGCAAGCCGGGCGGCAGCAACGGGCAGCTGTCTTTGGGGCGCGCGAAGAGCCGATGCCGCACCCGCGCGATCCCGTCGTACACCACGTCGCCGACCGGCAGGGGCACGAGGCGTACCAACCAGCCGATGACGCGCCAGCCGCCTCCGAGTCGCGCTAGCAGGTGGCGTGCCGCGGCCATCTTCCAGAGCAGCTCACCGTCGTCGGTCTGCACAATCACGCTGTCGGGCACGTCGACGTGCGCCGGCACGCGGGCCGCGAACGTGGCCCCCTGCAGCGCCGCGAACCGCAGCTCACCGGCGCTGTCCTCAGCCAGCAGAAAACGAATGGCGTTGTGGCAGAGGCCGCATGCCCCGTCGTAGTAGACCACCCCGACGGCTTGGCCAGCGGCGGGGACCCAGCGCGGATCGAAGGCGAGCGCGTGCAGCAGGAGCACACCGACGCTAAACCCTGGCGCCCCGATCGCCGGCAGCGTCAGCGCGTGGACCGCGACGCCGGCGGTCCACGCCATCGGTCGGCTGCGCGCGCCGAGGGACAACGGCACAAACGCCGCCGCCACGCCGAAGATCAGCACTTCGACGGCCACAGGCCAGGGCGCTGCCTGCGCCACAGAGCCGCGCAAATACGCCGCAATCGCGGCGACGGCGCCACCCTGACCAAGCCCTGGGGCCTCGGCTAGACTCCACGCCGTGTACAGCCACGTCGCCCCCAGGCCAACCCACGCTAGGCCACGCACGCCGCCTGGCAGCGTCCAGCCACCGCCAGGGTCGACGCGGCCGCGCGCCGGCCAGCTCCCGTATGGCGCGCCGGACATCGACCCGGCCAGCACGAGCAGTCCGATGAGCAACCCGTGGCCGCGGCCAGCGATCGCAGGTTCACCGGCGAGCAGCACACACAGCGCCAGGGGCAGCGTCACGGGCCGCGCGGCGATGCCGGCGGCCAGCGCCAGCGCCAGGCCACACCACGCCACAGCCGCTGGCAGCGCGGCGGGCGGCAATGGCGCCGGCCACCACGAGCCGTCGAGTCGCCCAAACAGCGCCTGAACCCCGAGACAGAGCGCAAACAGCGCCAACGCCACCCGCCACAAGCTGACGAGGCCACCGGTCCATCGCGGCGCGCCGAGCGCGACTTCAGGCGGCGGGACGACGGCGTCGGTCATCGTTTGGGGGTCCGCTTCCACGCGAGTACATGGGCCAACAGCGCGTCCTTGAACGCAGCGTTGACGGCAGGGATGTGGCCAGAGCCCGTCATCGTCCAGAGCCCGACCTGCGTGCCTTCGGCGCACCCCGACACGTTGCGCTGCACGGTCTCCTTGCCCGCCGGTTTGCCGTCGAAGTCGACCGCGGGCAGCGCAACCGGCGCGGCTGTGCAGCCATTGAGCCCGATCCATCGCTGTTCAGCAGCCTCGGCGCCAGGATAGGCCACGGTGCCCTTGTAGCTGATCGTCGCGTCGTCGGTGCCGTGCATCTGCAGCACGTTCACCGGACGCGTGGGTTTGCAGGACACCGCCGCTGCGTTCACAGCGCCAGCTAGGCTCGCGACGCCGGCGACGAGATCGGCCGCCTCACACGCCATCCGGTAGGCCATGAACCCGCCGTTAGAGTGGCCAATCAGAAACACCCGCGCTGGATCGATGGCGAGCTGCTTGGTGGCTGTCTCGATGAGACCGCGCAGATAGGCGACGTCGTCAACCGGACCGTCCTCGAAGTTGCAGCACGCGTTGGTGGCGTCCCAGAACTGCTTGCCGGACTTGCTCTTGGTGCCCTCTGGCAGCACCAACACAAACCCATGCGACGTCACGCGCGCGCCGATGCCTAGGTAGATGTTTTGGATGACGCCGGTCGCCCCGTAGCCGTGTAGCAGCACGATCAGCGGCCACTGCTTGCAGCCATCCCATCCATCCGGCAGGAACACGGACGCTGGCCGGTTGCCGCCGAGGGTTGTCGGCGCGGTTGAACGCGCGACGGGGGTGCAGGCGCTCGCGTCGGCGGATGCAATGTCGGCGGTGGCTGCGTCGGCAGCGGCCGCATCCAGGGCGCCTGCGTCGGTGCCTTCGTCGGCGTCAGCGGCGACGTCAGCGCTCGCATCCACGGCGCCGCCGTCCGAGGCGCCGGTGCTGGTGGCGACCGGGGTTTCAGCGGCGCCGCAGCCACCAACGAAGACCAGGGCCGCGACCAGGAGGTGGGTGGCGCCGGCACGTGTGGCCAAAAGGGTTCTCTGCGTGTCGCGCATGTGTAGCTCCGGTCTGGTACGATCGTCGGGACGAAGTGAGCGCACGTATGGCCGCGCTTCACGACGAACGCGGGCAGGGTGGCGCGGCGCCACGACGCAAGCAACCCCGCATTGCCGTCGCACGTACGACGCCCGGAGCCCATGGCCGCCCCATCCCCCGTTACCATGCGCTGGCGCCTGCAGACGACAGCTTCGGTCGCTCGAACCTGGGCGTTACTCAGCGACACAGACCGGTTTAATCGCGTCGCCGGCAAGAACGACAGCTACGTCGAACGGCCCCTGCCGGACGGGACGGTCGAGCGCATCGGCAGCATGCGGCGCGTCGGCATCCGGCTGCGCTGGGTGGAGGCGCCGTTTGAGTGGCTGGAACCGCATCAATTCTCCGTAAGGCGCGTCTTTCAGGGTGGTCCGGCGAGCCACTATGAAGTGAACGTAGCGTTGAGCGAGCTCGCGTCTGGTGGCACGGAGATCGCGTATCAGGTCGACGTGCATCCTCGTCTGCTGGTGACCCGGCCCGCCGTGCTCGCAGACGCCAAGCTCTTCACCCGGCCGGGCCTCGACCGCGCGCTGACTCGAGCGATCGAGGTGCTCGATGGCCGGCGTCCGGTTTTTGACGACCCCGCGCCGCCGCTCAGTCACGCCGCCGAGGCGCTGCTCAGCCGTGGGCTGCAGTCTGTGCGGTCGCCGACGGTCGCCAAGCGCTTGGGCGCCTACTTGCGGGCCGCGCCGCTCGTCGCGCAGCAAAACCTCGCGCCACTGCGCCTCGCGCGGCAGTGGGGCGTGCCTGAGGCAGAGACGCTCGTCGCGTTCATGGACGCTGTGGCCGGCGGCGTGCTGTCGCTGACGTGGGAGCTGCGCTGTCCGTCGTGTCGGGCCTCCAAAGGCCAAGCGCCGCGGCTGGGCGCTGGGCCTCGCGAGGTGCATTGTCCGTCCTGCAACCTGCCTTTTGACGGCGCGCTGCCAGACAATCTGCTCGCCGGGTTTCGGCCGGACGCCCGCGTTCGTGTCATCGACCTGCCCATTCGCTGCATCGGCAGCCCGGCGCGCACGCCGCATCTCGTGGCCCAACAGATCCTGAGCCCCGGTGAGACGACCATCTTGGACGTCTCGCTCCTACCGGGCGCGTATCGGTTGCGCACCTTTCCTGCCACCTCAACGTTGAGCCTGCAGGTTCGGCTAGATGTGGCCGCGCGGGAGGCCGCGCTGCAGGTGCGGGGCGGCGAGCTGCTGCCGGGCCTGCTGCGGCTCGGGCACGGCCGGGTGCGTCTCAACGTTGACGCCCGGGGCCCGCGGCCGCTGACCTTGGTGGTCGAGCGCACGGGCGCCGACCGCGACGTGTTGACCGCGGGACGCCTGCTGGAGTTCGACGACACCCGCGCGGCGATCCCAAACGCCATGCTGCACCCCGACCTCGACGTCGCAGTCGAGCGCGGCATCGTGTTGGCGGCGCGGATCGCGCGTGGCGGGGATGACGCTCGCGACAACCTTGAGCGCGCCCTACGGACTTGGCGGCCAGTGTCGCTGCTGGCCCGTAAAGACACGGTTATAGCGGTGTTTGGCGACGGACACTGCGCGCTGTCGGCGGCGAGCCTGCTAGACGGCGCGTATCACGTCGGCGCGGGCCTCTCCGCCGGCTTGGTGGTCACACGGGCCGAAGGTGAGCACCGCGTGCCATGCGGCGCGGTGGTGCAGCGCTGCCTGGATCTGGCGGACGCTGCCGGCGGTGGCGCCGTGCTGCTCGGGGCAGACGACGCGGCCGACACCGAGCTGGCGCGTCTGCTCGACAGTGATGGCGTCGCGGTCGACCGGTCCCCTGTAGCGACCGAACCGCTCGTGCTTCATCTCTCCCACCCCGCCCGCACGTCCCCGCCGCTCTCCGCCGATGTGGCTCCTGCCAAGGTCGGGCCTGGGTTGCTCATCGACGGCCGCTACCGCCTCGAGACGCGGCTGGGCGACGGCGGCTTCGGCAGCGCGTGGTCGGCGTCTGACCCACACGGCGCCAAGGTCGTCATCAAGCTGCTCCACGCGCGGCTCGCCAATGACCCGGTGCAAGTCCAGCGGTTCTTCAATGAAGGTCGGCTCGCGCAGACGCTCAACAGCGCCTGGATTGCCCGCGTCTACGACTACGGTCGCGGCCAGGCTGGCCACTTGTACCTGGCGATGGAGCACCTCTCCGGTGAGGATCTGTGGCACCACTCACGGCGCGAGGGCCCGCTCGCCCCGCCGCTCGCCTGCGCGTTCGCCATCGATGTCCTGCATGGCCTCGAAGACGCGCACGCCATCGGGCTGGTGCATCGCGACGTAAAGCCAGCGAACATCATCCTCAGCCCGACCTCCCCGAGCCCCGATCAGCCCGCTACGCCGCAAACGCCGCAGGGTCGACCCATGGCGCGCCTGATCGACTTTGGTGTCGCGCGCTCGATGGCGTCCGCCGACCCGCGCCTCACGAGCGATGGCCAGGCGATTGGCACGCCGTATTACATGGCCCCGGAGCAGGTCGAGTGTGGGGCGGTGGATGGTCGCGCTGATCTCTACGCGCTCGCGAGCCTGCTGTACGAGTGCCTCAGCGGGCGATTGCCGTTTAAGGGCAACAACACCATGGCGCTGCTCATCGCGCGGGTCCGCGACGAGCCCATTCCGCTCGCCGAAGCCGTGACGGGGGAGCTGCTCCCGGCGCTCGTGGATGTCGTGATGCGCGCGCTGGCGCGAGATCCCGAAGACCGGCCAGCGGACGCCCGCACGATGCGGCTGCAGCTCGAGGCGTTGATGCCAGCGCTCCAAGACGCACGCGCCGCAGGACAGCGCACACAGGAGCTCGCCATGGCCGATACGGTCGGTGTCACGCCCGGGTTCCGCCTCACATAGACGCAACGCCGCCGCTTCTACGCCACCGCGTCAATGCTGGCGTCGCTCGGTGCCCTACTTCGCGCCAGTGATGATGGCCGGGATCGCCTTCAGCTTCAGCGCGATCGATGACGCCTCTGGCTTGCCGTCGCCGTCGATGTCGATGTCGATGTCGACCGTGCTCGCCAGCAGCGCCTTGATGGTCGCTTTGGGGATCGGCAACCCCTCCTCAGGCAAGGCGTCGATGGCCTTCTCAAGGTCGGATTTCAGCACCGCGCCGCCGAGGATCGCGGTCATCCCAGTCAGCTTTCCATTGGTCGTGGTCACCGTGCCGACCAGCTGCAGATCGTAGAGCGTCAGATTCAGATTCACGCCATCTTGCAGCGGTAGGACGAAGGGAAAGTTCGTGCCCTTACCACCAGCGGTGAGCTTGCTGCCGATGAGCGTGCCCTTCAACGACGCCTTTGGCGCGCACGTCACCGGATCGATGAGCGAGGTGTCCGCCCAATACTTGCAGGTCTGCTTTTGGTGGTCACAGGTCTTGTTGCTCGGGTCGAGCTGACCCTGATGAATCGCGACCTCCACCGGGCCTTGTTTGAACCCTAAGAACTCTACAAGGAGCATGATGGAACCCGAAGCCACAGGCTTGTCGAGCTGACCGTTGACCAGCCCCGCCAGCGCGCCGAGCGCGTTGTCGATACCGCCGGTGCACGAGGACTTCGGCGCGCACGTCTTGGGGTTGTTGTCCAGATCCAAGCCCTCGCCCACGGCGGCGCCCTTGCCGATCTTCAGATCCACGACCTTCGCCGCCGTCGGGCTGAAGGTCGGCGTGCAGGCGCAGCCGCCCGTGCCGGCGCATTTGCCGCCTTGGCAGGTGTCTTTCTTGCTGCAGGCGTCGCCATCGTCGCAGGCCTTGCCGTCGTTCGTTGCGGCGTGCACGCAGCCCTTGCTCTTGTCGCACGCGTCGGACGTGCAGCTGTTCTTGTCGTCACAGGTGCTCACCTTACCCACGCACTTGCCGGCGGCGCAGGTGTCCTTGTCGGTGCAGGCGTCGTCGTCACTACACACGGCCGTATTGAACGCCTTGCTGCAGCCGCTGGTCTTCGGATCACACAGGTCGGTCGTGCACGGGTTGCCGTCGTCACAGATGGAGGTCTGGCCCGTGCAGCAGGGGCTCTGGGTCGGCAAGTGCACGCAGCCAGCGGCAGGCTTACAGAGGTCGATCGTGCAAGCGTTGCCGTCGTCACAGTTGGCTTTTCCGCCGGATTTACAGGCGCCACCGGCGCAGACATCGTCCGCTGTGCAAGCGTCGCCATCACTACACGCGGCCTCGCTGTTGGTGTGGGTGCAGCCGGTCTTGACGTCGCAGGCATCCACCGTGCAGCCCTTCTTGTCGTCGCACGCCATGGCTTCGCCCAGACAGCTGCCCTCGACGCAGTCGTCGTTCTCGGTGCACGCGCTGTCGTCCGAACAGGTCACGCTGCTCGCCGCGCCGACGGCTGGGTAGACACACCCCTTGCCCTGCTTGCAGATGTCGTCGGTGCACGGGTTGCCGTCGCCGCACACCAGCGGTTTGCCGACGCAGCCGCCAGCCTCGCAGGCGCCGTCCACCGTGCAGGACGCACCATCCTCACACGCCACGCCGTCCTTCGCGGTGGACCACGCGGTTGTGCTCAGGGCTGGATCGCAGACTTGGCAAGGCGCGTTGGTATTGGCCGCGCCGGCGGCGTAACAGACCTTGCCGATGAGGCAGAAGTCGGCCTTCAACGTCCAAGCGCACACTTCGCCAGGTTGCGCGCACAGGTCTTCGGTACAGGTCAGCTTGTCGTCGCACACGCTGTCGTCGGCGCACGTGGTTGGCCCGGCGTCAGCGGCGCCGCCCCCGTCTGCCGCGCCGGCGTCCAAACCGGCGCCGCCGTCGTCAACTCCAGCCGCATCAGCGCCCTCCGCGTCCGTCGCTGCGCCGCCGCTATCCGTTGGGCTGCCGTCGGTCGCGCCGCCGTCTGTGAAGGCCGCGTCCGTCGTGATCACACCAGGCTGGGTGGGGTCCGCGCCGCAGCCGATCGCGCCAAAACTCAGCGCAGCGATGCACAGCCAACCCAAGCTGGCGGGCCGCGATTTGTGCGGCACGTCGCCAAGAAGCACGTCGCCAAGAAGCCGGTCAGTCAGGACCGGCTCCGCCGTGCCTGCCGTCATCCAATTGTCTGCCGCGGGGCGGCGGTTCGAAACCGTCTGCATGTGAATCGTCCCTTACTTCAGCTTGCCGCCGATGATGGTGTTGCCGCCCTTGCGATCCACAGATTGCGGGTCAATCGCGATGCCCGCGCCCGGCGGCAGCCCCTTGACCGTCCCGCTCAAGTCGATGACCGGCAGGTCGAAGCTGCCGAGCGCGTTGCCCCCCAGCACGCCGATGAGCCCCTTGACGAGGGCGTCACCCACCAAACTCTGGATGACCTTCTCCGAGCCGACCAAGTTCTCCTGTTTGACGGTGATGTCCGTGTCGATCTTCTTGATCTCGGTGATCTGGATCCCGACCGCAGAGCCGCCCTTGGCGTTCTTCTCGACGCTCACTTTCAGCCCCGCCTCAAACGTCGCCCACAGCACCACGTCCATCTTCTGGCCAAGGAGCTCCAAGCTCGCGTCGATGCGCATGTCGCCGATGTGCACCAGCAGCTCCCCCTTGTCGTTGCAGTCGCTGACGGTCGGCGCGAGCAACGCAGTCGCCTTCATCTTCAGGTCTTTCACGCCGTATTTGGTCAGGTCCACGCCGCCCAACATCGACTCAGGCACCGGGAACTCAAGCAATCCGCCCAGCCACAGCCCGTAGAGGATCTGATTGAGGGTGTCGTCGCTGAGCACCAGCTCAAGGTCGCGCTTCTTCAAGACCTCAACCTTTTGCACGCCGGAGCCACAGCCGATCCGGTCCGGCACACCCAGATTGTCGATGGTGTTGCCCTTCTTCGCGTACGCCCCGGCCCGCAGCCAGAACGTCGCGCCAGCTTTGTCGATGGTCACCTTGGAGAAGTCGGTGACCACGTCCGCCTTGATCTTCTTGCCAGAGCCATCGAGCGCAGCGACCTCAAACGCAAACGCGAACGCCAGCGCACCGAGCGCGTCCCCCACAACCGGCCCGAGCTGCTTGCCCAACGCGTCCGAGATGCTGTTCTCAAACTGCTTGACGAAGGTGTTCTTGAGCGCCCCAATAATGCCGTTCAGCAGCGCGCCCAGTCCGGTTAGTTTGATCTCAAAGCCGTTGATCGTGGCCTTGGTGTTCTTCATCACCACCACCAGCTTGTGGTTGACCACCGTCGGCACCACCTCCGCCGTGATGACGATCGACGTGATGGACAGCGTGCCTTTGAACTTCAAGTTGATCCCAAACACCTTCTGCACAGCGGCGAGATCTGCGGTCAGGTTCGGGATCGTCGCCTGCAGCGCCAGCGCGCCGGTCGTCGGCCACATCGACACCGTCGCCTTGCCGTACTTCAGATCGCTGATGGACACCGTCGTGTTGCCCGACTGGTACACCGGGTTCGGGATCACGCCGCTCAGGTCGTAGTTCTGCAGAAAAAGCTCGAAGATCGTCGCCAAATCGTTGGGCGGCAGCGAGTGATCCCCGTCGTCGATCGCCTTCTTGCTGAGGTAGTAGGCGAGGCCGGGATCCGTGGCGCCGCTCATCTTCTTGCTCTGAATCGGCTTGCGGAAGTTGCTCGACCAGAGGAACGCCTGCACGCGATTGCGCTCGGTGCCCAGCACGTCCGTCGCCGCAAAGCGCAGCGTATTGCCGCCCGGCTTGGCCAGAATCAGCCTCTTGAAGGTGCCGTTCGCCGCGAGATTCACCTTCGAACCATTCACCGTAAACGCTGTGATCTTGCCGGCGCCGCTCGTGACCTTGCCCGTCACCTCGATGAAGTCGGTGGGCTGCTTGATGGTCGCCCCGCGCGGCGGAAACGTGATCTCAATGTTGGGGCGGCACGTCGTGGTCCCTTTCAGCGTGAACGTGCAGCCCTTCACCTTGTCGCACGCGTCGATCGTGCAGGCGTTGCCGTCGTCGCAGGTGATCGCCACGCCCGCGCACTTGCCGGCTCCGCAGACGTCATCCTTCGTGCAGGCCGTGCCGTCGTCGCAGGGCTTGGTGTGGTTCTGGTTGACGCACCCGACCTTTGGATCACACGCGTCCGTCGTGCAGCCGTTCTTGTCGTCGCAGTCCGGCTTTCCGGTCCCGGAGACACACGTCGACGCGGCGCACGTGTCGCCCAGCGAGCACTTGCTGCCATCCTCGCAGGGCAGGGTGTTCGGCTCGTGGCTGACGCCCTTGGCTGGATCGCAGCCGTCGGTCGTGCATGGGTTGTTGTCGTCGGTCGGCACCGCGGTGCCCTTGCAGGCGCCCTTGGTGCAGGTGTCCGCCGCGCTGCACTTGCTGCCGTCGTCGCAGGGGTCGCTGTTGAAGCCGTAGATGCAGCCCTTCTTCTTGTCGCAGCTGTCGTCGGTGCAGACGTTGTCGTCCTTGCAGAGCCCGCTGATGGACTCATGCTGACAGCCCAACTTACGGTCGCAGCTGTCGACGGTGCACACGTCATCGTCATCACAGCTCTTCGCCGCGCCGCCGCCGCAGCTGCCGCCGCCGCACGTCTCGCCGAGCGAGCATGGATTCTTGTCGTCGCAGGTCAGCGTGTTGGCCGCGTGGGCGCAGCCCTTCTTCGCGTCGCAGCTCTCGTCGGTGCAGCTGTTGCCGTCGTCACAGACCCTTGCTTTTCCGGCCTTGCAGCTGCCCGCGTCACATGCGTCGTTCAGCGTGCACACGTCGCCGTCGACGCACGCCGCGCTGTTGTTGGTGTGCGTGCAGCCGGCGTCGTCCTTGCAGCCGTCGTCGGTGCAGGGGTTGTCATCGTCGCAGCCTTGCGCGGTGCCCAAGCAGCTGCCGCCGACGCAATGATCCGAACTCGAACATTGATTGCCGTCGTCACACGTCGCGGCGTCGTCGGCCGACCACGCCGTCTTGTCGACCACCACCAAACACACCTGGCAGCCGTTCTTTGCGTTGCTGTGGCCATTGTCGACACAGACGGAGTCGATGGTGCACTGATCGGCCCGGCACGCGGCGGTGACGTCGTCGCTGGCACCGTCAAGGGCGACGCCGCCATCCGATGCGCCGTCCGCGTTACCGGTGTCGGCTCCGCCGTCCGTCACGCCGCTGTCCGTGACACCGCCAGCGTCGTTGGCCGCGCCATCCACGGTCGTCACGCCTGGACCGACCGTCGGTTCGTCCGCTCCGCATCCGGTCAGCAGCAGGGTCAGGGCCAGCAGCGCGATTGGGACTGCCGCCAGCGCCGGCACGCGCAGCGGCGCCGTTCGATTCCGCCCTGGCGGTGTTGACCCGAGCCCCTGCAAAACCGCCGGCCGCATCCTGAATCGTCGTCGCATCATGACACCCTCCAATCGCCGCAGGAGTGTAGGAGATCCGCGGGGTGCCTGTCATCCGCGCGATTGTGGCGACTCATGTGCACGGCCGGCCACAGCGCCTCAGCCAGCCAATTCCAGTACGATCTCAGGGGCCCCTGGTGGACCGTACGGACCCTCAAAACGCACAACACGCCGCGCCGGGCTCGTGTCGATCCAGATGTCGTAGCGTGGCAACAGCGGTTTAGCGAGGCGTGTCACCACGCCGCCCATCGCGATCCAGTCGTTGAGGTCCGGATACATCCAGATGAGCGCCGCCTCAAACGTCCCCGCCGGCACCGAGACCCGCACCGTGCGCCGCACCTCGTAGTACACGCGCGCCATGAACCGGTCGTTGGTCCAAGACCAGACCGCTCGTCGCTGGCCGTCGAGTGGCTGACCACGCATCAGGAAGGGCAACATCACCTCGGGATACGTCGCCTCCGGCAAGCCCAGCGGCTCGGGGTGAAAGCGCACGCGCTCATGCCGCGCGAGACGCTCGTGATCGGCGTCGCTCTGGTCGTCGGCGACGTGTCCCTCGTCACGCGCTGGCCCCAGCTGCCGAACCAACGACGTCGAGCGTACGCGACCGTGTCGCACGATCGCGGCGAGCCGCTCGGTCAGCACCGTCCCGGCGAGCTCGTGGGTGACGTCGAGCCGCAGCTCATCGTCATGCAATCGGGTCGTCACCGTGCTGTTGCGACCAGTCGCGCCAAAGAGGTGCTTCGGCTGCAGCACGCTCTTGAACTTGCTCTGGGGCCGCGCAGTCGCGCGATAACGCAGTGTCTCCGTCCGCCAGCCAGTCACATCGGCCGCCCCCACGAGCGGCGGCACACGAAACAGCTCCTCGGTTGCCATAATTTGACCTCAAATGAGTTGTGGCAGCGCGCCCGTCCGAGCGCCAAAGCGGCCGATGCGCAGCGTCCTCGCCGCGGTGGTCTGCGGCTTGGGCGGCAGTCTGCTGCATCCGCGCGGCCCTGCAAACCAGCGCGACGAGACAGCGCGCTTGACCACCGCCACATTAATCGTCTATTTACGATGAACGCTGGCGGACGCGGCTCCGAGCGGCTCCACGTTGAGGTGCGTCATGTTGGACCCCGTCTGTATGCCGAAACCGACAGGTCCGCTGCCGGTGCCCGTCGCCGCTCAAGCGTGCGACGCCCTGCTCGCCACCTACGCCAAAGCCCTCGGCCATCCCGCACGCGTCGCCATTTTGCGGCTGCTGATCGGCCGGGATTCCTGCGTTTGCGGGCAGATCGTCGACGAGCTGCCGCTGGCGCAGTCCACGGTCTCGCAGCACCTCAAGGTGCTCAAGGCGTCTGGCCTGATCCAAGGCACGATCGACGGGCCGCGTGTGTGCTACTGCGTCGATCCCGCCGCGCTGGCTCGTTTTCGTACGCTCGTCGACGCCCTCTAACCCATCTGGCGCTGCGGGCCGCAGTTCGCATGCGCATGCCCAATCACACGCCCCAACCGAGGTCATCACCGTCATGGGACTATTTGAACGATTCCTGTCCATCTGGGTCGCGCTCGCCATCGCCGCCGGCGTGGGCTTAGGGCTGCTGGTGCCGGGCGCCTTCGAGGCCGTCGCCGCTATCGAGTTCGCCCATGTCAACCTCGTCGTCGCGGTGCTCATATGGCTCATGGTCTATCCCATGATGCTCAAGGTCGATCCGAGCTGCCTGCGTGATGTGGGCCGGAAACCCAAGGGAATCGCGCTCACGCTCGTCGTCAACTGGCTCATCAAACCCTTCACGATGGCCGCGCTCGGCGTGCTCTTCTTCGAGCATATCTTCGCCGGGATGCTGCCGGAGGCGGATGCGCAGCAGTACATCGCAGGGATGATCCTGCTCGGCGTCGCGCCCTGTACCGCCATGGTGTTTGTGTGGAGCAACCTGACGAAGGGCGACGCCAACTACACGCTCGTGCAGGTCTCGATCAACGATCTCATCATGGTCTTCGCGTTCGCCCCCATCGCCGGGATGCTGTTGGGGGTGACCGACATCGCGGTGCCGTGGCAGACGCTCATCGCCTCGGTCGTCGTCTTCATCATCGTGCCTCTCGCCGCCGGTGTGGCGACGCAGCGCAAGCTTGCACGCGCCCAGCTCGCGCGCCTCGACGCGACGCTGAAACCGGCGTCGATCATGGGGTTGTTGCTGACGGTCGCGCTGCTGTTCGGCTTTCAGGCGGAGACCCTGTTGGCGCAGCCAGGGCGCGTGCTGCTCATCGCGATCCCGCTGCTGATTCAGAGCTACGGCATCTTCGCGCTGACGTACGGCGTCGCCAAGCTGCTCCGCCTACCGCACAACATCGCCGCCCCCGCCGCGATGATCGGCACCTCCAACTTCTTTGAGCTCGCCGTCGCGGTGGCCATCAGCCTGTTCGGCCTCTCTTCCGGCGCGGCGCTCGCGACCGTGGTTGGCGTCCTCATCGAAGTGCCGGTGATGCTCTCGCTCGTCGCCTTCGCCAATCGCACAAGTCACGTGTTCCCCGAGTCCACAGCTTTGTAGGAGGTGTCCATGGCCAAGCTCCAGTTCGATCATGTGCTGATGCTCTGCGTCGCCAACTCCGCTCGCTCGCAGATGGCCGAAGGGCTCGCCCGAGCGCTGTTTGGCGACAGCGTTCACGTCAGCTCGGCCGGGTCGCGCCCGTCGCGCGTGAACCCCTTGGCCATCGCGGTCATGGCTGAGGTGGGCATCGACATCAGCGGTCATCGCTCCAAAGTGGTCGCCGATGTTGGCAGCCAGACCGCCATCGGCGGCAGCCCACATCCGCCGGTGGACCTTGTCATCACGCTGTGCGCGGAGGAGGTGTGCCCGGTGTTTCTCGGCGGCGCGACGCGGTTGCGCTGGCCCCTACAAGACCCCGACCGCGGTGGCGAAGACCTCAGCGACGCTGAGCGACTCGGCCATTTCCGCGTCGCCCGCGACGAAATCCAACGTCGACTGACGGCGCTCGCCGCGCTGCGCGACTAGGCTGTTATGGCCGCGCAACACAGCGAAGGCCCGCTGTGCACTACCGAATCGCGTCCCAGTCGAACCCGCCGTTGTCGAAGGCGCGGTCGGCGAGAGACTTGATCAAGTCGTCGTCATTGCGGTCGATCTTACGGAAGTTACGCGTCACCCGGCCGCGCACCTGACCCGCCAGCACACGCGCGATCTCGAGCTCGGGCTGCGCCTTCTCGGCGCCGTTCTGCTGCACCGAAGCCGTGACCCGGCTCAGGGTGCACGCCAAGACGAAGAGATCGATCATCACGTCGGCCATCCGCCGCATCGCGAACTGCATGTCGACGATCTTCTTGCCGTGTTTCCGCAGCAGCATGTCCGCCATAGCCGCGAGCTGTCGCGTCAGCTCCTCAAACAGCTCTGCCTCCGGGCGCAGCTCAACCGCGCACTTGTCCATCGCCGTCGCGCCGTAGCCGGTGCGCCACTCCACGTGCTTGCGGCCATAGTCGGCGAGCAACCCAAACCCCTTGATGGGGTCGTCGAAGATGCCTTTGAGCCCGCGCGACATCTCGGCCAGGGTCTGTCCGACGTCGTTCAGCGCGGTCAGCGCGACGAACAAGCGCAGGATCTCGTTGGTGCCCTCGAAGATGCGGTTGATGCGACTATCCCGCAAAATCAACTCATAAGCGTACTCCCGCATGAACCCGGTGCCACCCGCGACCTGCAACGCCTCGTCCGCCGTACGCCACAGCGCCTCGGTCGCAAACACCTTGGCGATGGCCGCCTCCACCGCGTAGTCGTCGCAGCGGCCATCGCTCATCGCGGCCACGAGCGTCACAGCCGACTCGGCCGCATAGCAGTCCACCACCATGTGGCCGACCTTCTGCTGAATCAGCCCGAACTTACGAATCGGAGAGCCAAACTGCTCGCGTTGCGCGGCCCACTCCGAGCTCATCGCGATCAGCCGTTTCATACCGCCGATGCAGCCGCCCCCCAGGCCTGAGCGGCCGCTGTTGAGGATGTGCATCGCCACCTTGAAGCCGCCGTGCAGCTCGCCAAGCAGGTGATCTTTGGGCACCTTCACGTCCTCAAAGTAGATGGACGTCGTCGACGAGCCGCGGATGCCCATCTTGTCTTCATGCGGGCCAATCTTCACGCCGCTCATGTCTTTCGTGACGATGAAGGCCGACAGCTTGCTGCGCTTGTTCGCGCCCTGTGTCTTCGCAAAAACCGTGAAGAAGTCGGCGATGCCGCCGTTCGTGATCCAGATCTTGCTGCCGTTGAGCAGGTAATGATCGTCGAAGGACTCTGCCGTTGTCCGAACGGACGCAGCGTCCGAGCCAGCCCCGGGCTCAGTGAGGCAGAACGCCGCGATCATGTCGCCGCTGGCCAGCTTGTCGTAGTAACGCTCCTTGAGCGCATCGGTGCCAAACAGCTTCAGCCCGCGCATCCCGATCGAGCTGTGCGCGCCGATGGTGATCGCCACCGAGGCGTCGTGCCGCGCCACGGCCTGCAGGGTGCGCGAGTACGCCATATTCCCCATGCCCATGCCGCCGTTCTCTTCAGGCAAGATCAGGCCAAACAGGCCAAATTGCTTCAGCTCAGTGATGAACTCCGCCGGAATCTCGCCCGCGGCGTCCCACTTGAAGAAGTCTTCTTTGCGGTCGCCCAGCATCGCGTCGATGGCGGAGATCGCCATCTGTAGCGTCTCGCTCTGCTCCTCACCGAGGGTGGGAAACGGGTAGAGCAGCTGCTGGTCGATGGCGCCTGCGCATAGGCTCTTCATGAAACCGGTGTTGGATTCACTCATGACGGTCGTCTCCTCGGGGTGGCGCCTCGATTGCACGCCAGAAGCGTTGGGCCCGCGCGAGCGGCGTCGCCGGCGCGGCAGCGGGGCCGGTCGGCGGGGTCGGCAGTGTAGTGCAGCGGGGCGCTGGCGTCATCGGTCGGTTTACGACGCGCAGAGCGATCCCCCGAACCGTGGTAGGCAGCTGTGGTAGGCAGCTGTGGTAGGCAAGCGCCTGGCCGACTCTCACCGCCGCACAGCCGCCAGCCTGGGCGGATTCGGGAGCCCCGTTGTGTACGAGCTCGGCCTTCTGGCGCTAATCGGCTGTCTAGCCGGCCTCATCAACGTGCTCGCCGGTGGCGGTGGCTTGCTGGCGCTGCCTGGGCTGGTGTTGATCGGCGGGCTGGGTGACGCCGCCGCCAATGGCACCTTTCGCCTCGCGGTCCTGGTCCAAGCGGCGACGGCGGTGACGCGATTCGGCATCAGCCGACGACTCGAGCCGCGATTGACGCTCACGCTCCTGATTCCAACGGCGATCGGCGCGGCGATGGGCGCCTGGCAAGCGACAACGCTCGGTGATGGCGGCACGCGCACCTTGCTGCTCGGCGCCACGCTCGGCGCCACGCTGCTGCTGATCGTCGGCGAGCGGCTCATGCCGGCAGCGCAGTCAG
Source organism: uncultured Myxococcales bacterium (assembly GCA_937910235.1). Taxonomy (GTDB): domain Bacteria; phylum Myxococcota_A; class UBA9042; order UBA9042; family UBA9042; genus UBA9042. The sequence goes on along the minus strand of CALENB010000248.1, from coordinate 4,467 downwards.
CCCCGACGCCGGCGCGTGCGCGCGACGCCGCCGCGGCCGCCGCGCTCTCACCTACGTCACCGCTCACGTCGATGCCGCTCACGCCCCGCCTCGCGTTTGGGCTCCTTGTGACGGGGTGGTATGGCGGTCTCATCCAGGCCGGCGTCGGTTTTCTGCTGCTGTTGACCCTGCGGCGTCTCGGCGGCCTCGACCTCGCCCGCGCGAATGTTGTGAAGGTAGCGCTCGTGTTGGGCTTTACGCCCGTCGCGCTGGCCTTTTTTGCAGGGCAATCTCGCGTCGACGTCGTCGCTGGCAGCGCGCTCGCCGTTGGCATGGCGGCCGGAGGCTGGGTGGGCGCGGGCCTCGCGCTCGCGCCTCACGCCGCCCAGCGCATCCGATGGGTCGTCGCCGTGATGGTGCTCGTCGCCGCCGCGCGCCTCGCCGCGAGCTGATCACGGGCCGAACCCTTCGGTCCACCGCGGACGCCCTCGGCGCGATCTCGTCAGTCGGCGCCATTGTCGGCGCCATCGCCGGCAGGGCAGCGGCAAGGGGGCGGCGGCAAGGGGGCCGCGGCAAGGGGGCCGCGCCCGCGCAGCAGGCGTCGCCGGGCAAACTGCCGGATGGGGTTGCACGGATGCGGTCCGGCGCGGCTAAATGGCGCCGCCGCGCCCAGCGACGTCCCTGTCGGCAGCGGCTGCCACGCGACGCGGCACGTTCACTCACGCGTCTGGTCGAGACGACCACCACCGGAGCTCTTCTATGATTCAGATTTACGGGTCTCCCCAATCGAGCGCCGGGCGCTGCTACTGGACACTCGAGGAGGCGGGCGTGCCCTACGAGCGCGTCGCTGTCAGCTTTAGGGACCGCGAGCACAAGGCGCCGGCATTTCTACGGTTGAACCCGAACGGCAAGGTGCCGGTGCTGGTCGATGGCGATCTTGTGCTGTGGGAGTCGATCGCGATCAACCGCTACCTCGCCGAGAAGCATCAGCCGGCGCTGCTGGGCACAGGCGCGGCGGAGCGCGCGTTGGTCGACCAATGGAGCGTCTGGTCGCAGGTCGACTTCCAGCCGCCGGTGATCGCCCTGTTTATTCAGCTTGTCTTTGTGCCCGAGGAACGCCGCGACCCAGCCGCGATGGACGCGGCGCGGGCGAAGATCGGCCCGCTGGTGGCGCTGCTCAACACGCACCTGGAGGGTCGCGCCTACATGGTCGGTGCGCAGTTCACGCTCGCAGATCTCAACGTGGCCTCCGTGGCGAAGCTGCTCGCCAGCCTCGCTATCGATCTTGGCGCAGCGCCGAATCTGACGACGTGGCTGGCGCGGACCCAGGCGCGTGACGCTGTCGCTCGTGTGGCGGCGTTGACCTAGCTACGCAGCGGCGTCAACCATCGGCGGCGCCGGGATGGTCGGGCTGCCAACGGCGTACCAATCCAGCCGCCGAGTGAGCGCCATGACCGCCGCGAGCGCGCCGAACACCAACGCTGCGCCCAGCAGCAGCGCGTGGTCCTCGGACTGCAAGATGGCGTACAACGCCCCGTAAAGCCCGGCCAGCAGCCCGCTGAACCCGAGGCCGCGACGCCAGTGTCGCAGCACGTACGAGAGGTAAAACCCGATCAGACCCACGCACGCGAAGCTCGCAATGGTGTAGGCCGCCGCAAAGTGGATGTGCTCGGACAGGGCGATGAGCAGCAGGTAAAACGTCGCCAGCGCACACCCGACCAACGCGTACTGCATCGGGTGGATGCGCAGCTGCCGTACGATCTCGAACAGAAAGAACGCGCTGAACGTCAGCAGCACAAAGAGCAGGTCATACTTCACCGCGCGCTCAGTCCTGCGATACGGGTCCACCGGCTCGATGAACGCGACACCAACATCCTGTTCGGCCAGCAGCGCCCGGCGATTTTTGTGCAATCGCGAGAAGCGCTCACGGAGATTGGTGGCGAGCCAGGTCGTCTCCCACTGCGACACGAAGCCGTCGTCGGTGATCTCGCGAGAGACAGGCAGAAAACGCCCGAAGAAGGATGGGTGGGGCCAGTCGGCCTGGAGCGCGATGCGAGTGCTGCGACCCAGCGGCGTGAAGCTCAGGTTTGAGGCGCCGATCAGGTCCAGCGGCATGGAGAAGGTATAATTCCCCGTCTTCTTGGGGTCAAAGTTCGGCAGCGGCGCGTGCACGCCGTCCGCCAACGTCGCGGTGCCTGTGCCGGGCTCCACCGTCACGTCGGTGGTCTGCCACTTCAGCACGGGCGTCTTGCGGATCCCACGAACATCCCCCACCCCCACCGCGATGTACGGCGTGCCGAACGTGACGTTCGAATCCTCGGCCAACGCGCCCACCGCGACGGCGAAGCTGCCGGCGATGCGCAGCTTCGCCGCGAAGGTGTTCACGGGGTAGAGCCCGCGATGCAGCGTCGTCGTCTCCACCTGACCGTCGATGCGCAGTGATTCGGGCAGCACGGCCAGCTCGTGGTCGGTGAAGACCTCCTTGGTCTCGATCTTGATCACCGTCCGCGTCACATACAAGGCGCCTGGATCCGTCGCCGCGGCGGCGTCGGCGGCGGTCGCGGCCTTGGTGGCGGGCTGCAGCGTGCGCGTCGCAGCGGCCACCTGATGTGGCGCAGGAGAAGCGTGCCCAGCCGTGGGATCCACGTCTGGCAAGCGCACGAGCTGCTTCGTCGGCACGCGCTGCTTCTCCAGGTGGCGCGTGCGGTACGGGATTAACAACACCGGCCCGGCGATGCGCTGCGGCCCGCTGGTGCTCTCCTTGACGCTAGCCTCCGCCGCCGCGCGTTGTGACTGCCGCTCGGCGATCACGGAGCTGATCATCGACAGCGGCACCAGCAGCAGCCCGATTAAAACAAGGATGGTAGCCATTTTCAGCAGCAGACGTTTGGACATGGTGGACCCCTCAGTTGTTGAGTCCGGAGCGTCGCAAACGGATGTGCAAGGCCTGTGCACATGGGGTGGCGTGTGCGAGGCGATGTTGCGCAGGTGCCGCTACAGTCGCAGTCGCGGGCGCTGGCGGGAGGCCGCGCTCAGTCGGGCAACAGGCGCGCGGCGTGGCTCGGAACTGGCACGCCCGCCACGATTGTAGCCGTGTCACCGACGTTGAAGCCGACGCGGCGACCATCCGACAAGCGCCAAATCGCGGGCACGACGTGCGTGCTCTCTTGGCGCAGGTGGTCAAAAATCGCGTTCGACAGCTGCTTGGGCGGCGCCGCCATGAACACCGACTCGGGCTCGGCCGGCACGCCCGCCAGACTCAGATCGACCCGACCTTGGTCATGGCCCCAAGTGCGCCGGGTCTTCGGCAGCGTGCGCAGGTCGTCGGAGAGAAACCACGCGCCGCCGGCCAAGGCCACGGTCCACGCACCAAAGTCCACCTCGTCCTGGCTCAACGTCCGCAAAACCGGCGGATCAGGGTCGCACAGGGTCGCGCGACAGAGCGGCCAGCGCGCGCCCATCGCGCGCAGCTCATTGGGGAGGAAGGCCCAGACCGCGCCAAAGTTCTCCACCGCGATATCCGGCCCCATCCGCCACGCGTCGACCCACTTTAGCGTCGGAATCGGCGGCGCTCCGACGCCGAGCAGCACCGTGTCGGGGCCTGCGGCGTCGCGAATCACGCTGAGCGCCAGGTTGAAGGACTCCGTCGCGGTGACGTCGGCATGCCGACCGCCATTGAAGAGCCCCGCGAACAGAAAATCGATCTTCAGGAGATCCACGCCCCAGCTCACGATCGTCGTGATCGTCTCGTGCAGATGCGCCGCCGCCTCGGGGTGGGTCGCGTCGAGCACCAGCATCCGCCCCATCTTCAGGTGAACAAACGCCGCGCCTTTCACGAACCAGGCGGGGTGGGCCTTGGCGAGCGCGCTGTCTTCCAGCACCAGCAGCGGGGCGAGCCAGATCCCGACCGACAGGCCACGGTTGTGCAGCGTCGTGGCCAGCCCCGAGATGCCATCGGGAAACTTCTGGTTCGGTCGCCAATCGCCCCAGCCGCGCTGCCAACCGTCGTCGATCACGACGCGAAGCGGCGGCGCGCCTTTGGGCAGATACGGCGCCACCACCGCGGTGACCTCGGCGGCGTTGGCCAGCAACGGCTCGCACATCGCTGGCGGGGCGCTGGCCGTCGCCACCGCCGCCTCACAGGCTGGCGTACCGCCGGTCGCTTTCGGTTCGGGCTCATCGCTGGCACACCCCACGCCAAACAACACGAGACACACCAGCGGCGCCACGCATGCACGCACGCGGGCGGCCACTTCGCTGTAGTGGCAGGGGGCGTTGCTAGCGGGTTTTGATCGAGCGCTCATACGAATGTCCTCCAGATTGACCATCCCATTGCACAGACCGCACCCATCGCGCGTGCGCCCATGTGTCGGCATGTTCAATAGAATAGACTCGCGCGAATTGACTGCATCGCGGGGCGCATGAGCGCGGCCGTGGTCATCGTTTCGTCCACCACGAAAAAAACAGCGACCGAACAGCAGCATCCAG
>CALENB010000247.1 GCA_937910235.1 uncultured Myxococcales bacterium | reverse complement strand
GAGCCCTGGAACATCATGTGTTCGAAGAAATGGGCGAGACCTGAGCGCCCCGGCGTCTCGTGGCGCGAGCCGACGTTCACCATGATGCCGAGCGCCACCACGGGGGCGCGGTGATCGGGCTGCACCACGACGCGTAGGCCGTTGGCCAGCGTGAAACGGTGAATCTCGAGCGGCTTTGGCGCCGCCACCTTCTGCGCCGCCACCTTCTGCGCCGCCACCTTCTGCGCCGCTTTTGCCGGCCGCGGCGTCGCTGCACGGGCGCCGCTGGGTAACGTCAAGCTTGCCGCAAGCAGCAGCCAAAGCGGATGTGACGCGGCGAGCAGCCGCAGCAATGGGGTACGGTTCGCGCTGAGCGAGGGTCGTCGAGCTGGGCGACGAGCGGGCGTCATCTGGGCATCCTCCGGCAGACAGGGGGGGGGCGTTGGGACCGTTCGGATCGGATCTGGCACGGACTTGGCGCAGCGGGAATCTAGCACCGCGTTCGACGCGAAGCCACGGTTCGGCAGCGCAGGCGAAGCTTGCGATGATTGACACGCGCGGCGCTGTGGGGCACCTCCCCCTCGCGAAGAAAGAAAAAGACACACAATCTGACCCACTACCCGAGGCGCCCATGCCTGAGACCGACAACCAGAACAAGGCCACGCCGATCGGCGACACGCCCCCAACGGGTGACCCCGTTGCGACTAAGCCCGTCGCCCTGGACCGCAAAAAACGCGCCGACGCGGCGTCCCCAGACTCCGCGGTCGCCGCGCCTGCTGTGATCAAGGCCGCAAAACCAGCGCCCGGCAAGAAATCCGCAGCCAAGACGAAGGCTGCCGCCGTCGCCAAGCCAGCGGCGAAAAAGAAGAAGAAGAAGAAGGTCGCGTTGGAGTCCGCTGCGGCGGTCGCGCCAGAGCCCGCCGAGGTCTCCGCCGACGGTGTCGTACCAGGCGTCGTACCAGGCGTAGCCCCCGTCGCGACGCCTCGTGCAGCACCTGCAAGCACGGCCGAGTCCGCACCTGCAGCGACCGCCGTCTCCGCGGCCGCCGCGACGCCGGTCGAAGCGCCAGTCGAGGCGACGCTGGAGCCCAGCGCGTTCGCGATGATGGGGCTGCATCCGCGGCTCGTCACAGCGCTCGCCGCCCTCGGTTTCGAGACGCCGACCCCAATCCAGACGCAGGCGATCCCGCCGCTGCTGGCTGGCAGTGACCTCATCGGTCGGGCGCGCACTGGCTCCGGTAAGACCGCCGCCTTTGGCCTGCCGCTGCTCCATCGCGTCGCCAATGGCCCCGGCCGAGGCGCGGTTCGAGCGTTGGTGTTGGCGCCGACCCGCGAGCTCGCGCTCCAGGTCACCGACGCCATGCGTGACCTAGCGAAGGACCTCGATTTGCCGATGGTCACGGTCTACGGCGGCACATCGTACGGCCCGCAGCTGGACGCACTGCGCCGCGGCGTGGCCATCGTCGTCGGCACGCCGGGTCGACTCATCGATCTGCTCGACAAGGGCGCCCTCTCGTTGAGCGACGTCGAGATGGTGGTGCTCGACGAAGCCGATGAGATGCTTCGCATGGGATTTGTCGAGGACGTCGAGCGCATGCTCGCTGAGACGCCTCAGCGCCGCCAAGTCGCCCTGTTCTCCGCGACGATGCCATCCCAGATCCGCCGCGTCGCGGACAAGCATCTTCGCAACCCAATCATCATCGAGGCTGAGGGCGGCTCTCCCGTCGTCGATCACATCTCGCAGCAGTGGATGCGTGTGCCGCAGCGATTCAAGGCCGAAGCGCTGCTACGTGTCTTGCAGGCCCATACTACGGGCGCTGCGCTGGTCTTTGCCCGCACAAAGGCGGGTTGTGACGCGATCTCGTCTGTCATCCGCAGCAGCGGCATGCAGGTCGACGCGTTGCACGGCGACCTGAACCAGGCCGCGCGCGAGCAGGTTGTGTCCCGCTTGCGCGATCAGCAAACACGGTTCGTGATCGCGACGGATGTCGCTGCGCGCGGTATCGACGTGGAGCACATCACGCTCGTCGTGAACCTCGACTTGCCTGACAACGCCGAGGTGTACACCCACCGTATCGGACGGACGGGTCGGGCCGGTCGGGCTGGTCGCGCGCTCACGCTGGTGACGCCAGGCGAAGTCGGGCGTTTCCGTGGCCAGATGCGGCAACTCAAAACCAACGTCGATGAGGCCCAGTTGCCGACCGAGGCGGTGGTGCTCGCCCAGCAGCTCTCTGCGATTTCGACTGACATTGACGCCCTGTTGGAGGATGACACCGCCGCCGCGGGACGCGCCTGGGCGGCGGACTTGCTTGAGGCTGGCGAGCATAGCCTCGAGGATCTCGCGGCCGCCGCCCTGGCGATGCTCGCCGCTGAGCGCGGCGTCAACTTGGTGGCGTCCCCATCCGAGCAGCTGCCGCCCTGGGCGAGCCAGCATCAGGGCCGCCAGCAGCAGCGCGGTGAGTACGCGCCACGCGATCGTAACTTCGACAGTCGCACCACCGACAGTCGCAGCACCGACAGTCGCACCACCGACAGTCGCACCACCGACAGTCGCAGCACCGGCAGTCGCACCACCGACAGTCGCACCACCGACAGTCGCACCACCGACAGCCGCAACGCCTGGGGCCGCGACGACGGGCCGGCGCGACAGAATCGCCCACAGCGGCCCATGCCGCACCAGGGCGGCGATGAAGATCATGTCGACCTGTTCTTGCCGATCGGCACGATGCACCGCATCCGCCCAGGTGACCTCGTTGGCGCGCTCGCCAATGAGGCCGGCGTGCCCGGTCAAGCCATCGGCCGCATCACCGTGCGCGACCGCGTCAGCTTTGTGTCCATGCCGCGGCAGCTCGCCGAGCGGGTCGTGGCCGATCGCGAGACGCTGGAGCTGCGCGGCATGCAGGTCCCCGTCATGATCGCGCGGCCGCAGGCGACCGATTCGCCGGACCGCCAGCAGAGCGGCGGCGGCGAGCCCCGCAGTCAGGGTCACCCAGGCCACCGCGATCCGCCGCAACGACCGTACGATCAGGCCCGTGGCGCACCTCAGGGCCAGCCCTATCGCGGAAACGACAGCGGTCAAGGTCGCGGCGCGCCGCAGGGTGCGCCGCCGCGGTGGACGTCGCGTCGTACACCTGGCGATCGTCCGTTCACCCGTCGTAAACCCAAGTAGGGTATCAGCCCCTCTCGCCTCATAGCCGCCTCCGTCGGAATCATGGAGCTCTCGATGTCGGATTTTGTCAGCCAGAACAAGCGCACACGTCTCAACGGCGAGTATCGCGTCGACCACGTCGACGCGCAGGTCACCGTCTACGGTTGGGTGCAGTCCTACCGCGACCACGGCGGCGTCATCTTCATCGATCTCCGCGACCGCTCAGGGATCGTACAGCTGCGTTTCGAGCCGTGGGTCGGTGACGGCGCCGCCCATGCTGTGGCTGACAAGCTGCGGCCAGAGTGGGTGATCGGGGTGCGCGGCAAGGTCATCAGCCGTGGCGAGAACATCAACGCCAAGATCCCGACGGGCGAGGTTGAGGTCCTCATCGACGTGATCGAGGTGCTCAGCGAGTCTCCGACGCCGCCGTTTGAGATCAAAGATGATCTCGACACCTCGGAGGCCCTGCGGCTGAAGTACCGCTACCTCGACCTGCGCCGCGCGTCGCTCAGCAAGAACTTCCAGCTGCGCTCCCAGGTCAACCGCGAGACGCGGAACTACTTCGCGGATCACGGCTTCCTTGAGATCGAGACGCCCATCCTCGCCAACAGCACGCCCGAGGGGGCCCGTGACTACCTCGTGCCATCGCGCGTGCATCCCGGCAGCTTCTATGCGCTGCCGCAGTCGCCGCAGCAGTTCAAGCAGCTTCTGATGATGGGCGGAATGGACCGCTACATGCAGATTTGTCGGTGTTTTCGCGACGAAGACCTGCGCTCCGACCGGCAGCCCGAGTTCACCCAGCTCGACCTGGAGATGAGCTTCGTCTCGGTCGCCGATGTGCGCGAGCTGCTCGACGGCTACGTCGCTGGCATCTGGAAGTCCGCGCTCGACGTCGTCGTGCCGTCGCCCATCCCCGCGATCACGTACACCGAGGCTATGGACAAGTACGGCTGCGACAAGCCCGATCTCCGCTTCGGTCTGCCCCTCACCGATCTGACCACGACCCTGCGGGGACGCGTCGAGTTCCGGATCTTCAAGGGTGCGCTCGACGCCGGCGGCATCGTCAAGGCGCTGTACATCCCGGACGGCAAGGTCTTCACCCGCAAGGATCTCGACAAGGTGCTGCCCGATGAGGCCGCGGTCTACGGCGCGAAGGGCGTCGCTTGGGCGCGCGTGCAGCCCGCGGGCGTGTGGAGCGGCCCGGTGGCGAAGGGTGTGGACGACGCGTTGCGCGCAGAGGTGAACGCGCAGCTCGGGGCAGAGGAAGGTGGGTTGATTCTGTTCTCCGCTGATACGCCAGCCGTGGTCAACGCCGCCTTGGCGCGCCTCCGTGGCCTCGCCGCCGAGCGCTCGGGGCTCATCGCGGCCAACTCGTGGGCCTTCGTCTGGGTCACCGACTTCCCCATGTTCGAGTACGACGAGGGCGCCGGCCGCTTCCAAGCGATGCACCACCCCTTCACGAGCCCGCGCTCGGAAGACATGGCGCTGCTGCGCACTAATCCCGCCGCGGTCAAGGCGCAGGCCTACGATCTCGTCGTCAACGGCGTCGAGCTTGGCGGCGGTTCGATTCGTATCCACCGCCCCGATGTGCAAGACCTCGTCTTCCGTACCCTCGGCCTCGCGGCCGAAGAGGTGCAGGAGAAGTTCGGGTTCTTCCTCGAGGCGCTCAGCCACGGAACGCCTCCCCACGGCGGCATCGCGCTCGGCCTCGATCGACTGCTTATGCTGCTGTGCGGCGCGGAGAGTCTGCGGGACGTGATCGCCTTCCCGAAGACCCAGCGCGCGACCGATCTGCTCACGCGGTCGCCGAACCCGGTCAGCGCGCTGCAGCTGCGGGATCTCTCGATTCGCACCGCGGTCGACGACTAGTACCTCTCGTCCAAAGTGCCTTCCGGGTTCTATCGCGGGATCGACATGTCG
>CALENB010000246.1 GCA_937910235.1 uncultured Myxococcales bacterium | reverse complement strand
TCGACGATGCCCTCACGGACCTCGACGCATGACTCGGGGTCATCGTGGGTAGCCAACACTTCGATGTAAGGCTCTTTCATCCTCTCCTTCCAAGCCGGCTTATCCCCACGCTCTCAGATGACTACACTTAACACTTGCAAGCAAGTGTTAAGTGTAGTCATCTGACCCCCATCATCTGCCGCCACAGCGACCAGGCACCGTGCGCCAACACGGCGAGGGCCAGGCAGACACACGTGATCCCGACGGCGGCGCCGTACTGGGCGACCTGCGTGTCCGCGTCGGTGGCGAGGCGCAGGCCGTCGAAGTAGTGGGTGAACAAGCGCAGCTGCGTCACCACCGTGGTCGCGCCGAGGTGACTCGCCGCCCGCCACACCGGCAGCGCTGCGCTGAGCACGAGGCCGAGCCAAGCGAGCAGCACCGCGTACGGCACCGGCGAGCGCAGCCCGAGCACGCCGTTGATCAACCGCTTTAGCGCGGAGCTCTCAGGGTTTGGCGATGGTGGCACTTGGGGCAGCACTGGCATGGGCAGCCAGATGAGGGCGAACAGCGTCAGCAACAGGCAGCCGACGGCGATCCCCACGGAGGCGGCGCGCAGCAGCGCCGGGCTGGTCGCCGGTTCGCCCATGAACGACAACAGGCTGAGCACAGTGCGACCGGTCAGCAGCTGCGCGACGGTGCGGCGCAGGGTCTCTTGTCGGCTGAGATCGGGCAGCACGACGCCGCGCAGGTCTTGCAGTGAGCTGCGGGCCCACAGCGGCTTGCCGGGCGTAGCGTGGGGCTGATCGCGCAGGGCGAGGTGGCTTGGGTCTGGCGCGTGACCGGCGAGTCTCGCCAAGTTGTACGTCGCCGCGGCGCGCCCTGCGTCCCCCCCTCCAGTGCCCCCTTCGCTGGCTTCGGGGCCGGCCTTGTTCGCCGCGGCCTTGTAGCCTGCGCGGGCATCGGCAAGCTCTCCGGCCCGCTCGCTCAGCACAGCCAGGTTGTTCAGGGCGCGGGTGTCGAGGGGCTGCCGCTTGTTGGCGTCCGTCGCGGCGAGGCGCGCTGTCGCCCAGTCGCCGCGCAGCCACGCCGCTTCGGACTGCAGGCGGCGAAAGGCGGCTGAAGGGGCGTAGCGCTCGAGTTGTCGCGCCAATGTACGCTCAAGTCCCGGCATATCCAGGCGGCCCATCGAGAGCGACGCTTCGCCGCGCTCGAGCTGATGCACCATACTGACGCTGGCGATGAACATCGTCGCGCCGAACAGCGTCGCGACGCCGGCGACCAACAGCACCAGCCGCTCGCCGCGCGAGAGGTAGGACCACGTCATGTGTCGCAGTCGCAGCAGCGGAAACGTGAGGAACGCGGCCAGCCGCTCGCGGCGGGAGCGAAAGCCGCGGCCGTACAGCGCGAGGAGCCGCGCGCTGCGGGACCGAAACCACAGCCACAGCGTGAGAAGAAACAGCGTGATGGGACCACCGAACGTGAGGCCATACGCAGCGTCCAATACGTGCAAGCGCCAGGGCTGAATCATCGCGTATGGCCCCATGGGACGCGACGTGCGGCGCAGCGCTGGCAGACGGGCCTCCAGACCGGCCGGGGCGTCTTCGGGGTGGGTGGCCAACCACGACGTCAGCGCGGGCGCAAAACCGGCGTCGCCCTCGATGGCGAGCGAGAAATCCAAGCTGTCGCGCGCCCACGCGAGCGCCTTGCGGCGGCCTTCGGAGGTGGCGCCCTCGCGCTGCCAGACCTCGTCGCCGCGCTGGCGCAGCGCGCCGGCTGGGGTGCCGACGACTCCGACGGCCAACTCCAGGTTCGCGCCGCCGCGGAGCTGGTCGCGCCGGGCGCGGGCGATGATGCGCGCGGCGCCGGCCTGCAGCCCGACCGCATCGAGCCGCATCGCCGCGACGACTTGGCCCAGCACAACGTGGCTGGCGGTGCCTTCGATAACGGCGCGGCGCAGGGTTGGCAGCGCGGCGCGACCGAGGCGTGTGTGCACCTCAGCGTGCGCGGCCTCGCGCGACAGACACGGCCGCAGCTGCACCGTGCCGATCGTCACCGTGGCGTCTGGGCTGGCGCACGTCTCCGGTAGCTTGCGCAGCAGCGAGAGCAGGCTCGCGGCGACGCTGGCAGCGCCGGGATCTTGGCGAGCGCCGTCGGCGAGCAGGACGACGAGGGCGCGCGGCGACGGCGCAACGTCCGCCAGCGCCTCGGCCATGCCGCCCATTCGATAGTGCGCGACGCTGTCGCCGCTCGGCGGCGGCGGGGTGGGATCCTCGAGGCGCAGGCGCAGCCAGCTGTGTTCGCGGTGGCGCGCGCCGTTGACGAGCACGGCGGCCAGCGTCACCGTCGGATCGAGCGGATCGGGCGCGATCATCGCGACCCGGCCTGGCAACCCGCGCCGCGCGAAGACCCGCCCGGTGCGACCGTGGCGCAGCTGCAGCTCGGCGCCTTGCACCACCAGCACGTGTCCGGCGACGGTCGGCAACCAGCGCGTCCCGTGTTGGTCGCGCGCGTCCGCCGCCACGGGCAAGGTCTGCCAGAGCGTCGCGCCGTCGAAGTTGTCGCGGGCGACCACCTCACCCCACGGACCGTCACCGAACTCAGGCGGGTCGACGGCCGCGATCGCGGCGGTCGTCGCGGCGGCGAGCGGCACGGCGGCGACGTGCCAGTCGCGACACGCCGTCGGCGCCCCTGGCAGCTGCAGGGCGCGCTGTCGGCCACACACGCCGATCTGGAGCAGCGCGGCGATGGCTTGGTAGCCTGGCGACACGTCGGCGCGCAGGTGGCCTATCGCCGCCAGCGCCCGCCCCGCGGCGGCGCCGGACGCGTGTCTGAGCCGCTGGCAGGTGTGAGTGTCGTCGCCGCTGTCAGCGCCCGCCCCGACCGTGACGGCGGCAGCCCGCACGGCGGCGGCGGTCTGCGCATCGGACCGCGCCACCAAGACGTGGCACGCGTGCCGCGCCAACGTGTCCCACCGCGCATCCCGCCACAGGGCCAGCAGACCGGCGAGCTGCAGGTCCACAATCGCGGCCCGATCGGTGTCGCCCTGGGCCAACGCGACCACCTCGTCACGCTCAATCGCGCGCAGACCGGCGCTCGGCTCGCCGGAGACGACGGCGCTCCAGGCGTGCCGCAGCTGGGTGTGCAGCTGCGTGTGGTTCCGCACCCGGAGCGACTGCGCGGCGACATCGGCGCGGGCAGCGGCCAGCCCCCACCAGCCGACGCCAACGACCATGAGCGCCATCGCGACGCCCGCCGCCAACCGCTGCCAACCGACAGTGGCTCGCTTGATGGCGTTGCGGAGCGACGACAGCGCCACCGGATCGGCGTTGGCGTGCCCCTCCAAGGCCGTCAGCTGGGCCCGGGCGAGGCCAACGTCACGGCGACGCAGCGCCTCCTCCGCGTAGCCGACGATCGCCTGCGCTTGCCCATGCAGGGCGGGTTGATTCTCCGGCCACATGCCCAGCGCCTGCTCGTAGCGGCCCAGCGCCCGGGCCCACACGGCGTAGCGCTCCTCGTGCGGGACCGCGTCGGCGGTCTGCAGGCGGCGCACCTCCAGGTCGGCCTCGCCGCTCAATCGCAGGGACTCGGCGTGATCGAGCCACAGCTGGACGGCGGCGCGAAAGGCCTCTACAGACGGAAACCGCGCGCTCGGGTCGCGCGCCATGGCGCGGAGGCAGCTGGCGGCGAGCGGGGCCGGCACCTCGTCGCCGTAGACCTGCGGCACCGACCGACTCGCGGCGAGCAGCACCTCAAACAGCTCGGTGCCGCGATGCGGGGGCGCGCCGGTCAGAATCTCGTGCAGCGTCGCACCGAGCAGGTAGACGTCAGTGCACACCCCCAGGAGCGCCCCGCGTCCCTCGGCCTGCTCCGGTGCCATGTAGGTCGGCGTACCCGCGGGGCCTGAGACACGGCTTCTATGCGGCAATCGCGGGTCGGCAGGCAACTCGACGCCGATGTGCACGGCGATGCCCCAGTCCATCACCATCACTTCGCCATAGGCGCCCACCATCACGTTGTCGGGCTTAATGTCGCGGTGAATGATGTCGTGCGCGTGGGCGTACGCGATGCCGTTGCTCACCTGCAGCAAGACGTCGATGTGGCGCCGCAGATCCCAACGCGCCGACTCCGCGCGGTCCGCCGCCGACTTCGGATGCAGCACCGCCTGCCAGCTGCGGCCCCGCACCAGCTTCATCGCGAGAAAGGGGCTGCCATCCGCGTCCTGACCCAGCTCGTGCACCGGCACCACGTTGGGATGGTCGAGCTGCCCAGTGATGACGGACTCCGCCACAAACCGCGACCGCCGCTCGTCGCTGGCCGGCGTCTGGTCAGGCCGCACGCCGGCGGTGGACCGCAGCATCTTGATCGCCACCTCGCGACCCAAACTCTCTTGATTGGCGCGCCACACGACGCCCATACCGCCCTCACCGACCTTGTCTAACAGCTCAAAACGCGGCTGAACGGGGCCCTCGGCGACCGTCGTGAACCGCTCGCGGGCGCGGTGCAGCGACGCCGAGACCAGCGGGGCGGCGGGCTTTGCGGCGGGCTGTGAGGTGGACCGCACGTAGGCGGCGTCGGCGGCGAAGGTCTCGTCGGTGACCGATGGCGCTGAAGCGGCGACGTAGGTCTCGTCCGTGATCACGGGCGAGGTGTCGGCGACGTACGTCTCGTCTGTGACTGACGGGTCGTCGACCTGTGTGTCGGCGAGCGCCTCCTGCGCCGTCGCAGCGTCCGATCCGCCGGGCACCGTGTGCACCAGCCACGCCGTCGGCAGCGTCGGGCTGTTCGCGAGCAGATGGCCAGGCTGCGCGCCGAGCGTCTCAGACGGATCTGGCGAAGCGGCGAGCGTCTCGGCCCAGAGTTGTCGGAGGTCGGCGTGATCGTCCATGGGCCACGAGCGTAGCTGGCCGCGATCCGGTCGTCGACCTCACCGCGTCACCTCGCATCACCTCAGCCACATGGCGTTCCGATGGTCGCGCGACTACCCTGCGCGCCCATGCTGAACCTCCGCCGCATTTTGCTCCGTCCGCTCACCAGCGCCCTGATTAAACCGGCCTTACAGCGCTACCTGCGTACCGAGCGGGTGTACCGTGGCCACGGCTTGGTGTTGCACGTGCCGCCTGGCGTGTTTCATCCGGGGTTCTTCTTCTCAAGCGGCGTGATGGCGACCTGGCTGGCCCAACAACCGCTCGCCGGCCAACACCTGCTCGACGTCGGCACCGGCTCCGGGCTGCTCGGGCTCGTCGCTGCCCGACACGGCGCCGAGGTCACGCTGCTCGATCTGTCGCCGCGCGCGCTGCTCGCCGCCCAACGCAACGCGCAGCGCAATCAGCTCCGCGTGCGGCTGGCCCACAGCGACGGCCTCGCCCAGCTGCCACTAGACGCCCGATTTGACTGGATCATCGCCAATCCGCCCTGGTTTGCAGCGCCGCCGCCCGACGAAGCTGGCCTCGCCTGGTACGCGGGCCCGCAGCTCAGCTGGTTTCACGACTTCTTTGGCCAACTCGCCAGCCGGCTCAGCCCTGACGGCCGCGCGGTGCTGGTGCTCGCTGATTCGGCCGATCTCGCGGCGATCCACCGCCTCGCGGCGACCTACGGCTGGCGGCTGACGACGCGCTACAAGCGCCGGGTGGTGTGGGAGTGGCAGCACGTGCTGCAGGCCACGCGTCATGACTGACGCGGCAGACCAGCCGAGCGAATCGGCCGACAAACCGGGCTTTCAGGCGCGGCTACGGCCGTGGATCGGCAAGGCTAGGCTGGTGGTGCTGCACAGCTTTCACAGCCTCATCGCGCCCCTGCTCGCCGCCGCGATCAGCGCGTGGGTGGTGCGGACCCATTCGCCGTCCCTGTGGGGCGCGTTTGTCGATGTGCTGCTGGTGGTGCAGCTCGGCGCGCACGTGCTCTCGTTTGGCAACAAGGAGCTGCTGCTGCGGGCGTTTGCGCTCGGTGCGACCCAAGACAAGCCCGACGGCGCCATCCCCCAGATCTTTCAGGGCGCCCTGGCCACCCGCGCCGTGCTGCTGCTCGGCCCGGTGGCGGCGATGGTGGGCGCGTGGGGCTGGTGGCGCGACTGGCCGCTGAGCTGGCTGCTGCTCGCCTTGGCCTGGCTGCCGGCGCAGCTGCTGGCGCAGAGTCACGACGTGGTGATCTTGTATACCCGTCGCTTCACTGCTGGCGTCGCCATCGAGATCACCGCCACCATCGCGACGCTGGGCAGCGTCATCCTCATGGGCGCCGATCTGACGATCCCGCTGCTGCTGGGCGCCTTCGTCTCGGTCGCCTGGGGCAAGGCCCTGCTGCTGAGCTTTGGCATGGCGCGCAGCACCGCGCTGCCGAGTCCGGGCAACTGGCGGAGCTGGGTCGGGCTGGTCCGGCCGTCGTGGCTCAAGGTCGCGCTGCCGTTTTTTGTGATGGGACTCACCGGGATGCTGCAATCTCGGGTCGATCTCTACGTCATCACCGCCGTGCGATCGCCCCACGATGTCGGCCAGTATCAGGTCCTCATCAACCTGCTGATCTACCTGCAGGCGGTGGCGAACCTCGTCGTGCTGCCCTTTGTGCAGGAGCTCTACCGCTTGCCGCTCGCGGCGGTGCGGCGCGCCGCCCGGGGTCTGGCCGTCGGCGGGCTGGTGTTCACGGCGCCGGCGACGGTCCTGCTGTGGCTGGCGCTGCGGTGGCTCTGGCACATCGAGCTGAGTCGCCCGCTGATCTGGGTCGCGGCGAGCTACATCTTCGTCGTTTGGTTGTTTCTGCCCGACGTCTACACCCTCTACAAACTGGGCCGGGAGCGCACCGTCGTCTGGATGAGCGCCATCTCAGCCGCGCTGAACCTGGCGCTGAACCTCTGGCTGGTGCCGCGCTACGGCCTGCTCGGGGCGTTGGCGACGAGCGCCGCGGTGCAGTGGCTCGGGGCGGTGGTGTATCGCGTGCTGGTGCGGCGCGCCGTGGCCGCCGCGCAGCTGCCCGACGGTGAGATTGAGAGTTCATCCGCGACGCGGTAGGAGTGCCGCCCCGCCGCCCCCGACCCCTGGAGCCCCATGGACTCGAAACGCCCCACTGCACCCGTTGACGACGCCGCCCCCCACCGCTCACTCGCGGCCATCCTGCAGCCGCGGTCGGTCGCCTTCATCGGCGCCTCCAATAAGCCCGCCACCATCGGCTCTGAGCTGTTTCGCAACCTGCTGCGCTACGAGTTCCACGGCCCCGTCTATCCGGTGAACCCGCGCGAGCGAGCGGTGTGTGGGGTGCGCGCTTGGCCGGATGTGCGTGACATCCCCGACGACATCGATCTCGCCGTCATCGCCGTGCGCAACGAACACGTGCTCGCCACCGCCCGGGCCTGCGCCGAGAAGGGGGTCAAGGGCCTCGTGGTGATCACCGCCGGTTTTAAGGAGACCGGCGCGGCTGGCGCGGCCCGCGAGCTGGAGCTGCGTGATCTCTGCCGCGACGCGGGGATGCGGCTGGTCGGCCCCAACTGCCTCGGCGTGGTCAACACCGACCCCGCGGTGCGCCTCGACGCCACGTTTGCGCCGACGTTTCCCAAGGCCGGGTCGGTGGCCATGGCCAGCCAATCGGGCGCGCTGGGCGTCGCCATGCTCGACGCGGCTGAGGCGCTCAACATCGGCGTCAGCAGTTTTGTCAGCATCGGCAACAAGGCCGACGTCTCGGCCAATGATCTGCTGCAGTGGTGGGCCGTCGATCCACGCACCAAGGTCGTGTTGCTCTACCTTGAGAGCTTCGGCAACCCACGCAAATTCGCCCGGCTCGCGCGCCAGCTGTCGCGCACCAAGCCCATCGTCGCGGTGAAATCGGGTCGCAGCGCCCGCGGCCTGCTGGCGGCGTCGAGTCACACCGGGTCGCTGGCGGGCGGCGACTCAGCCGTGCAGGCGCTGGTGCAGCAGTGCGGCATGTTGCGGGTCAACTCGGTCGAGGAGCTCTTCGATCAGGCCGCGTTTCTCGCCCACCAGCCCATCCCTCGGGGCCGAAAGCTCGCCATCCTCACCAACTCCGGCGGCCCAGGCATCATGGCCACGGACGCGTGTGAAGGTGTCGGTCTGGAGGTGGCGGAGCTCTCCGACGACCTGCAGGCCGCCCTGCGCGCGCACCTGCCTGCGGCCGCGAGCGTGCACAACCCGGTCGACATGATCGCCTCGGCCTCCGCGGCGCAGTACGCGATCTGCGCGGAGGTGCTGCTCGCCTCGGACGAGGTCGACGCGCTGCTCGCCATCTTCGTGCCGCCCATCATCACCGAGTCGCGTGACGTCGCGGAGGCCATCGCAGCGTCGGCCGCGGGCTCAGGCAAGCCGGTGGTCGCCTGTTTCATGGGCCGCCACGGCGTTGAAGAGGCGACCGGCACCTTGGAGGCCGCCAAGATCCCCAGCTACGCCTTCCCCGAGGCCGCGGTGCACGTGCTGGCGCGCGCGGCGGCGTATGGCGAGTGGCTGCGGCGTCCAGAGGGCAGCGTGCCGACGTTGTCAGATTGTGATGTGGACGGCGCCCGCGCCATCGTCGACGCGGCGCTCCGCGGGTCCGACGCCAGCGCCGACACCAGCGGCGACGCAGGGGTCGCGCTCGACGACGATCAGGTCGCCGCTGTGCTCGACGCGCTCGGTATTCGACGGCCAGCCAGCGCGGTCGTCGCCAGCGCCGGACAAGCCGCCGAGGTCGCCCGCGGCCTTGGTTTTCCGGTCGTTTTGAAGCTTGTGGCCGAAGGCGTCTCCCACAAAACCGACCTCGGCGGCGTCAAAGTCGATCTCCGCAATGAGTCCGAAGTCTTCGCCGCTTGGGAGGCCCTAGACGCGGCCGCGACCCAGCACAGCGTCGTCATGACCGGCGCCTTGGTGCAGGCCATGGTCAGCGGCGGGGTGGAGACGATCTTGGGCCTGTCGCGCGATCCGACCGTCGGCGCGTTGCTGATGTTCGGCCTCGGTGGGGTGCACGTGGAGCTGCTGCAAGACGTGGCCTTCCGCATCCCGCCGCTGACCGATGTCGACGCGTCGGAGCTGCTGCGTGCCGTGCGCAGCTTCGCCCTGCTCGACGGTTATCGAGGCGCGCCGAAAGCCGATGTAGCGGCGGTGCAAGACGTGACGCTGCGCCTGAGCGCGCTCGCGACGGCGTGCCCGGAGATCGCCGAGCTGGATCTGAACCCGTTGATGGTGTTGCCGGCTGGGCAGGGCGCGGTGGCGGTGGACTGTCGGATCCGCGTCGCGCGGGTCTGACGACCGTTGAGGTCCGAGCGTCAGATCAGCGCACGACGGCGCCTGTGGATCGCCGCAGCGGAGGCGCTCGCCGGCCCTTCAATCCGCCTTGTCGGTCGGGATCTCGCCGAAATAGGTGTAGGGATCGTGAAACCAAGCGCGCAGGGTCTTGGACATCGTGGCGGCATGAGAGCCGTCCAAGACGCGGTGATCAAACGTGGCAAACACCTTCATGGTGCGCTTGATGACGATCGCGTCGTTCTCACCGACCGCCGGCTCGCGATTGACCGCGCCCAGGGCCAGCAGCAGGGGCACGCGGCTGTACGGCACCAGCGGCACGTAGGCTTCTTCCAGGCCGAGTGAACCGACGTTGGTGACCATAACGGAACCAAAGGGATCCTGGGGGATCCCCGCCCAACGCAGGTCTAAGTTGAAGGAATACGCCAGCAGACCGATGGTGTTCAGCACAGCGTTGAGCAGGAAGAACGGGATCCGCTTGAAGCTGCTGCGGGTCTGCTCGAGCGCCTCATCCTTTTGCGCGCGCACCTTGTCGACGGTCGCCTGAAACTCATCGACCACCTCCAGCAATGTCTTGGTCTCCAGCGCGTGCACCGTCGCGCCGGACAGGTCCATCTCGCCAGAGCTCTCATCGGTGAGCGCGACCTGAAAAAACACCGCGATATCTTTGCGCAGGTAGATTCGATTGAAGCGTATGATCGCGTTGGCGTCGGGCATCGCCTCCAGCACGCCACCGATCGCCTTGGCGATCATGTGGGTGATCGTAAGCCGGCGACCCGTCTTCTCGCGGAACTCGTCGCAGTAGCGCAGCGCTTCGTCCATGTCGAGCTTCATGGCGCCGTAGACGCTCGGGTCGTACGCGGTCTTCCACGTGCCGATGGCAATCCGCCGAAATGACGAAAGGTTCTGTTTCCGTACGAGTTCAAGATTTGGCATCGACACATCCGAGGTGACAAGAAGATCAAGCGTTTCTGAGCGGGCGCAACCCGGCGAGTGTAGCGCACCGCCTCGGAGATGCCATCGACGCGACGTCAGCTGGGATCAGCTCGGCGGACCTGTGAGGTGCGCGCGGTCGATCCAGACGCCGACCATCAACATGGCCAACACGTGGGCGGCGGCCGAGATCAGAAACGCAGACTTGAAGTGCACCACCGCCAGCGCCGACGCGAGCGCGTACACCATCGCTGGAACCGCGAGTTTCCGGTGCGATAGCGCCGCGGAGGCGCCCATACCCATGAAGAAGAACAGCAGCTCCGCGGGCTGGACGCTCATCGGCGCGATCTCGGCGTGCCAGCCATAGAGACGCACGGCGAAGACCGACACCACCGTCAGGATCGCCACCGGCAACATGCGCTGATTCACGCCGGTCGCCCGCAGCGCGCCATGCCGAACCACGCTGTAGAGCAACACCAACGCCATGACCAACGCGCCGAGGGCGGTGTGCCGGCCATCGTCGGGGCGGCCGTCCCCGACCAACCGGTGCGATACGATCGACAGCGCGGCGTAGAGGCTGATGATGCCGACCGTGAAATAGCGGCGGAGATCCAGGCCCACGCGTAGATCCCGACGCGCACCGATGGCGCCAAGCTGCCGCAGACCGCTGGCCGCGCGGGCTTGTTCGGCGCGGATCGCAGCGAGACGCGCGGCGAGCTCCGGCGCCGGTGCGGGTAGCTCGGTCATGAGCAGCGTGGCTTGGTGGGCCTCGCCAGCGTCGAGGCTGCGACCGATCATCAGCACGAGCGCTGCCTGCAGCCCCTCGTGCGCGCGCTGGTTGTCGGACCAGATCTCCAACGCCTGCAGAAAACCGAACTTGGAGCGCAGAAAGCGGCGATGAATCTCGGCCTCGGTGGGCGGCTCAAGCGGCGAGTCGGACAGTGAGTCAGGCAGCGCCGCTGCCGCGGTGGCAGCGCCAGCGCGCGTCTCGCCGGCAGACGCAGCAGGTAGCGCCGCCAGCCATCGCACGTCTTGCAGCGCCCGCTCGACGATCTCGATGGAGGCCCGGTGCTGCAAGAAATCCATCAGCGCAGCGCGCAGCGCCCCGGCGTCGGCGTAGCGATCTTCCGGCGCGCGCGCCAACGCCCGGCGACAAATGAGGGCGAGCGGCTCTGGCACGGTGGCGGGCAGCGCTGGCGGTCGGCTCTCGTAGGCCATGAACAGCGAACGGCACACATCGCGCGCGTCGTGCGGCGCGTGGCCCGTCAGCAGCTCGAAGAGGATGCCACCGAGCAGGTACACATCCGTCTGCGGGCCGATTTTTGCGGCGTCTGCCATGGCCTGCTCAGGGCTCATGTAGGCCGGCGTCCCCGCGATGTGGCGGCTGTCGCGCGCCAACGGAAAGCGCCCCTCGTGCGCCTCATCGATGCTCACCGCCACGCCCCAATCGACGACCATCACCTCGCCAAACTCGCCCAACATCACGTTGTCTGGCTTCAAGTCACGATGGATAATGCCGCGCGCGTGGGCGAATCGCACCGCGTCGCACACGTCGATCAACACGCGGAGGTTGCGCTCCAGCCAATCGCCACGCTGGTCGGCGAGCGCGAGCGGCGCTTCGGTCAGCCCGTGCAACCAGGAGTCCCCCTCGATACGTTTCATCACCAGCATGGGCTCGGCGTGCTCGTCTAGCGCCAAGTCGTAGACCGGGACGATGTTGGGATGGGCCAGCGCGCCCGCGATCAGGGCCTCCCGCAGCAGCCGCTGCGCACCGCTGGCCGACGCCCCATCCCCTCGTAGCCGTTTGACGGCGACATCGCGCTGCAACGACGCCTGAAGCGCTAGGTGCACAACACCCATGCCGCCCTCGCCAATGACGTCTTTGAGCAGCACGAGCGGGCGTGGATCGCCAGGCTCGCCGTGGGCGGTGCGGTAGCTCGGCAGCTGACCCACGGCAGAGGTCGTCGTGGGCGCTGGCGCAGCTGCGGTGGTCGGGGCCGGGATCTCGGTGAGCGTCGCCAACACCGAGACGCGCGCGTCCCCGAAGCGCTTCGTCACGCGCGCGAACCAAGCCTGCGCCTCGGGCGAGTCCGCGACCAAGGTCGTCAACGCTTCGTGAGATTCGGAGATCGTGTCGCTGGGCGCATCGGCTGTCATGAGCGACCAGCATGACCAGGACCGCCAGCCGCCGCAAGGTGAGCGATGGGTTGACCTACTTCGCCAACCCCACCAGCACCTTCTTCAGCTTGGCGTAGCTGGCCGCGTCAGCCAGATTGAGCTCCCAAGGCTTGAAGAACGACACCACCACGCCCTGCTTGTCGAAGACCCAGATGTACTCCTTGCCAGGCGTCGCCATTTGGTCCCATGCGCCGACCACCGCCGTGTCCTGCAAGACCGGAAAATCAGCCTTGTTGGTGATGTTCGCAGCTTGACCCGCCCAGTTGGTGTGCGCCAACGCCGCCATCTCCACCAACACGCCGCCTTGTTTCGACTCTTTCTGCATCTGATCGAGCTTTCCAACCTGGAAAGCGCACGTGGGTCAGTACCCATGCACGCTGATTAACACCAGCGGTTTGCCCTTGAACGCCGCCACCCCCAGCGGTTTACCAAAGCGGCTCGACGTGGGATTGACGTCGCTCAGTTGCCACGCCGGCGCCGTCTCACCGGTACAGATCGGCTTGCCGCTGCAGTCGTTGCAGCCCTCGATCGCGGCAAAAACGCAGCCCGCCTTGGCGTCACAGCTATCGGTCGTGCAGGTCTTGCCGTCGCTGCAGACCTTCGCGCCGCCACCCTGGCAGCTGCCCGCCTTGCACACCGTCGCCGCGGTGCAGGCGTCGCCGTCCTCACAGGACTTGCCGTCCTGGGCCCCGGCCGCCGATCCAGCCAGTACGCCGCACGTGCCGGTCTTGGCGTCGCAGCTGTCGACCGTGCAGACCTGTCCGTCGTCACAGATCTTCGCCTTCCCGGGCGCGCAGGCCCCGCCGCTGCACGCGTCGCCCGTGGTGCAGGCGTCGCCGTCATCGCAGCTGCCGCTTTGCGGGTTGGCGGTGCAGCCGGTCTTTGTGTCGCAGCTGTCGGCGGTGCACGGTTTGCCGTCGTCGCAGACCAGCGTGGGGCCGCCGCTGCAGCTCGTCCCCGCGCAGACGTCCTTGGTCGTGCAGGCGTCGCCATCGTCGCAGCTCGCCGAGTTGGCGACCACCACGCAGCCCTTCTTGGCGTCGCAGCTGTCCGTCGTACAGGGGTTGTTGTCGTCGCAGCCCAGCGCGGCCCCTGCCGCGCAAAGCCCGGATTTACAGGCGTCCAGCGTGCTGCAGAGGCTGCCGTCGGCGTCGCAGGCGGCGCCGTCCGCGGTCCACACGGATGTGCACTTGCCGGTGCCGCCGTCGCAGGCGGTCTTGCGGCAGACGCCGTCTTTCGACGTGTCACACGGCAGCGGCACCGTCGTGGGGTTGATCTTGCAGGTGGCGACGGAGAGGTCGCAGAAGTGTGTGCCCTTACAGACGTCGCTTGAGTTGGCCGAGGCGCAGTCGGCCGTCGACTTGCAGAGTTGAGGGCCCGCCGTCTCGCCCGGGACGCACACGCCGGCCGCACAGAGGTCCCCGACGGTCAGGTTGCTGCCGTCGTCGCAAGCGTTGCCGGTCGATGGCGCGTGGCTGCAGCCGGTCTTGGTGTCGCAGCTGTCTGTGGTGCAGTGCTCGCTGTCGTCGCAGACCACTTTGGCGTCGATCGCCACGCCGATGCAGCCCTTAGTTGAGCAGGTGTCACCGTTGGTGCAGGCGTCGCCGTCGTCACAAGGCCCGGTCTTGGCCGTGAATACGCACCCCGAAGCTGGCGCGCAGCTGTCTGTCGTGCAGCCGTCGCCATCATCACAGGCCATGGCCGTGCCGCCGCACACACCGGCGCTCACCGCCCCGCAGCGGTCGTCAACGGTGCAGGCGTTGGCGTCGTCACACGCGGGCGCGGCTGGGCCGCTGAGCGACGTCACGGCGCAGGCGCCCGTCGCGCTGTCGCAGCTGTCCGTCGTGCACACGTTGTTGTCGTCGCAGTCCTTCGCGGGACCGGCCTTGCAACCGCCGGCCTCGCACAGATCCCCGGTGGTGCACGCGTCACCGTCGTCGCAGCTCGCCGTCGCGGGGCCGTGGGCACAGCCGCTGACGGCATCACAGGTGTCATCCGTGCAGACGTTGTTGTCATCGCAGCTCGTTGGGCTAGGCGCCGCGCAGAGGCCCGCCTGACAGCGCGATACCGCCACAAACCCGACGTTGCCGCAGGTCGCGGCGGCGCAGACCCCGGCGTTGGCTTTGTCCATGGCTTGGCAGACGCCCGCCTCACAGCGCGCCACCTGGCAGACGCCGATGTCGGGGAACTGCGCGACGCAGCCCGCGTCATCCGTGCATCCAACGCTCGCGCTGGCGACCTTGTCCTCCGGCTCACCGCCGCAGCCCGTCCCGACGGCGACCAGAAGCAGCCAAGGCCACAACCGGACCAGCCCGGGTGGTGCGCTCCACGGCCGCAATGCTGGCGTCTCGGTCATGGTAACCCCTCGCGCGCTAGCGCCCACTCACCCTAGGCTGCGCGCGCCGGCGACACAAATCTAAAGCTCCGATGCTAGAGCTCCGACCGCATCCAGGCGGTGGCGAGGCTGTCCGCGAGCTCGTTGCCGAGGTAGCCGCTGTGCGCCGCGATCCACGCGATGGTGACCTTGGGGCGCAGCTGCTTGAGCGCATACAGCTCCTGCACCAACTCCAGGTTCTTGATGGGCCCCGCCTTGCGCTTCCAGCCCCGGCGAGCCCACCCAGCCGCCCACTCGTTGACCGTGTTGGCGCAGAGCTGCGAGTCCGTATATACGGTGATTTCGGTCGATTCTGGGAGCAGCTTGAGCGCCTCGATCAACGCGAGCAGCTCCATGCGATTGTTGGTGGTGTCGGGCGTCTCGCCGTAGGCCTGCTTGATCAACACGCCGTCCTGCAACCACGCCACCCCCCAACCGCCGCGGCCCGGATTGGGGCTGCAGCTGCCGTCCGTGAAGACGCCTGTCTGCGGGCCATCGCGATACTTGAGGAAGACGTCGGCGAGCTGGAGGTTCTCCTCGCGGGCCGATCCACCCCGACCCTGCCCGCCCCGACCCTGCCCGCCCCGACCCTGCCCGCCCAGACCCTGCCCACCGCGAGCCTTGCCGCCGCCGCTGGCCTGGCCACCGCCACGGCCCTTACCGCCCGCTTCGGCACGCTTCGGGCTGTGCGCACGGCAAAATCGGGGCTTCCAGCCTGGATAACGGTCGACGACCTCCTGCGGCAGCGTGAAGGCCTCCCCACAGACGGTGCAGGCAAAATCTGGCATAGCGGGCTGGCTCCACGATTCAACAGCGACAGTGCAGCGCGAAGTAGACCGTCGCGGGGTCGACCCGGTCAAGGTGTCGATCGCGCCATCTTCGCGCCCAGCCACGCGCCAATGGGGTGCTGCGGGCGACTGGTCAGCGATTGTCGCCGCGCCAAACGTTGGACGTGGGGCGGCGTTCCCGGCACAGTCCGTGGTCTCCGGGTAGCGGCTGCGGTGCGTCCCGGCGCAACTTAGGCACGCGACCCAACGCCGAGCAACCTATGGAGATAGCGATGATGCTACGACCGACGTCGAACCAGCAGCTGGCGCCACGACCGGTGAGCTGGACCCTGGCGCTGATGGGGATGCTGATCGCCGGATCGTGCGTGACTGGATGCGGCAAGAAGGCCACCGACGGCGCGACAGAGGCCGGAAAATCGGGCGCTCAGGGCGCAGGGGCGGCCAACGCCGGGACAGCTGCCGAGCCCCCCAAGCCACCGACCCCGATCGACCGCAGCATGCTGGGGGCGTTCAAGCCGCTGCCCAAGAACTTCGACAGTCAGACCAACCCGCCGAGCGAGCCGAAGCTGCGGCTGGGCCACAAGCTCTACTTCGAGACGCGGCTGTCGCGCAGCGGCACGATCTCCTGCAACTCCTGCCACAACCTCAAGACGGCTGGCGTCGATCTGCAGCCGACCTCGCCTGGGCACGCGGGCAAGCTCGGCGATCGCAACTCGCCGACCGTCTTCAACGCCGCGGGCCATTTCCGCCAGTTCTGGGACGGCCGGGAGCCCGACGTGGAGGCCCAAGCCAAGGGTCCGGTCCTCAACGCGGTCGAGCACGGGCTGAAGGACGCCGCCGAGGTCGAGGCGATCCTCAAAGCGATCCCCGCCTACGTCGCGCTGTTTGAGCGGGCGTTCCCTCAAGCCGGCAAGAACGCCGTGACATTCGACAACTTCGCCAAGGCGGTCGGCGCGTTTGAACGAAAGCTGGTGACGCCGGCGGCGTGGGATCGGTTCCTCGAGGGCGATGACGGCGCGCTCTCGACAGAACAAAAGATCGGCGCGCGCCTGTTCGTCGAGGTCGGCTGTCTGTCCTGCCACAACGGCCCGCTGCTTGGCGGCACGACCTACCAAAAGCTCGGCAAGGTGAGAGCCTGGCCGAAGCTGACCGACGAAGGTCGGAAGAAAGAGACGGGAATGGCGGCGGATCTGCATCACTTTAAGGTGCCGTCGCTGCGCAACGTCGCCAGGACCATGCCCTATTTCCATGACGGCACGACCGCGGACCTGGGCGAGGCGGTCAAGCTCATGGCGCGCCATCAGCTGGGTCGTGACCTGAGCGATGCGGAGGTGTCTCTCCTCGTCGGCTTTCTCGACTGCTTGACCGGCGAACCGCCCGCCGAATGGACCGAGACGCCGGAGCTGCCGGCCCAGATCGAGGCGAAACCCAGCGCCGCGGCGGTGATCCCAGCGGTGCGCACGCCGCCGGCGGCGGTTGAGATCGCGCCGCGGCAGCCTGATTCCGTTCCGCACGCGCCGCCCGGCCCCGGCAGCTCGCCGCCGCCGCCGCTGCCGCCGGCGGATCATGTGCCGCCACCGCCGGAGAAGTAGGAGGTCGTGTGACGTCAACTGCGACGACAAGTGTGGCGCTCATCGTCTTTGTGAAACCGCCCAACGTCGGTCGGATGCCGACGCGCTTGGCGATGGCCCTCGGCAAGCCCAGCGCGACACGCCTCGCCGCCGCGTTTCTGCGCGACACGGTGGCGATGGTTCGAGCGCTGCCCAGCGCGTCGAGCGCTCCGACGATCACCACGACGATCAGCCTGTGTGTGGCGGCGCCGTGGCAGGCCTACGAGGCCGCAGATCCGGGCTTGGCGGACGACCTCATCGACCTGCCGCGCTGGCCGCAGGGTGAGGGCGACCTGGGTCAGCGCATGGAGCGCGCGCTCCGCCGTGGTCTCGAAGGCGCCGACTGCGCCATCCTCCTAGGCGCCGACGCACCTGGCCTGCCCATCGCCCACCTGCAGGCCGCGCTGCGCAACCTCGACGACGCGGACTGCGTTTTTGGACCAGCGCTCGACGGCGGCTACTACCTCATCGGGCTGCGCCGCTGCCCGGAGGGCTGCCTCGCCGACCTGCCGTGGGGCACCGCCGACAGCTTGCAGGCCAGCCTCGGCCGCTTCTTTTCGCTAGGTTTCGCGCCGACGGTCGCGCCCAGCTACTTCAACATCGACGCGCGAGACGATCTGCGCACCTTCAGCGAAGGCGTCGCCGCTGGATTGTGGCGCGCGCCGCACACGGAGGCGACGCTGGCCGCGCTCGGCGCCGACGCCCTCGCTGCCGCGACGGCGCCCGAGATCATCGGCGCGTAGCGCGACAGGCGCCACCAAGGCGTATCATCGCGGCATGGCCACGCGGGAAAGGCCACCATCCCGCGTCCGGCAGCGGGTCGTTCCAGGAGGGCAACATGACAGACAAGCCAGGCTCCACGTCCCCCAGCGCCGCCCTGGGCATATTACCGCTGCCCGGCACCGTCGGCGCCCACAGCGCGCTCCGGCAGATCGGCAACACGCCGCTGATCGAGCTCACCCACATGAGCCCCAAGCCTGGCGTCCGCATCTTCGCCAAGTTTGAGGGCACCAACCCGACCGGCAGCATCAAGGATCGCGTCGCGCGCGCGCTGGTGTGCCAACTCGAGCGCGACGGCCGGCTGCATCCAGGCCAACGCATCGTGGAGGCGTCGAGCGGCAACACGGCCATCTCCCTCGCCATGGTCGCCCGGCAGCGGGGCTACAAGGTGTGCGTGGTGCTGCCCGAGGGGGTGCCGCCGATGATCGCCGACACCCTCATGCTCTTTGACGTGCATCTGCACTGGTGCAAACCGCTCGCCGGCATGCGGGGCGCCATCGAGGCGGCCGAACAGCTGGCGAAGGACTGCGGCGGCGTGGCGCTGCGGCAGTTCCAGAATCCGCTGAACGTGCACGTGCACGAGACCGAGACCGGCGAGGAGATCGTGCGCGACCTGCCCGATGTCGACGTGTTTGTGGCAGGCATTGGCACCGGCGGCACCATCACGGGCGTGGCCCGGCGGCTGCGACGCCACAACCCCAAAGTGCGCATCGTCGGCGTCGAACCGCACATGGGCGAGCGCCTGCAGGGGCTGACCTGCCTGGACGATCATTTCGCCGCGCCACTCTTTGACATCAGCCTGCTCGACCGCCGTTTCCTCGTCACCGCCGCCCGCTCCCTGCAGCTCATGCGCGAGATCACCGCGCGCGAGGGGCTGGTGGCGGGGGTGTCGTCTGGCGCTGCGCTGCATGCCGCGCTGCGTGAGGCGGAGCGCATGGACCGCGGCAACATCGTGGTGATGTTCTCCGACAGCGGCTGGAAGTACCTCCCCTCGCGGCCGTGGGACGCAGCGGAGCGCGACGATCCCGATCTCGATGAGGTGCACTGGTGGTAGGTGGCTGGCGGCGGCGCGCTGGCGCTGATCGGCGCGACGAAAAAAAAGTGGAATGGACTGCTGGGGTCTCGCGTTAGTCGGGTGTGCATTGGTGCTGTCCAACCGGCAACGTCGCCGGGGCACGAGCATGCAACCCTGAAGCCAGCGTGGTCGCCCTCCCTCCCTCCCCAAGACCGCGCTGGCCAAGCGAAGAAGCCCTCGCGACCCTCCCCGGTCACGAGGGCTTCTCTCGTTTGGAGCCCGCTCACGCGAGGTGGCACGCGCCACCGCGAGCTGACGACCTGGCGGACAATCCACACGCCGAGTTTAGAGCGTCGTCCACACCTGCGCGGTGCCGGCCGGGACGGCAAACGCCAACTTTCCGCCCGAGATCTTGGCCTTTGCGCCGGTGAACCACTCGGTGAGCTCCGTGCCATCCGCCACGCCCGCGGGCGTCACCGTCAGCTCGCCCTTCTTCTCGCCAGCGCCCCGATTGAGCAGCACCACCACCTGATCCCCCGTCGCCGTGCGGGCCCAGGAGAGGAAGTCAGCCTCCTTCCAGAGCGGCACACTCCACGCGCCCTTGCGCAACGCCACGTGCGCCGCGCGCAGCTTGCCGAGCTTTTGCAGATAGCCAAGCGTCGCCGTCTCCTTCGCCGAGAGCGCGGACCCAAATCGCATCATCCGGCGATTGTCGGGATCCCCTGCTCCCGGCAGACCGAACTCATCGCCGTAGTAGATCAGCGGCATGCCCGGGGTAGTGTAGAGGTACGTGAACGCGAGCTTGAGCCGATTGTACGGGGTCTGATCGGTTGGCGGCGCGGGCGGGTTCTTCCAGCCGGCGGCCTGGTTGCTGATGATGTCCCACACCCCACAAGGCACGCTGCCGCTGGCGTGGCTGATGAACCGCGCCATGTCGTGATTGCCCAGAAACGTCGACATCAGCGCGCCGTTGTCGCTGTACACGGCCCGAATCCCACGGATGGTGGCGTCCATGGTGTCGAGGCCGGCGCTCTGCTTGGCGAACCCAAAGAGCAGCTGCATGTTGGCTGGAAAATCGAACTGAGCGTGGATCTTGTCGGCGCCAACAAACGCCTGGATCGCGCCCGCGTCGCCGGTGAAGGTCTCGCCCACGATGTAGAAGTCGATGCCCGTCAGCTCCATCTCAGCCTTGGCCCGCGCCCGCAGCGCCTTGATGAAGTCCATCTCGATGTGTTTGACCGCGTCGAGCCGAAACCCATCGGCGCCGGCCTGCTTGGCCAGCTTCATGGCCGCGCTGAGCGAGGCCTCGATGGCCTTCGGGTTGCCGTAATTGAAGTCGGCGAGGTAGCTCGTGAACCAGCACGAGACGGGCTTCTTGTCCCAACCCACGTCCTGACAGACCTCGGCGGGCGTGTGGAACCAGCCCTTGTCTTTGTAGGCCGCGAACCAAGGGCTCGACGAGTGCACGTGGTTCGCGGTGTAGTCGAGCAGGACCCGAATCCCCTTGGCGTGGGCCTTGTGCACCAAGGTCTGCAGGTCGCCGAGCGTGCCAAATCGCGGCTCGATCTTGTCGGGATCTACGGGCCAATAGCCGTGATAGCCGGTGTATTTCATGGGCGAGTATTTGACGTTGTTCGGACCCAAACCACAGCCGGTCCCGTCTGGAAAGCTGCCCTCTTCGGCGTAGTCCGGCTGGACCGCGGGCCACGACACCCACAGCGCGCCAACGGCTAGATCGGTGAAGTAGCCGCTGTCGATCTTCGCCGAGATCCCCGCAAAATCGCCGCCTGAGAAGTTCGTCCGTTGGTCGACGTTGGGCAGGGGTTTGTCGTTGGTGGCGTCGCCGTTGACGAAGCGATCGGTCATCGCGAAGTAGATCGAGGTGTCGCGCCAGTCGGTGCTGAGGCCGACGTAGACCTTGAGCAGCCACATCAGGTCACCGGTTGAGGTCTGCAGCACCACGCGGACGTCGTGAATACCCGGGCTGAGCCCCTTGATGTCGAGCTGCAGCTTGGCGCCTGCCCAGGTCACCGACGTCGCGCTCACAGGCTGATGATCCAGGGTTACCGTCACTTTTTGGGCGTCGACCTTGCCGAGCGGCGCGTCAAACGTCGCGCTGAGGCTGTCCGCGCCGAGGCTGTGGCTCTCCAATACCAGCGGCTTGGGGCACGGCGCCAGCGTGATCACAGCGTTCTTGCCGCCAAAACCGTCGTCGATGGTGTTGGGGTTCGTGGGATCGATGATCCAGGTGCCGTCGACGATGAACTTGTACTGCCACGTGCCAGGCGTGAGCTTGAGCGTCGTGGTCCACGTGCCGTCGCCGTCGCCGTCGAGCAGCACGGCGGCCGTAGCGGGCGTGGACGCCCAGCCGTTGAACGAACCGGACAGCAGCACCTGTTTCACGCCGGGCGTCGGGGTGTAGGCGAAGGTCACTTCACCGCACGGAGTCGCTGGGGTCGTCTGTCCATCACTGCCGGTCGAGTCGGCCGCGCCGCTGTCCGTCGCCGCGCTGTCGGTCGTGCCGCCGTCGCCGCTGACGCTATCGCCGCCGCTGTCCGTCGCGGGGGCATCGGCCACGACGCCATCGGCCCAAACGCCCGAGTCGCCGTCCGAACCGTCCGCGAGGACGACGTCGCCGCCTGTGTCTGCGTCAGCGGTGACGTCGGCGGCTGCGTCCTGAAGGGCAGCGTCGGCGGCCTGGTCGGCGTCGCCGGGGTGCACATCGGAGGCGGCGCCCGAGCCGTCCGCTGCGTCCTCGCCAAACAACGTCGCGGAGTCTGCGACGGCCGTCGTGTCGGCGGTGTCGGTCTGCGTGGGCGGGCTGCAGGCCGACACGCAGATCAGGATCAGGGCGAGCCAGCCGCGTCGTCGCGCGTGCCGACGACGATGGGGGACTGAGACGAGATTCGGCACGAAAACCTCCCGCGCACGTGTCATGGCGCGCATAGCCGCGCTAGGGTACGCGCTCACGCGCCCGCGCAACAGGCGGCGTTCTGAGCGCCGGCAGGTGCGACCAGCGAACCGCTCGAGGACACAGATGACACGGGGAGCGATCGAGCCTAGGTCAGCGCGCTGTGTGACGTACTGCGGCGCCCTTCGTGGCGGCCGGGCGGTCCGAGGCCGGGGCGCGTCGTGATCCGCCGCCTCCACACGTTTCGCGCGGCGACGCTGGCCCTCGTCGCCGCGATGCTGCCGTTCGAGACGCTGACCGGCGCGCTGCAGGTCGGCGGGATGACCCTGACGTGGCTCGAGATGGCGCTGGTCGCCTGCGCGGCGGCGCAGATCGCGGCGCTGGTGGCAGCCCGGGTTGCCCCGGCGACTGGGGAGCGGGGCGCGTCATTGGGGCGGCGACACTGGCCGAGGCGCTGGCGGGCCCACGGTGGCTTCGGCGCGTGGGTTGGGCTGTTCCTTGGTTTCGCGGCGGCCTCTGCGGTGCTGACGCCCGATCTCAACGGCCCGGCGGCGAAGAGCGCGGCCCGCCTCGCCGTCGACGCGTTGGTCGGTCTGGCGGCGTTGGGTGTGGTGCGCCGGCCACCCGTGTGGCTACCGACGCGACGGCTGCTGGGGATCTTGGTCGGTGCGGCGACGGGCGCTGCGCTGCTGGGCATCGCCGAGCAACAGGTTGGCGACGGCGCGGCGGTTGAGCTGTTTTTGCGGCATTTTCGCGAGAAGGCGACCCTCGCCGGTGGGGTGCGGCGCCTGACTGGGACCTTCGCCCAGGCCAATATTAGCGCGGCCTTTTTTGCGACGATGGTGCCGTTGAGCCTCGCGCTCGCGGTCGTCGATCACGGCGAGGACAAGCCCACCGACCACACCGCGCCGACCAACGCTGCGATGCCGAGCTGGCAGCTGCGGGGCGTAGGGCTGTGGCCGTGGCGTGCCGCCGCCGGCGTCCTGCTGTGGGCCCTGCTCGGCACCTACAGCCGCGGCGCGATCGTGGCGAGTCTGGTGGTTGGCGCCGCAGGGCTGGGGTGGCAGATCGCGACTAGCGGCACGTCGGCCGCCCGCCGACGCTGCGTCTGGATCGGCGTGGCGTTGGCTGCGGTGGTGGTGCTGCGGTTGGCCGTGGATCCAGCGTTGCGCAGCCGCGTTGGCCTGCCGCCGCGAGGGCCACAGATGGCGGCCACGCTGACGGTCGTCCAGGACATCCCGGGTACCTCGTCGGCCTCCCGCCCAGCGGAGCGCCGCGTCGCGCTCGCGCTCCGCAACACCGGCTGGCTGCGGTGGCGCGCCGGCGGCAGCGATCCGATGCGGCTCGTCACGCGCACGCTGAACCCACAGGGCGACGCGGTCGGTGTCACACGAACACGCCTACCCCACGACGTGCAGCCGGGCCAACAGCTGACGCTGGCGTCACCGCTGCCGCAGAGCGACGCGGCCGACGGCGTGTGGGTGCATTGGCAGATCGAACAGCATGGCTTGCGCAGCTATGACACGACGCCGCCCACGATTCGCCTGCGAAGCGACCTCTCTGTCGACGTGGCAGCGACCGCGCGAGCCGCCCTGACCAGGGCTAGACCCACCACCGCTGCCGACGCTGCGGGTCCTCTGAGCGCGAGCCGGGCTGAGCTCTGGCCCCTGGCGCTGCGGCGCTGGCGCGCTCGGCCGTGGTTCGGATGGGGAGCAGACACCTTTCGACTGCGTTGGCACCAGGACGCGCCCGCGCTCCGCGCCGACCCGCGGATGCACGCCAACTCGCTGTGGCTGGAGCTGCTCGCCGACCTGGGGATGTTGGGAACGCTCGCCTTCGTGGTGGTGATCGGCGGCGCGGTGCGCAGCGGGTTGCGGGGGCACCGCGTCGGGTCACGACCTGGGGCTGACGCGCCAAAACCCCGTATTGTCGCGCTTGGAGACCCCATGATCCGCCTCGCTGCGACCGTCGCGATGACGACCTGGATCATGCACGGCGCTGTGGACTGTGCCCTGTTTTTCCATGGTCCCGCGACGTTGTTCTGGATCGCGGCCGGCCTCGCGTACGCTGCGTCGGCGCCACGAGCCTCAAGCCAGGGGCGTCCAACACGACAGGCTTCAACGCGGCAGGGGTGACACGAATTGACGCCCATTCTTGGCAACGGCGGCCCTGGAGGCGGTGACGACCGCTGGCCGAATCAGTCGAGATCGCAGCGCTACCGGGCCTCGACCGACGCATACGCATCGATGGCACGACTATCGCAATACACCGTGTGCGGGGACTACACCCGCATCTTGAACACGGCAACGGAGTGCAGCCATGGCTCAGCTCAGCATCGCGCGACCAAATCTGCGGGGGTTCACGCTCATCGAACTCATGATCGTGGTTGCGATCATCGCGATTCTCGCCGTGGTGGCGGTGCCGGAGTTCACGAAGTATTTGCGCGCCGCCAAGACCGCGGAGGCCAACGTGATGCTGGATCTCATCAAGAAGGGCTCGACGTCCTACTACAGCACCCCCCGCACCCAAAAGGGCACGAGCAAGCGAGTGCACTGCCGCTTTCCCGGTCCCGTCAACGCGACACCGACGGCTTCCGGGTGCTGCAAGGTGGATTCGAATGGCGATGATCGCTGTGATCCCTCGCTCTCCTCTTGGGACAACGCGACCTGGGCCGCGTTGAACTTCTCCATCACGGACGAGCACTACTTCCAGTACAGCTACAACAGCACGGGATCGCTG
Organism: uncultured Myxococcales bacterium; assembly: GCA_937910235.1. Taxonomy (GTDB): domain Bacteria; phylum Myxococcota_A; class UBA9042; order UBA9042; family UBA9042; genus UBA9042. The sequence goes on along the minus strand of CALENB010000246.1, from coordinate 29,982 downwards.
AGCAACGCGATGTTCACCGCCGAGGCCAACGCCGATCTGGACTGCGACGGTACGTTCTCGACGTTTCAGTTCACTGGCGGCGGCGATCCCGGCGCCACGTTCGCCGAGTGCAACCCAGTCGGACCTGCCGGTCTGTACTCCGAAAACGAGACCGAATAGCGCCGATCGCGGCGCCCTCATGCGGGGGTCGTGAGCGCGAACTGACGAAAGCGCTCGGTCTCCTCCGGCGTGCGCACCGAGCTGATCACGAACTCGGCACACCAACCATCGGTGACGGCCACGGGCGAATGACGCAAGCCGCCGAGGATGTAGGTCGTCCGCCAAGCCTTGTCGACGCGGAGCGCCAGATGCAGCCACATGGGGTCGTTGGGCTTGGGCTGGCGACCCGCTCCCACGATGATCAACGTGTCGATGTCCATGTACCGCACCTCGGCGGAACAGAACTGCTCGTCGATGTCCAGCGTGATGAGCTCGTTGACCTCCCGCAGGCCGTCGTGAAGGAAGGGCACAGCGTGAATCGGCACCGGCGTCACGTCTCGCGTGACGATGCGGTGGTCGCCGCCCGTGCTGCGCTGGATCGCCTCCACGTCGCCCGCTTCGGGTAGCTCGCCAGTGCCTGGAGCGTAGAAGCGGCCCGCGTCGGACGTCGCGGCGCCGCCGCGCACCAACTTGTCGACGCCGCCAAAAAAGCGACTCGTGCTGTTGAGCAGGCGCTTGAGCAGCGGCCCCGAGCCGTCGTCTTCGGCAGGCGTCGGCGGGTCGACCGGGGCGGATCGCAACGGATGGTCGATGGCTGGCACGGCGCTCAGAGACGAGATGGGCCGACTCTTGGGCTTCGCCGCGGGGCGATCGGGCGGCGCGGTGTGGCCACTTGCGTGTGCATCGGGCCGCGCTGCGGGTCCGAGCAAGCCCGCCGAGACCGCGCGCTGACGAACCGCTGGGGTCGGCGCGCGCGCCTGGGCGCGAGGCGGCGTCGACCTCGATGCGGACCGCGTCCCAGCTGTGGCGTCAGCTTCTGAGCGCGCACCTCCAATCGGACGAAACGGGGCCGACTGCCGGCGACCCAGCGGGGCGCTCGTCGGCGCGGCCGCCGGTGTTGCTTGGACCGCCCGCGACGCCCCGGAGGGGGGGCGCAAGCCGGAACGCTTGTTGGGCGCGGGCACCGCGTGCGCATCGCTGTGAGGCACGGACGCGTACGCGCCCGACGCTGGCCGAGCACGTGGCGACTGCGGCGTCGCGCTTGGCGGCACGCCCTGCGGTCGTCCGCGCAGGAGGCCTTGGCCGGGGGCAGGGCGGGGGTCTGCGGCGACGACGCGGTGCGCGCTAGGCGTTGGCCGGCGCGCATCGCCTTTCGGCGACGCTGCCTCCGCGCCGTCGACGGCTGCACCGACGGCCAGCACGCGGATGAAGCGGTACGGCTCGACCTGTTCGTGTGGCGCCACCTTGAGACCGAGATCGTGCTGCAGGAAGTTCACCAGCCCCTCGCGCCCCTGCGGACATCGCGCCGTCACAAACGCGAGCCCAAGGCCGGGTTGGGGTCCCGCGCCGGGCGCTACGACGCGGGTAACACGGGCGACGAGCGCGATCGTGAACGCGGTGCTGCCCGGCGGTCGAACGAACACGCTGACTTCGTCGTCGATCCGTGCGCTGGCCCGGGTCGCCACGAATGCGCCAGTCGCGCTCAGATCCACCGTCGTAGCGCGCCCCTGCGTATCACCCACGCGAATCAGCACCTGCACAAGGCGCGGACGGCGGGGGCTTTTGCGACGCTCTGAGAACATCTCTGCGACCTCTACGGCAGCATCCGGGCGCCGATGCGGCAGGCGACGGCCGCGTGAACCTGTGGAGGCTCTGAGTCTGCGAGACGGCCGCCCGGGATGCAAGGTCGAAGTTCTTACAAAGCGCGCAACCACCCGTGGTCGTTGGTAACACGAGCGTGTATGAGAGGTTGTGTGCAACGTAGCTTGTTGACAAATCTTCGTTTTTTGTTGGAACGAGCCGGCGAGCGCGCCTTCAATCCCCCTTCAGCTTCTCATGGAGGCGCAACATGTCAGCCCGGGGCCCTGAGAGCCGAATCGTGCCGGTTTTCAAGGTCTGGCGCGCGGTCATGGCCTCCAGCGCCTTGCCATCGACGACAACCGTGAGCCGCTGATCGCCCGCGTTACCCTGGATGAAACTCTTCAGGCGCGCGATGCCGGCGCTGTTGAGCTCAAGCACGAGGCCAACGCGGCTCTCGCCGGGCTGCAGCATGACGGAGCGGACGTTGCGCTCGTCGAGCACCACCTTCGGCCCAACGAGGCACGAGCCACCCTCACACCAGCGCGGCATGGCCTGGGCACCGTCATTGGGTTGTTCGGCCAGCATGCGGACCTCCATGGGGTAGGCGATGCTGCCGGCGGGCGCACAGGCGGTGAGGACCGTGGCCAGCAGGGCGCCCGCGAGGCCGACGATGAGGGTCGCCGGGACGACTGGCGGCAGGCTGCGAGTGGCTGGGCTGAGCTGGGACATAGGCGCCTCCGGGTGGCCAGGACGGTAGGTGAGGTCGTGGCGCGGACAGAATAGTCGACAGGAGGTGTGCGCGCACAGGGAGTGCAGATCTCCGGCGCGTATGGGCCATCCCACTGCGTGATGAACCGCGCGTTGCCGTCTGTCTGACCCGACCACATCCGCGATCCGCCGGAGCCTCCGAGTCCCAGTGACGCTCCCGCCGCGCGACGTCGACCTGGGAATTCGCCGGGGCTGCCGCTACGTTCTCACCCCACGCCAAAGGAGAGCTTCATGCCGTTCGAACAAGCCAGTGGACTCCGCGGCAGCCAACTCAACCGTCGAGCGGCCGCGACCACCGCCGCAGGTGGAGGCCAGCAGGCGCGACTCCGCGCCGCGCTCAGAGGCCAGTCCTATGCGGCCGGCAGCCAGACCGTCTCGCCGGACACCTCCGATGCGCGCTTTGCGAACGATGGCTCCAACGCGCCAGGCGGCGGCAAGATGCGCAAGGTGTACGACGCCAATCGCGCACGGACCAACGGGCTGCAAGAAGATGACCGCTACGATGGCGAACTCAGCGAGTTTGAGGCGCACTGGCAGCGACACCAAGCGCGCTACGAGTCCGTCGCAGCGAAGACCGGTCTGCCGGCCGAGCTCATCGCCGCCCTGCATTGGCGTGAGGCGTCGGGTGACTTTGGCACCTACCTGCATCAAGGCGACCCGCTCGGCAAACCGGCCGTGCACGTGCCGAAGAACATCCCGCTGTTCCACAAATGGGAGGACGCAGCGGTGCACGCGATTCAGATGAAGCGCGGGATCCAGTCCGAGATGGCGCTCACCGAGACCAGCACGGACGCGGCGGCGCTGGCGACCTACTCCGAGTATTACAACGGCCTGGGCTACGCGATGCGGTCGAAACCCAGCCCCTACGTTTTTGCGGGCACCAACGCCTACAAGAGCGGCAAGTTCGTCCGCGACGGCGTGTATTCGGCCGGCACGCGCGACCGACAGCCCGGCGTCATGTCGATGCTGGGGCGGATTAGCGACGTCGAGACGACCGACACCTCCGGGTTGCCGCAGCCCATGCCCCTGTTGAAGGTGGGCTCCAACGGCAGCTCCGTGAGCGAGCTACAGAAGCTGCTAGGTCTGCCCGCCGGCCAGCAAGACGGCGCCTTTGGACCGGGGACCAAGCAAGCGGTGATGGCCTTTCAGAAGCGACATGACGTAACGCCAGATGGCGTCGTCGGCGAGGGCACTTGGCGGCTGCTGCGCGGTCAGTAGAGGTCTGGAGGGGGCTCGTGATCGTGTGCGAAAGTCATGGAGTGGACGCCTAGCGGTCGGCGATGGCGCCGGACAACGGCTCGAAGAGATGCGTTGGCAGCTCACTAGATTCAGCTTGGCGTCGCGCGCGAACGCTGCTGATTCCGAGCCTGCTCGCCGCATTCGTTAGGCAGACCTGGGGGAAGCGTTGGTGCCGCGCAACACCTGCACGGATCAGAAAACCCCGCCCCTCGGCCCAAACGGGCGAAGAGGCGGGGGTTCTGATGTTCACCTGGGTGCGAGCGAAATTGGTGGTTTCGCTCGCTGAGTGGTGGAGACGCCGGGAGTCGAACCCGGGTCCGAAAACGTTCCACGCCATCGTCTACGTGCATAGTCTTATGATTTGTACGTCATCGGAGCCCCCCATAAGACAAGGTGCATCCGGGCCGTCCTGGCTAAATCTCATCACCGTGCGCTCAGGCCCCACACGCTAACCAGTCCGCCTAATAATAGAACTTCCACCCCGGCAGACGCGGGTGGCCGTTCCTCTTGTTACTTAATCTAGACTAAGCAGCGAGAGCGTACTCAATGTTATCATTGGCACTTAAACGTTTACCTTTTTTTGACGCGGCCGAAGGCTCCGCGGCACGCAAATAACGCTTCATCGCCCCCGTCGAAACCAGTTCGTCCCCGTTGGCGAGACTGGCCAGCGCGCAGCTGGTACCAGAACCCACTCGCAGACTAGGCCGCCCCGCGTGTCTGTCAACCACCCGACCGCTATGCGAGGCTACGGGCCATGACCACAGCGCCCCTACAGCCCGAGCCCCACAGTCCCGCATCGGCGGGCGCCCGCGTGATGATCGTCGGCGGTGGCGCGCGCAGCCATGCCCTCGGTGAGGCGTTGCTGCGCTCGCCTTCCGTGGCGACCGTGCTCTTCGCGCCAGGCACGAGCGGCCTGGAAAGACGGGGGTTCCGCACGCTGCCGGTCGCGAGTCAGGACTTCCTGGGTCTGGCTGAGATGGCAGAACTCGAGGAGATCGATCTGACCGTCGTTGGCCCAAACACGCCGCTGGTCGATGGCATCGTCGATGTGTTCGAGGCCCGCGGCCTGCCTATCTTCGGACCGACGCAGGACGCCGCAAAACTCGAAGGATCCAAGGTTTTCGCGCGGGTCCTGATGAATCAGCTGGCGATCGAGACGCCGCGTTTTGCGATCTGCGACACGGTCGATCGCGCCGCCCACCTCGCCCGGACGACGCGGTGGGCGCGGGTCTTCAAGGCGGACGGCATCGCGTACGGCAAGGGGGTTCGGGTCACGCATCGCGCTGACGAGTGTGACGAGGCGCTCAAGGAGGTGATGCAGGACAACATCTTTGGCTTGGAGTCCAAGCGCATCGTAGTGGAGGAGCGCCTCGATGGTGTTGAGGTGACGGTGTTTTCGCTCACCGATGGCGTGGACATCGCGGTGCTTGGGCACGTGCTGAACTACCCGCGGCTCCTCGACGGCGATCTGGGCCCACCGACGCGTGGCATGGGCCAGCTGGCGCCGGCGCCGGTGATCGACGCGCGCATGGTCGCTCACATCGAGCGCGACGTGCTGCGGCCGGCTGTAGACGCCATGGCGAGTCGGGGGCGACCGCTGCGAGGTGCGCTGTTTGTCGACTTGATGTTGGTGCGGGGTGAGGCGCTGGTGCTCGACTACAACCTGCGGTTTGGCGATCCGGCGACACAGATCTTGCTCAGCCGCGTCTCAGGGGACTTCTACGCCGCGCTGCAGGCCTGTCGCGGCAGCGGTCAGCTGCTGGCCGCTGTGGACGCGTTGGTGTTCGACGAGCGGCCGCGTGTGTCGGTGGTGCTGACGGCTGAGGGATATCCCGAGCGGTACACACGCGGCGCCGAGATCACGATCGACGACGCTCACTTCGCCGCCGATCCCGACCTTTGGCTCTTTGAGGACGGCGTGCGCTGGATCGAGGCTGTGGCTCAGACCGAGGCTGTGGCGCAGACCGAGGCTGTGGATCAGATCAAGACGGGGGATCGGATCGAGACGACAGGCGGACGCACCGCCACGGTGGTCGCAGCGGCGGCGACCTACGCAGAGGCCCGAAACAAGGCCTACGAGGCGGTCACGCACATCAGGTACGCCGGCCAGCACTGTCGCACAGACATCGGTGCGGGCTACTGAAACTGCCGATGGCAGCTGAAGCTCAAGCGTTCACCGCGTGAATCGCCTCGCCCAGCGCCGCCTTCGCGGCCTCCATCAGCGCCTCGCCCATGGTCGGGTGGGCGTGCACCGTCAGACCGACGTCCTCCAGCACCGCCGCCATCTCCAGCGTCAGCGCCGCTTCGTTGACGAGCTCGCTGGCCTCGGCACCGACGATGTGAATCGCTAGCACATCACCCGTCACCGCGTCGCCCACCACACGTGCGAAGCCAAGCGTCGCGTCTGCGGTCATCGCGCGCCCGAGCGCAGCCATGGGGAACTTGCCGATCCGCAGCGCTCGCCCGGATGCCTGCAGCTCCTTGAGCGTCGGTCCCACCGAGGCGATCTCGGGATCTGTGTAGACCACCGAGGCGATGACCGAGTCGTTGATCGCCGGGTGCCCCCCGATCACCTCCGCCACGACCTCACCGTCCTTGCTGGCCTTGTGGGCGAGCATCGGGTTGCCAGCGACGTCGCCGATCGCAAAAACCCCAGCCACACCCGTCTGCAGCTGCGGGTTCACCTGGATGAAACCACGGGGATCGATCTTCACGCCGACGCTCTCCAAACCGAGGTCTGCGGTGTTTGGACGCCGACCGACGGCCACCAGCACCTTGTCGACCTCCAGGCTCCCGGTCGTCGATTTACCCGCCTTTGTGGCCTCGTAGCTCAGCTTCACACCACCGCCGTCGAGGTGCTCGGCGCCGGTGACCTTGGTCGAGACGAGGTGGATCACCCCCAGGGTCTTCTGCTTGCGCATGAGCGGCGTGACCATGTCTTTGTCGAACATTGGCAGGAGCTGGTTTTCCGCCTCGATGACCGTGACCTTCGAGCCGAGGCGCGCGTAGACGTCGCCGAGCTCCATGCCGATCACACCGCCGCCGATGACGGCGAGTCGGTCTGGCACGTTGCTGAGCGCGAGCGCGCCCGTCGAGCTGATCACGTCTTCGCTCCACTGCAGGAAGGGGATCTGAACCGGCGAGCTGCCCGTCGCGATGACGATGTTGAGCGCGGCGACGATCTGCACGCTGCCGTCGGCCTTGGTGAGCGCCACTTGGCCTGGTCCCACCAGCTTGCCAGTCGCGACGACGTGGTCGACGCCGTTGGCCTTGAAGAGCCCGCCGACACCGGCGGTGAGCTTGGAGACGATGCCATCCTTCCAGCCGACCATCTTCGAGAGATCCACCTTGAGGTCGCCGCTGATGCCGAGATGGCCGCCGTTTTTGGCCTTGTAGTAGACTTTCGAGCCGTGAATCAGGGCTTTGCTGGGGATGCAGCCGACGTTGAGGCAGACCCCGCCCAGCTGCGCCTTCTCCACCACCAGGGTCTTCAGGCCCAGCTGTCCGCAGCGGATGCCACACACGTATCCGCCGGGTCCAGCACCGAGGATCACCACATCGTAGGTCGTCGCCATCAGCTACCTCCACGCCAGCGCAGTTGGCCGGCGCGCGGAGGATCCGACGCGACCCGCGAGGGGTCAAGTGGGAGGGGTCATCGACACGAGGAATGCGTGCGGCTGTGGCCTGCGCGGGCTCAGCGCCGCGTACTAGCCGCCGGTGAAGACGTCACCCGAGCCCTCGACCATCTGGCCAGTGCCGCCGCAGTGTTTGTCCGAATCGCCGAGCCGGTGCGCTTTCTTGCCGTTGATTTTGACGGTGCCACTGCCAGCCTTGGCCTTCCACGTGTTCGGGCCGCAGCACGCGGCGTGCACGCCTGGGTCACCCACGCGCAGGGCGGGGCCGCCCGTTCACCATCACATCCGGTGAACCGCCGACAGCGGGCCCGATACACGGATGCGGGCAGGCCGGACAGCCATGGGCGTCCGCGGGCACCATGCTCTTGTCACCGAGTCGACTCTGGGGTGGTCCAGCCATGGGGCGCCTCCATCCGCGCCCCGGGGGGACGCTTGCCTGACAACCGTAGCAGAGCGCCCGGATTCCAGCCACAATCAAGGCACGCGAACCTCGGCGACATGGGATTCGGTGACCCCAACCCGGCACACGCAACCGCCCCAAACGACCAGCGGCCGGCGCTCCCAGGGAGATGCGCCGGCCGGATGGTCGCGCTTGCCGCAGATCGCTGCGGCCGGCGCCACCTGTGGGTGATGCGCCCTGTTGGTGACGCGCCCTACTGGTGATGCGCCCTACTGGTGATGCGCCAAGGACTCTTGCAGGTAGGGATCTTTCTTGGCGAGCAACGGCGCCGCGCCGAGCATCTTGCCCATGACCAGGATGAACACGCCGCCAAGCAACAGGATGGGGCCGAGCTCCTGCAGGCCGAAGAGCGGCCCATGAACGGTCGCGCCGTGGTGATGCACGGCGAAATGTGACGTCGCCGGCATGACCTGCAGGTACAGATCCAGCCAGTGACCGAAGATGAGCATGCCCGCTACGAGCGCCAAGATCTTGGGGTTCCGCTTGTTGTTACGCGGCATCAGGATCAGGAAGGGCAGGACCCAGTTGCAGGCCAAGTTGAGGAAGAAGATCGCCATCCAGCCGTCGTTCTGACGCGCGATGTAAAACCCCGTCTCCTCAGGCATGTTGGCATACCAGATGAGGATGTACTGGCTGACCCAGATGTAGGCCCAGAAGGTGCCGAAGGCGAACATCATCTTGCCGAAGTCGTGGTAGTGATCTTCGGTGATCCAGCTGAGGTAGCCGGCCTTCTGCATCGAGAGCACAAACAGCACGAGGAACGCCGCGGCGCACACGAACATGCCGATGAACTGGTAGACGCCAAAGATGGTCGAGAACCAGTGGGGCTCAAGGCTGCTCAGCCAATCCAATGACGCAAACGTGACCGTGAGGCCGTAGAACACGGTGTGGATCGCGCCGACGCGGACGTTGAAGATCGTGTACTTCACGTCACCAGTCGCGTCTTGAGCGCGGCTGAACTTGCGCATGAGGAACGTCGTGGTCATCCAGACCGCGAAGTAAAACACCACACGCACCAACCAGCCTGTCTCGTTGAGCAGCAAGGCTTTGCGCTGCAGGAGCGGGTCGTTGTCCATGATCTCAGGGACGGACCACTCGTACAGCTCGTGCATGCCGAACAGGCCGATCGCCAACATGACGAGCATCGGGATAGGCAGGAACGTGGTGAACGCCTCCATGACGCGCTTCACGCCGATCCACCAGCCACCGTTGGTGAAGCTGAAGACGGCGAACTGAAACGCGGCGCCAAGCGCGACACCGGTGAAGTACACGCCGGCGATGAGCACGTTGGACCAGCCGCGCCAGGACGCGTCCATGAAGCCGTAGACGGTGCCCGCAAGGCCGACGAGGATCAGCACGATGGCTGTCTTCATCCAGCTGCCGGGCATGACCCACGGCTTCTCTTCGGGGATTGCGTGATGATGAGCGCCCATCAGATGGCCCCTCCCTTCTGCAGCTGCCGCAGCCACAGGATCGCCTTCCAGCGGTCTTCCGGCCCGATCTGAGAAGCGTAGCTCCCCATGTTTCCGCGGCCGTAGGTGATGATGTGGAAGATGTGGCCGTCCTTGAACGTCAGCGGCGCGGCCCCCTTCGTCGTGAGCGGAAAGCCGGGCATACCGACGCCGCGTGCCGCCACGGGTCCGTCGCCTGCGCCTGTGACGCCGTGACACGGTGCGCAGAACGTCGTGAAGACGGCCTCGCCACGAGCCATATTCTCGGCGCCAACTTCACCGGCGGTCGTGGTCGGGTTGATCAGCTCTTGGCCCGCTTTTACGGCCTGCGCGGTGGCAAACTTGGTGAGATCAGCGACACCCTTGTCGTCGACCACGCCGGCGGCTTTGGCGGCGTTCGCGGTCACGTCGTAGTGCACGCGCAGGACACGGCAGTGCTCCGGCAGCGTCTGCGCGACTTGACCCGGCTGCCGCTCTTCGACGCGCAGTGGCGCGCAGCCCAGCCGGCGCGGCAAGGTCCCCGCGGGCGGAATCTGCAGCGAGCGACCGTTCTTGAAGAGATCGGTCTTGGTCTGCGACTCAACCGCCTTCGAGAACATCATGGGATTGATCTGCGGGGCGATCAGGTAGTTCGGCTGGTCTTTGACCGTGCAGCCCGTTCCAGCCGCGCCGACCAGACTGAGCGCTCCCATCAGCAACAGCGTATTTCTCGTGTTGGCGGCAATCATACCCGGCCCTCCACGGTCAGGATCTCGGTGCAGCCGTGCTTGGCAAACAACGCGCGAGCCTGGTCCTCGTCAAATCCTTCGCCCTCGGGATCGAGCGCGATGGCGAAACGGTCGTCGGTGACGCCGTCAATGTGAACTTTGACCTTCGCGCCGGGATACAACCGCCGGTAGATCAAGTACGTCAGCACAGTGAGATGGCCGGTGCAGAGCACGGTGAGCTCGAAGAACACCGGGATGAAGGCGGGCCACGACAGGAACGGCTTGCCACCGATGATGATGGGCCAGCCGCGCCAGAACGGCACGAAGTCGACGTACTGCGAGTGGACCTGCAAACCAACCGCCAAGCTCAAGCCGAAGAGGCCAAAACAGAAGCTGGCGTACGGAATCCAAGAGCGCTTCCAACCGAGCGCGTCGTCGAGACCGTGAACCGGGTACGGCGTGTAGCAGTCGTGCACCGGGTGCCCGTTGTCGGTGGCGTCTTTGGCCACCGACATGAGCTGATGCTCTTCGGTGAAGATGCCGACGAAGAGCTCACGCGTCTGCTTGGCGATCTCCTCGTGGCCATGTGTGGCGACAGCGCTAGACATGCTGGGCCTCCTCAATGCTGGCGGCGTGCTCTTCACGCTGCGCGTAGGCCGCGACCGACTTCACCTCTGCGATGGCGATCGAGGGCAAGAAGCGGACAAAGAGCAGGTAGAAGGTGAAGAAGAAGCCGAGCGTGCCGCCGTACTCCAGCATCTCGACCCAGGTCGGTGAGTACATCGACCACGACGACGGCAGGTAGTCGCGGTTGAGGGAGGTCACGATGATGACGAACCGCTCAAACCACATGCCGATGTTGACGAAGATGGTCATGACGAACACCAGCGGCAAGTTGCGGCGGAAGCGGCGGAACCAGAAGATCTGCGGGCTGATCACGTTGCAGCTGATCATGATCCAGTAGGCCCAAGCGTACGGCCCCTTCATGCGGGAGCTGAAGAAGATGAAGCCCTCGTAGTTGCTGCCCGAGTACCAGCCGATGAGGAACTCCGTGAAGTACGCCAGACCGACCAACATGCCCGTGGCGAGCACGACCTTCGCCATGTTGTCGATGTGGTTGATCGTGATGAGATGCTCCATATTCTGGGTTTTTCGCGAGATGATGAGCAGCGTCATCACCATCGCGAAGCCTGAGAACAGGGCGCCTGCAACGAAGTAGGGCGGGAAGATGGTGGTGTGCCAACCCGGGATGACCGAGGTCGCAAAGTCCATCGACACGATGGTGTGCACCGAGAGCACCAGCGGCGCGGCGAGGCCGGCCAAGATGCCGTAGACGATCTCGTAGTGGCTCCAGTCCCGGTTGCTGCCGCTCCAGCCGAAGCTGAGGACGCCGTAGATGATCTTTTTGACCTTCTTGTTGGTGCGATCGCGGAACGTGGCGATGTCGGGGAGCAGCCCGAAGTACCAGAACACGCAAGAGATCGAGAAGTAGGTCGAGATCGCGAAGAAGTCCCACAGCAGCGGTGAGCGGAAGTTGACCCAGAGCGGACCGCGCATGTTGGGCAGCGGCGCGAACCACCACCAGCCGAACCACGGACGACCCATGTGGATGACCGGGAAGATGGCCGCGCAGATGACCGCCAAGATGGTCATGGCCTCCGCCGAGCGGTTGATGGCGGTGCGCCAGCGCTGTCGGAAGAGGAACAGGATCGCCGAGATCGCGGTGCCTGCGTGACCAATACCGACCCACCAGACGAAGTTGGTGATGTCCCAGCCCCAGCCGACGGTCTTGTTCAGGCCCCAGGTGCCGATGCCCTCGGAGATCTGGTAGCCCATGGTCGTGAAACCAGCCACAAACAAGATCGCTGCCGGGATGAACGCCAACCACCAGAGCTTGTTGGGCTTGCTCTGCATCGGCTTGATGACGGCGTCAGTAATGTCAGCGAGCTTGGGGTTGCCACCGGTAACCAAGGGCTCGCGAAGATGGGAAGTGACCGACATGAATCAGTCCTCCTTCTTGCCGTGATCGGCATGCGGTTCGTGGCCAGCACCACCCTTGGGGGCACCAGCTTTAGGGTGGGCGGGCTCGCCGTGCGCCGCCGCCTTCGGCGCGTTGCCGCCCTCGGGCATCATGTCCCAGGTGTTGCGGACCTTGGTCTGGTACCAAACGGAAGGCCGTGTGTTGACCTCTTCGAGCATGCGGTACGAGCGCGGGTTGTGGCGCGCCAAGTTCACGTCGCTCTTCGGGTCGTTGAGGTTGCCAAACGTGATGGCGCTGGTCGGGCAGGTCTGCTGGCACGCGGTCTGCACGTCGCCGTCGCTCACCGTGTCACGGCCGGCGCGGATCACGTCGCTCTTGGCGAGTTGGATGCGCTGTACGCACATCGAGCACTTCTCCATGACACCGCGACTACGCACGTTGACATCGGGGTTGAGCGCCAAAGAAGCGAGGTTGTAGTCTCGATTCTCCGCCATCTCGCCCTGCGGGTACTGGAACCAGTTGAAGCGACGCACCTTGTACGGGCAGTTGTTGGCGCAGTACCGCGTGCCGATGCAGCGGTTGTAGGACATTGCGTTGAGGCCTTCGGAGGTGTGCACCGTCGCGAGGACGGGGCAAACCGTCTCGCAGCCCGCATTTTCGCAGTGCTGGCACATCACCGGCTGGAAGATGACCTGCGGGTTCTCCGCGAGGCCGAGCCAGTCATCCTCGACGGGATCCCAGTCGTAGTCGCCATTTTTCGGCGTCGCTTCGGCGCGCTCGCTATAGTAGCGATCGATGCGCATCCAGTGCATGTCGCGCTTGCGGTGCACCTCGAGACGGCCAACAACGGGGATGTTGTTCTCGATGTTGCAGGCCACCACACACGCGCCGCAGCCTGTGCACGCGTTCAGATCGATGCCCAGGCCCCAGCGATACTTGCCGTTGTATTCGTGCGGTGTCCACACGCTCTTCGGCAGGCCGGTCGGCGCGCCTTTGCCGTCGTGACCCTGGAGGGCGACGGCGATGTCGGGATTGCCAGCCTTGGGGTTCTTGCGCCACTCGTCCAGCGTCGTCTCGCGGACGATCGTGCGATGCTCGTAGCTCGGGTGGGTCTGCTCCAGGCCTAGTTTTGCGGTCTCGCCGGTGGGCGTGACGTTGACCTTCGCGATGCCGGCGGCGGCGAAGGGCCACGCGTCCGCGCCGACACCCGTGCCGACGCGGCCAGCGGCCTTGCGGCCGTAGCCAACCGCGATGGCGACCGCCTTCTCCGGTACGCCGGGCTGCAACATGACGGGCAGCGTGATGGTGTGGCCGCCACCTGTGACGGTGACGATGTCGCCCTGCTTCCAGCCAGCGGCCGCGGCCGCCTTGGGCGAGACGCAGAGCAGGTTGTCCCACGTACATTTAGTCAGCGGATCGGGCAGCTCTTGCAGGAACGGGTTGTTCGCTTGGCTACCATCACCGAGGGCGACGGACTCGTAGAGCGCCACCTCATAGGCGCCTTGGCCAACCTTCGCCGCGGCGCCGGTCATGGCCTTTGCCGCGCCAGCGGGCACAAACTCGGCGAGCACGGCGTCTTTCAGCGCGGCAGCTGCGGCAGCGACGACGACCGTCGCTGCACCGGGTGCGGAGACCGCGGCAGCCACGACGGCAGCAGCAGCGGGCACGGCAGCAGCGGCAGCGCCGACCGTTGGCGGCGCCTTAGGCGTCCCAGCGGCGGCCGGTCCGCCAACGACGGTCGCCGTCCTCACCGAGGTGAAGCCATCGTGCAGGGCGCGGTCCCAGAAGGCGTCAAACGTGCTGGCGTTCGTCTCAACGCGCGGAACAACCCGATCTCTCCAGGTGTCGCGCACGAAGCTCAGCGTGCTTTGCTCGCTGCCCGACCAGGTCAGCAGGCTCGCGATCGCCTCCCGCGTATCATGGAGGGGTCGCACGAGCGGCTGCTGCAGCGCGACCAAGCCGAAGGTGACCTCGGCGTCGCCCCAGCTCTCGAGGTAGTGGCTGACCGGTGCGTGAATCTTGCACAGCGCCGCGGTCTCGTCGACGCGATCACAGAGGGCGATCGACGTCTTGGCCGCCTTGATGGCCGTCGCCCACTGCGCGCCGTGCGCCGTGGCGTAGGCGGGGTTCACACCCCAAACCACCACGCCGTCCACCGCGCCTGAGCCGAGGTCGGCGAGCAACTTCGCCGATGCGGCGCCGTCGTCGTAGGTGAGCATGCCGCGGTTCACGTCGACGGTCTTGCCGTAGTTGCCGAGCTGCTCGTTGATGAGGTTGACCGCCGCCTGCACGGCGACGTCGTCGCTGCCGCTCACAACCAAGCTTTTGCCCTTGCTCGCGACGAGACGCTTGGTCCACGCGGCGACCTGCGCTGCGTGGGTCGAGGCGCCAGCCGGCACCGCGCCGCCAAACCCAGTGGCCTTTGCGACGCTCGCCGCCAGCGCCAGAACGAGCCCACGCTGCTGCGAAGGCAGCACCGGTAGCCGCTCATCGCAAGAGGCGCCCGCCAAACTCAGGTGACTCTCGACCTGAATATGAAAGGACAGCGTGTCGTGTTTCGGGGTCAGCTTGCGACCCGCGGCATATTGGCGCGCGAACCAGACGGGCGCGAGCCAAGTGCCCAGGAAATCAGCGTCAAAGCTGACGATCGTGTCAGCGCGCGAAAAATCGTAGAAGGGCACGCGGGCGACGCCATGGGTCTGGCCGTGAGCCGCGGCGATGCTGCTGCCGATCGTGCCGTCGAGCGCGACGTGGCGGCTGCCGGGGAACGCCTGCAGAAACGCAGCGACGGCTGCCTTGGTCGCGGGTCCAGAGACGCTGGGCGAGACGAGGGCGAGCTTCGAGCCGTTGCCCTTGTAGCCAGCGAGGGCCGTGGCGACGGCGGCGTCGAGTTTCGCCCAGTCGGTCTTGACGCGGCCGACCTGAGGCTGCTTGAGCCGGTCACCGTCGTACAGATCGATCACCGATGCTTGGCCACGCGCGCAGACGGCGCCAGCGGAGAAGGGGTGCTGCGGGTTGCCCTCGATCTTCACGGGGCGGCCGTCACGCGCCTTCACCACGAGACCGCATTTCACCGCGCAACCGCCACAGGTGGTGGCGTAGTAGGCCGGCGCGCCGGGCGTGATGTCCTCGGGCTTGTTGACGTAGGGGATGACTTTCTCGATCGGACGGCGGGCGCAGCCGCTCGTGATCGCAGCCGCGGCGAACGTGGTGCCGACCAACTTCATGAAGTCGCGGCGCTCGATCTCCGAGCCGTCGCCTAGGGACGGAGCGGGGCCGAACTCAAGGTCGCGGAGCGCCGCGATCTCGGGATCGTTGCGCAGATCTTCTACGCCTTGCCAGTACTTGCGAGCAGCGGGGTGTCGCTTGTCATTGCCGTCCATGGGGACCTCAATTTTCGGCCAACTCGTCGTCGCTTTGGAGTGACGACCCGCGGCCTCAGTCAGGCGGGATGCGGGCGATGCTGGCGGATTCGTGCGTGCGAGCTAGTGGTGACAGCCCGAGCAATCGATGGTTGGGTTGAGTTGCTTGTCTTTCAGGTGCGCAGGCGGGTTCGCCTTGTACTCGCGGTGGCAGTTCACGCACCAGCCCATGGCCAGCGTGTTCTCCTGCCGTACGAGCTCCATGGTCTGCACCTTGCCGTGGCAAGTCTGGCAAGCGACGCCGCGATTGACGTGTCGACTGTGATCAAAGACCACGAAATCTGGGAGCTTGTGGATTCGAATCCACTCGATCGACTTCCCGGAGTCGTACGCGAGCTGGATCTTCTTGATCTCCGGCGAGTCCGGTTTGACGAGCTTGTGGCAGTTCATGCAGACATTAACCGGCGGAATCCCAGCGTGTTTGCTCTTCTCTGCGCCGAAGTGGCAGTACTTACAATCCATGCCCAGTTCGCCGGCGTGCAGCTTGTGGGAATAGTTGATGGGCTGCACCGGCTGGTAGCCTTTGTGGTAGCTGGGCAGCTGTGCATCCACTCGATCGCAGCCGACTCCACAGAGGAGCACGACACCGCATGCGACGAGGAGGCGGGCACCGAGCCAGCGGTACGCGGTTGAGTCGCGTTTCATCAGGTCAACCCCTCCTGCCGGCCAGGGATAACGTCTGCGCTGCGGGGCAATCCACAGAGCAAGGCTAGCCGAGGCCCCTTTACCGTTGATTCGACGGATCTAGCCGTCGCGTCTCAGGATTCGGGGGTGGCCAAGAAAGGTGGCCGGCTGGGAAACGACGCCCAAAGGGGCGCAGCGCCGCTCTTATCTCCGAAAATGCTGTTCAAGTCCAGGGTACCGCCCGGCAAAAAGCGGCCTGCAGGAAACCCGTCAGCGTCGTCCGTCCCTCACTCGGGCTCGGAGCGGGTGGCGGTCTGAACCCGGTGGTAGCGCAGGTCAGTGCTACCGGTGACGGGGCCGGCGTCGCCCGCGGTCTCCGAATACAGCAAGATGCGTCGCTGTCCGGTCGCCCGCGCGACGTCTAGCGCGACCTCGGCGCGGGTGTAGAGCTCCATGCCATCGCTGGAGTCACCGGGAAAGACGGCCACACCTGCGGTAAACGTGACCCGCTCGACTTCCGGGCCGCAAGCCTCAAGCGTCTCGGGCTCCAGGGCGAGCCCCTTCCATAGCTGAAAGAGCAGCTTGCGCGCCTCAAAAGCCGTGATGTGGTGCAAGATCAAGCCGAAACGGTCGTCGCCGAGCCGCGCCACGGTGTCGCTGCGGCGGAGCACTCGCTGTAGGTGCGCAGCGACATCTTTCAGCACGAGCCGCACGACCTCGCGGCCGCGATCGGTCTCCAGTCGACGCATGCGATCAAGATCGAGCACCGCCACCGCCATCGGCATCGAAGCCCGCGATGACAAACGCACCGTGGGATCCAGGCGGGAGAAGAAGACCTGCTGGGTCGCCAAGCCAGTGAGCGGATCGCGGGCAGCGAGGCTGTGATGCACCGTTCGCGCCAGCGTTCTGCCGGCGAGCCGGGCGGCGGCGACGTTTGGGTCGGACTTCAGGTCGAAGACCTCGTCAAACCCGGCGGCGATGCAGCGTTGCACCATGGCGACGTCGGGCGACGGGGTCCACAGCGCGGTGACCGGCATGATCGTCGGGGAGCGTTCGCAGGCGTTCAACCAAGCTGCGCCGATGCGCTGAGCGGTAGCGTCCGCCTCGATCTCCCAGACCACCACCGAGGCGCCGCTCAGGAAGGCATCAAAAGCCTCGGCCCCGGGCTGTGCCTCGGCGACCGTAAACCCGTGGTCAGCCAACCCTGCGCGGAGCGCGTCGAACCACGGATGGATCCCGGCGGGTAACACTGCGTGCGTGCTGAGGGTGACGGGGCTGCGCAGATCGGTCTCATTCATGGAGATCTCCAAGGGAGCTGGCAGGAGCGACTGGCGAGCGCCAAGCCGCGCGCTGGTGGTTCATACGCGGCAACCCTCGCGCCGTCGTCCTCGCACATTGTTCTCAGGGCGCTGGCCATCCGGTCGCGCTCATTTGCACAGGTTAGCCGCGCCGGGGGTGCCTGCATCTTTTGCGACACAGCACTTGCTGAACGCGCCACACGTGCCCTTGCTGTCGTTGCTGACACACACGTTGCCGGCGAGGCACGCCTTCGACGCGCAGTCCCACTTCAGGGAGTTAAATCCAATCCCGTCGCCATAGCTACACGCCTCAGACGCTTTGGCCCAACAGCTGGCCTCGTCGTTGTTCTTGGGGTCGTAACACGTCGGCTGCAACATCATCGCCTGCCCTGAGTTCCAGGGCCACTTGTCCGTGTAGCTCACGCTGTCAACGAGCTTGCCGGCGGCGTCCTTCAGGATGATCTGGTCGGCCACGTTGTCCAACGAGAACTTGCCTTGAGTTGGGTTGTCGCCCCAGGCATAGAACGCCGCGAGGTTGTTGTTCTTGTTCCAGTCGCCGCTGCGCACGAACGCCACAAACGCGCCGGCTGGCACCACAAACGCGTCAAAGCCAGCGGTGATCGCCTTGCTGCCGGGCTGCAGCACGCCGGCTTTGACGCAGTAGGGCCCTGAACTCGCGGACCAGGCCGGGTTCACCGCGATCGCCGCCTGATTCACGCCGCTGCTGTCGCTCACGGTAGCTCCAGCGCCTTCCGCCAAGCTCAGCGCGAGCAAGTCGCCAACGACGCCCTTGTGCCAGGTCAGCTGCGGGCCGAAAGCTTGGAAAAACAGGGGATTCGTCGAAACATGGAAGCTCCGCACCGCGCCCTTCAGCGGCGCCGTGAGCGTGCCGGCGGCGGTGTAGCGGCCACCGATCGTCAGCTTCTTCGCGGTCGTAGTCGCCGCTGGCCATGACTTCAGCGTCGCCTGCCCTGCGACGCGGCCGTTGACGTAGCCTCGCGCCGCGCCGTCCTGCACCACCACAGCCACATGCACCCACTCGTTGAGCAGCGCGGGACCGAGATCAACGTACTCGAAGTTCACGTTGCCGGCGGACAACCAAAGCTTGCCGCCGGAGCTGCGCACGCTGAGGCGATACTCCCCCTCGACGCCGTAGCTGAAGAGCTCAGAGCACGGCGCGCTGCCGGTCGCCGTCTTGCAGGTGCCGCCGCTCGTGGCGCTGTCGAGCCGGAACCAGCCGTGCCACGTCATACGCCCCATAAACGCGAACGGCACGGTCTTGGCCGTCGCGGCGACATGAGACGTGCTGCCGTTAAGCCCGAGCGAGACGCAGCCACCTTCCACCTTGCAGCCGCTTGAGCAGCCATCCGCGCTGACGTCATTGCCGTCGTCGCACTGCTCGGCCTTCTCGGTGCGACCGTTGCCGCAGGTCGCGCCGATGGTGTGTTGGTCCGCGACTGGCTTGGCCGGCAAGCTACACAGCCCGCCGGCGCCACAGTCTGCGTGGGCCAAGCAGCTCTTCGACGCGTTGCCGACGCAGGTGCCGGGCTGCTGAACGGGCGCGTCGCTGATCTGCCAGCCCTCGACGTTCACAGGCTTGGTGGTGGGATTGTGGAGCTCAAACCACTCGCCGACGTCGTTGCCGGCGTCAGCGTCGGGATTGGCCATGACCTCGGAGATGACCAGCGTTCCGTCTGGCTGCGGCTCTGGCTCCTTCTGGCAGAGGGCGTCGCAGCCGTCCCCGGGCTTGAGGTTGCCGTCATCGCACTGCTCGTTGGCTTGATTCTTCACGCCGTCACCGCACGACGGTTTGGGTACACACTCGCCGGTCTGGCACCACAGCTCGGGACCACAGCTCGTGCCGTCCTGCTTGTTGGTCTTTTTATCGGCCTCTTTGCAGGGGTTGATGCAGCTCGGATTGAACGCTCCTGGCGAGCCCAAATCACCATCGCCGTAGCTCTTTTTTCCCGTGCACCAGGCGTCCTGGCTATCGTTGGCGGTGGCGGAGTGCTGCAACGGATCGAGCGCAAGCGTCTTGCCAGGCTGCACATCAAAGCCGAGGTCCTGGCAACCCGGCTTCGGGTTCACGGGAGCGCACAGCAACCCCTTCGCGTAGTACGACACCTCATCGATCTTGACGTTGTTCCACTCCAACACGAGCGCGTCGGCCTGATTCGCCATGGCCACGCCCGTGTAGACGTAGTCGATCGTCACGCCGCCATTGAGCTTGGTGTCGGCGTTCAGCCCCAGCACGAGGCGGCCTTTCGGCTGAATCCACAGGGGTTTTCCGTTGTTGATGACGTGTTTGTCCGTCGCGTTGTCACGCAGCACCCAGCCGTTGATGTCGATCTGCTGCGCGGTCGTGTTGTAGAGCTCCAGCCACTCGCCCGCGGCGTCGCTCGCCTTGGTCGGGTTCAGCATGAACTCGGCGAAGATGACGTCGCCCGGCTTCACCAGCTCCTTCAGGCAGTTCGCCGAGCAGCCATCACCGGCCTGGGTGTTGCCGTCGTCGCACTCTTCATAGGCGTCGATCTGACCGTTGCCACACTTCAACGAATCGCAAAAATCGCCGAACCCGTCGCCATCTGTGTCCTTCTGGTCGGTGTTCGCGAAGTTGGGGCAGTTGTCACACTGGTCGCCGACATCGTCGCCGTCCGCGTCCAGCTGGTCGGCGTTCGGCAGCTTGCTGCAGTTGTCGCAAGCGTCGCCCAGACCGTCCTTGTCGGAGTCCGTCTGCAGC
Organism: uncultured Myxococcales bacterium; assembly: GCA_937910235.1. GTDB lineage: Bacteria > Myxococcota_A > UBA9042 > UBA9042 > UBA9042 > UBA9042. The sequence continues at coordinate 9,878 of CALENB010000246.1, read as the reverse complement.
GCGTTGGCGATGAACAGGCAGTTGTCCTTCTCGTTGACGATCGTGTCGCCGTCCTTGTCGCCGCCGTTCGGTGTGCACGTCGGGTTCTTCACGCCTGGCGTGCCGAAATCTCCGGGGCTCGACGGCCACTTGGTGTACGCATCGCACCAGTAGATCGACTTGTCGTTGTACGACGAGCTCATGAACGACGGATCGAGCGCGATCGCCTTGCCGGTCTTCGGCGCAGGCGTCGCGGTGCCGTAGGCGACCTGGTCGATGAGGACGGTGCTGTTCCAGATCGAGATCGTGTCGCTCGTGTCATCCAAGCTGATCTCAACCTTGCCAGCGGCGTCGACCCAAGCGTGCTGCACGGGAACTTTACCGTTGAAAATTGGGCTTTTTGACGCGCCGAACACGAAAAACTCGCCGGGTTTCAGCACCAACGGCGGGGTCGCGGGGATGGTGTGGGAGCCGCCCTTACCGGTCTTGATCTGCCAGCCGTTGATGATTACGTCCTTCTTGTCGGCGCTGTAGACCTCAAACCACTCACCCAACACGACCTCGTCGGTCTTCACGAAGATCTCCGTGATGAACACCTTGCTGGCCACGATCTTGGCGATTTTGCAGGCCTCACAGCCGTCGTTGACCTTGTCGTTGCCGTCGTCGCACTGCTCGTCGAGGTCCAGCTCGCCGTCGCCGCACTTCTGCGGGTCACACACGTCTCCGGAGCCGTCGACATCGATGTCTTTCTGGTCCTTGTTGGGCACCTTCGGGCAGTTGTCACAGGCGTCGCCGATCCCGTCCTTGTCCGTGTCGGCTTGGTCGGGGTTCTTGACGCTGATACAGTTGTCCTTGGCGTCGGGGACCTCATCATTGTCGGCGTCTGGCGGCTTGGGGCACACCGGGTTCGGCTTGCCTGGCGTGCCAAAATCGCCGCTCAACAGCGCGACGCTCGATGGGCACCACGTGAACTCGTACTTGTCGTTCTTGGCCGCGTCGAGCTTCTCGGGATCGAGGCTCGCTGCCTTGCCGTCGAACTCAGCCGGGCTCGGCCACACGCCGTCCAACCACTCGACCTTGTCGATGATCGTCGTGCCGACGCGGATCAGCACGCCACCATTGAAGTTCTTCAGCGCGCCGATGTCGTAGACGTAGTTCACCAACACGCCGCCGTTCTTGGCCATGTCGTTGGTCGGGCCGAGCACGAAGTACGACTTCGGGGCGACAAACAGCGTGCAGCCTTTGATCTGGTGGCTCTTCTTGCTGACTGGCTCTTCGATGATGAGCCCGGCCAGCGGCACCGGCTGATCGCCCGGATTGTAGAGCTCCACCCACTCGCCGAAGTCGTCGAAGACCGCCTTGGGGTTGATCATGATCTCGGAGATCACGAGGGTGCCGGGGGCCGCGTTTGGGTCGATATTCTGGCAGCCAATGTCGGTGATCGGGCCGGTGTCGGGCCCAACGTCAGGCCCCGCGTCGGGTGTCGCGGTCGCGTCGCCGCCGGCATCTGTCACGTCACCCGTCGCGCCATCTGCGCTGCACACGTTCGCGTAGTCGCTACAGCAATCACCGCTGTCCGCGCACTGCTCGTGGCATTGGCAGGGCGCTCCGAACTTGTATTTCCCGCATCGGCTGACGCAGCTGGTCAGGTCGAGGGCGACATCCGGTGCCACATTGGTGTCCACGGCCGTGTCCTCGCCGGCGTCGAGCTCGACAGCCACGTCGGGCAGCACGTCAGCTTCGCCGCTGTCGGTGAGCTGACCGCTGTCGCTGGCCGTGTCGGCTTGCGCGCCCGTGTCGGCCGGGCCGGTGTCAGCTGGTGTGCCGCCTGAGTCCTTCGCGACGCCGGTGTCCGTGAACGTCACACCCGTGTCCGTCTGCCCGAAGCTTATGGCGTCCTCCTCTTTGGGCTCCTCGTCGGCGCCGCACCCTGGCATCGCACCCAACAGCACGATGAGGCCCAGCAGCGCGATCGCGCGACGGCCCGTAACGGATTTTTGATCGACGTGAACCATGAGCATCCCCCCTAAGGGTCTATTGCGAACGGCGTAACGGTACTGGAGCCCCACCCAACCGAGCAAGGGACAGCCTCGATTAGGTTGCAGCGTCAGCGCGGCGTACCCACGACGCGGAAAGCGCGGTGATGTCGGGCTCCGAGCGGTACGCCACCTTCAAGGCGAGCGTCGTGTGGCGCGCCGTGACCTCGCTGGCGCCATCCGCGGCGCTGAGCGCGCACGCCAACGCCTCAACAAAACGCAGCCGGCGGGCGAGGTTCGCCAGTCCGGCATCGAGCTGGCCGAGGGCGATCTGCGCGGGGAGGTCGTTGTGCACCACGTCGAGCAGGTGTCGACGCGCCAGCTCAGACAACCGAAACGCCCCGCGCGGCGCCGCTTGTGCGTTGTCGATCAGCGCGTCGAGCCCCGTCGCGAAGCGACCGAGCCGTGTCACGTCGGCCGGCTCGTCACGGTCGGCGAGCGCGGTCGCGCGCGCTGCGAGTCGGGCCTTGTGCGCCGCGAGCCCGGTCACGTCAAACCACGGCGCGTCACCCTCCAACGCGTCAGCGAGGCCCGCAGTGGCGAGGCCGGCCGCCGCGACTTGGGCCACCTCCTCGCCCTCACTCAACGCCGCCGCACGAGCGAGCGTGGCCGCCTCGAAGCTGCGCACCACCGTCGCCAGCAACGCGCGCGGATCGGCCGTATATTCGGCTGTTTCGGGGGTCAACGGGTCCGCTGGGGCGGCGATGTCGGTGTCAAACCCTTGCAGAAGCGCGTCGAGCAGACCGCGCGTCTCTGCGACGCTCGCCGGTACGCCAGCGCTCCACTCAAAGGGCAGCGCACTGGCCGGAACGTGCGCGCCCTCAGCCAAGAAAGCCCGGACTTCCTGCTCCCGCGTGGACCACGCGTCGGCCTCGCCGCGGGCGCGATCGTAGCCTTCGCACGCAAGCAACAGGCTCACGTGCAGTCCCCACGGCGTCCGATGAAAGCGCAGCGGGAACTGTCGGCACGGGATCGGCTTGATGTCGTATCCGTGTTCGGCATGCAGGTCGCAGAGATTGTCGTCCCCCAAGGCCACGCAGTCGCCTCCGATGCGGCGCATCCCCCACAGCTCCTGGCCCTGAAATTCAACGCTCTCCAGCGCGTCCGCGCCGTCGCTGACCCGCGCGCGGGCGCCGAGTCGCAGGCCGCTCACGCGGATCCGGTCGTTGTCGCTCATTGGGCCCAGAAAGCTGGCGGAGCAGCAGGCGCCGGTCGCCACACAGCGGTGCCGCGGCGGGTCGCGTCCAGGCGGAAAGTGGACCGGAACCGTGCCGGCAGCGGCCTCAGGGGCGGCGGCGGCGGCGGCTAGCGTCGCGGCGAACTCAGCGGCCTCCTGGACCAGCGAGAGCCGGGTCGTCGCGCGTTCACCAGCGAGCACATACAACCGCGCCAGCGCGCTCAGCCGAGTCCGCACCTCATCTGGATCACCGAGGGCAGCGACGAGCGCGGCAAAACCGCAGCCACGCCCATCAGCCAATAACCGAACGACGCGGGCGTCTCGATCGCCGAGACGTAGGGCACGACGCAGGCTGCGGTCACGCAGCATCCAGCGACCATCCGATCCACGAGCGAGCTGAACGCCGCCTCGCAGCCGATAGTGCCCCACAGCGCTCTCCCCTACTTATCCGCCGACCTTCTCGTTGACGTCGATCCCGATCTCTGGGACCGGGAACTCGTCCTGCACGCCAAGGGCGAGCGGCGTCTTCACCGTGGGGCCACCCAGGCCCATCTTGGCACGCAGGTCGGCCAGGGCGTCGTTGGTTCCCGACTCGTGCTCAAGCGCGGCGAACTGGTCCTCCAGGTTCGACCCACTGAGCTCACCGGCCAGATCAGCGGCAGCTTCAGCCTCTGCCTCATTTTGCTCGACTTTGTCGTTCATGCGCTCAAACGCGTCAAAAGCGCTGTTGTCGTTGAGCCCACCCATGGTCTGCTGAATCGACTTCTGCGCCTCGGCTCGCTTGGACCGCGCAATCAGCAGGTCCTTCTTGCGCTTCGCTTCGCCGATCTTGCTGTTGAGCTTGTGCAGGCTCTCTCGCAGCCCTTCCGTCGCCTGCTTCTGCGCGATCCACTGCTGCTGCCACTGCGTCGCCAGACTGTCCTGCTCCTGCTTGCGGGAGAGCGCCTCACGCGCCAAACCTTCATCACCCTTCGTCAGGGCGAGCATGGCCTTCTTCTCCCAGTCAGCCGACGTCTTCTTGGCCTCGTTGAGCTTGGCGTAGAGTCGCTTCTCATCCGCGATCGCTACGGCGACCTGCTTTTTCGCGTTGATGAACTGCTCTCGCATGTCGATGAGCAGCTGGTTAAGGATCTTCTCCGGCTCCTCTGCGCTCGACACCATCGAGTTGATGTTGGAGCGGAGCAGCAGACCGATTCGCTGGAACATGCTCATGGACGTTTCCTCTCTCGTCGTGTGGGGTCGCGTCCAGGAAGACTGACGTGACCACGGGGCGGGTTCAACAGGGCAGGCTCAACAGGCGCGGTTCAGCGCTGGCCAGCTTCGACCATGGGCGCTCAGGCTTGCGCGCTCGGTAGCAGCGCGGAGAGGTCGTCGTGATGCTCGACGATCGCCATGGTCAGCGAATCCACAGCGGCCATGAACTCGTTTTCGTCGAGATTCTCGACCTGCAACACCTCAACAACCACGACCGCGGTGCCTTCGATGGCGTAGGCACCCTGAACCATGTCTGTGGCGTTGAGCTGCAACATGCGGCGAAAGAGGGTGGCCTCGGCTTCGACCGGCATCTCCGGCAGGTCGAACAGCTTGCAGCGGAACACAAGCAGCGGGTCGGTGTGTTGCACGACGATCTGGGCGCCGCCCCAAGACTCGTCTTGGAGCAACCAAGTACCAGGCGCAGCCTCGGTCGCCGAGATCTCGCTGCGCATGATGAAGTCTTCGATGTCCTCGTGGGTGCGTGGCATGCTGCGTCGCTCCTTGGGGCACCTGAGAGGTAGGTGCAAGCGTGGTAGTGTGGAGCGCGGAGGGTAGCGCTGCGTCGTGGGCGCGGCAAGCCCCTTCCCTTCTGTGGTGGTCTAGCGACAATGGCCCCGCGCAGTGGCCCCGCGCAGTGGCCCCGGGCAGTGACTTCGGACGGTACGCGTCCGTGGGGGATCCGATGCAGCGACGACGCGACCTTGACCAGCCACTTCTACGCCGGATTTGCGGCCTGCGACTGAACGCGGTCGCCGCCGTGCTCTGGCTCGCGGCCCTGTTCGTCGGGTGCGCCACCGCGCCGCCACCGGCCAAACCTGTGCCACCGCCGAAACCCATCCCGCTTGCCCAGATCCTCGCTGGCGTCGAAGCGGAGCTGACGACCATGCAGAAAGTGTACGATCTGCGGCTTCGTAGCGGCCATCTGCTCGCGGAGCTCAACCGCCGGTTGCAGCAGCGCGGCTTCTCTCGACGGGTACCGGCGCGGCCCGCAGAGCAGTCGTTGGAGTCCGATCTTCGGGCCCATGCCCGGGCGATGTCGCTGGAGATGTCGGACTGGCAGGTGCATGTGCGACCGACAGCACCCGTCGCCGCCAAGGGTCCGCAGCTTGGCGCCGATCAAACGTGGGAGCTCAGCCCCGATGACCTCAAGGGCGTGATCGACGCGCGCGTCACGATCAAGGGCAGTCAATCTGAGATCATCAGCTTCATCGACCGCATTCCCAACCATGTCGAGCGCGCGGTGTGGGTCACCGGGCAGACGCCGGTGCCTGGCGGGATCCGCTTTGCGCTGCAGGCGTTCTACGAGCGCACGCCGCCGCGACCGTTCACCGACGTGCATTGGCCCACCCTGGAAGACCGCTTGGAGGCCGCCGGCTGGGGCCTCTCGGACCCGAAGCTGCCCACAGATCCGGCCTACCCGAAGCTCCAAGCTGCGATCAAACAAGGGCGAGCGCGCATCCCCGACCTGCGCTCTGCGATGGACATCGCCAACGACTTCCCGCGCTGGTTCGCCCGTGCGGGTGTGCTCGACGAGCTGACCGACAAGATCATGGCTGTGAGTGGCGCCGCCTTGCTGCGCACCACGCCGATCCCGGTCGCGGCGCCCTTCCCGCCCGTGACACCTGCGTCGGCCACACCTGCCCCAGCCGCACCGACCACAGCCGGACCGACCGCCAAACCCGCAGGCTAGACCGGCAGGCTCAACCCGCGATGACGCGCTCCGCCCCCCCCCAAGACTCAGAAATGGAGGATGAGCCCGCCCTCGCCGGCCTTGTATTTGGCGGGGGCCGTCTCGGTACGCGACAGCAAGATCGCGGCGGTCGTGGCGCCGGCAGCGACCACGCCGACCGCGCTCCAGAACCACCACTTCTTGAACACGGAGTCCGTCTTTACGACCGGACCGACGGCCTTCGGGATGTCCGGCGCCTTGAGCAGCTCTTGCACCAGGGCTTCGATCGCCATCTTGTCACGGCGCATCCACGGCACATTGCGCGTGATGCGTTTGACGACCTGCCGACCGGCGAGGTTGGCGAGCGCAAGCTGCACCTTCATCTTCTCGCGGGAGCCTGAGACGCGCAGGACCACGGCCTGCGGCGCGTTGAGCAACCCCTGGGCGCGGGTCAGGTCGTTGGGCTCCACGGCGCCGTCAAAGATCTCGCTGAGGCGCTCAAGCATCCGGTCGAACGCCGGCTTGCGACGCGCTACCGTCATCTTGAGCGAGACCTTGGCGTTCTCTTCTTTCACCACCATGAGCTTGCCCCAGCGGCCGTAGCCCTGCTTCATGAGGCGCACATACTGCGGACCCGAGATGGACACTACAAAGGTGGGCGACAGACCGTAATAGCGGCCGTTGACCCACACCTCGGCGTTGGCCGGCTCGGTGCGGATCTCCCATGTCACCGGCTTGCGCAAGAGCACCTCGTCACGCGCCTTGGCATAAGCAGCCTCGACCTTAGCGCCATACGCGCTGACGTCGTGTTTGGTCTTCGGGTGGAACGCGACCGAACGACGAAAGGCGAGCGCGGCCTCTTTCTTCTCGCCGGCCATGTAGAGCGCCACCCCGTGCAGCACGAGCACCTGCTCCACGAAGGTCTGATCGGGCGCGTGGGCGAAGGACGTCGTCAGCGCCGTCACAGCGCTCTCGAGCTCCTCCGCGGCGTCTTCCCAATCCTTCTCCTTGATGCGATTGGAGGCCGAGCGCATCAAGCTGATGGCGCTGCGCACATTGTTGCGCTCTGCGTCCTCGCCGCCGACGTTGATGGTCTCAGAGACCGGGCGAAAACGAATCCGCGCGTCAAGGCGCAGGGCCCGCGTGACGTCGTGCGCGATCTCACCTTGCGCACGACCATCGGTGCTCAGGTCGATGAGCGTCACCGTCTGCTGATCGGCAGCGGACGCTGATCCGGCGAACAACGGCAGACAAATCGACGCCGCGAGCGCCGCGACGTAGGCACGGCGGACGGTTGGCACCGATCGAGGTTGCACCGACCAGATCTGCGCCGATCGGATGTGCGCCGACCGGATCTGCGCCGACCGGATCTGCACCGTGTGGGCGGTCATCGCAGCCCTCCAGCTCACGCTGTTGCCGGCGCGCCGCCGGCCTTCTGAGCCAGGGTAGCGAGGCGTTCGAGCAGCTCGTCGATGAGGAAAGGCTTATCGAGGTGATCGTCCGCGCCATACAACGGGGCGGTCATCTCGTTCAAGTTCGGGCCGATCGCCGTCAGCATGAGGATACCGACGTCGCTGAATTCAGGGCGTGCGCGCAAGTTCTTGCACACCTCCCACCCGTTCATCTGCGGCATCATCACGTCGAGCACGATCAGATCGGGTTTCTCGCTGAGGGCAGCGCGCAGCGCCTCCTCACCGTCGTGAACCAACGTGACGTCATAGCCCGCACCCGACAGGGTCGCCCGCAGCATGTCGCCAATTTCGAGATCGTCTTCGGCGACAAGCACCTTCAGCTCGCTGTGGTCGGCCATGGCCTCTCCTAGGTGCCGGCTCGAGGCGCGGCGATGGGTCTTCTCGATGTGCGGTTGCACGATCGGTGTTTCAGGGAACCGACGTTCAGTCGTCGTCGCCGGCGACGCTCGCTGCGGCTGCAGCCTTGGCGATACCGCGTGCCTCAGCGGCGCGGGGATCCATCGAGGGCAGCACCCCCATGACCTCGCGCGCCAGGCTCTGAGCCGTCGCATAGTTCTTCTTGGCCATGTGCTGCTTGGCCTTGCCCAGCAGCGACACGGCCTGGCTCATGCACTGATCTTCCAGCTTCATGGCCGCCGCGTTCTCGGGATCGTAGTTCATCGCCTCACGCACGGCCTCCGCAGCGCGGGCGAAGTGACCACCCTTGTAGAGCTGCTTGCCAGCGATGACATACGCCGCGGTCAGACGCTTGATGAGCATCGAACCAAAGTGCCCATCCACCCGCTTGTCGGCCGCGTACGCTGTGCGCCACGCCTTCGCCTGTTGCAGTGGCTTTTGCTGCGTATTCGCCGTGCCAAACGCGGCCGCCACCTCAGCGCTGCCGGCCAGAAACTGGGCTGCCTTGGTGCGGTCCTTTTTGTCGTAGTTACCCTTTGCGACGGCGGAGAACGCCTGCTGTGCAGCGCTCCACTCGCGGTTGTGATAGGCCTTCAGGCCCCGCTTCATGAGGCTATCGGCGCTCTGGCCCGGCTTCGCGGCGACGTCGCCCTTGCCGCCCTTGTCTTTGCCGGCCTTGTCTTTGCCACCCTGGTCTTTGCCCGCTGAGTCGCTACCCGGCTTGCCGTCACCAGCTGGTGCGGCGCCGTCGCCACTCGCCAGCTGCTCGTTGAGCAGTTTGCCCTCGGTGTGCTGAGGATCGATCTTCAGGATCTTGGCTAGGAGCGCCTTGGCCTTGACGCTGTCGCCGGCCTCCATCGCCGTTCGAGCCGCGGTCAGGTACGCGCTCGTCATGTCGACTTTCGCTTCCTTGATCGCGTCCGCCGCTTCTGAGAACTGCTCCGATGAGTTCGGCACGTCCTTCAAGCGGGAGATGGCCTGGCTGTACTGCTTCTTCTTCAGCAGCGCCTTCCCCTCTTCAAGCGCTTCAGCGGCTTCGTGCTCCTCTTCAGCCTTGACGAGCATGCCTTTGACTTCGGTGTTGGTCGGCGCCAGCTTCTTGGCCTTCTTCAACGTGTCGACCGCCCCGGACCACTCCTCCGCGTCGATCTGACCCTTGGCGGACTTGATCAGCTCGCCGATGTCCGGGGCCGTTTCGGCTCCGTCGCCGGTCGATGCGCCGCCATCGCCACCGCTGCCCATCACCAACCAAGCGGCCACTCCGCCGCCGCCGAGCACCAGCACACCAGCGGCGGCCAAGCCGACGAACAAGCCAACCTTGCTCTTGCCCTTACCCCTGCCGGCAGGTCGTGAAGCTGCCGAAGACCCCGAGGATTGGGGGAAATCGTCGCGCGAACGAGACGTCGCCATACCCTCGACTCGAAACTCGAGCACGGTGGTGCCGACCTCGATTTGGTCGCCGGGTGTGAGGCGATGCCGTGGTACGCGATCGCCGTTGATGTTGGTGCCGTTGGCGCCGCCCATGTCGATAGCGTCAACGTCATCGCCCGTGCGGACGACGCGGAAGTGCTTGCGGCTCACGGCCGGATCCGCCAGCACGATGTCGCAGTCGAGGCCGCGACCGACGAGCGCCTCGCCTTCGGACAGTCGATGCACCTTGCCGCGATCGGGACCCGACACCACGTGCAGCTCGATCGGGATCGCCTGTGCTGCGCGCGGCGCGGCGGTGGCGGCGGCGGCGGCGTTGAAATCGTCGAGATCTGCTGTGCTCAAGACCCGCGTCGCGTCCTCATTATCGCCGCCAGCGCCGCCGCTGTCGTCGTACAGTGTGGCCGGCGGCGCGTCGTCTGGCGGCGCGGGCTGGCGGCCACGCGCGGCGGGGCGAGGGCGGCGCG
>CALENB010000245.1 GCA_937910235.1 uncultured Myxococcales bacterium | reverse complement strand
TGTTCGCGAGACTGCCTGGTCTACCGTCATGGACGAAACGATGATCGAGGCCAACTCCTTCCCCAAAGTTGGCAAAATGCTTGTTGGACGAAGCCGCTAAAGCAGACATCTGTGCGTTGCAGCGACATGAAACCGGGTCAGCGAGCGACGTGAGTCCAGACCTTACACCACCACCACAAAACCATAAATCCAAGATTGTTTACAGCTGAGACGAAGCTACCCCTCAGCGCTGGCGCGCCGGTCGCCACCTAGTGAGCGGCCGGTTCCCGCCACTCCTGCTGTGGCCCAGGATGATATAATCGCGTTCGCGACTCAGTGTTCACTACCGCGCGCAAGACGACCCCCAACGGTTGTGCGCGCGTGGATGTAGAAACCCTCAACCATGGCGCAGAGGGGACCAATCCAAACGCGGACAATTCTGCACAAGTTCAAAGCGACTGTTCCACAAAAAGGGCGGAGCCCGTACGCGGTGGGGAAGCCCGATTTATCGGGCTGGGGCGCGCGCCCCGCGCCCCCCAAAATGAAAAATGGGACCGGGCCTGTGCGATCGTACTTATACGGCATTGGTTCGGTCCCGCGCAGAGGCGGCTGACGCACTTCACCTGCGATGGTTCAATTCACTCCACCACATCAGTTCGTCTTCGCCCTCGCGGATCGTCACCCGATCGAGCATCGACGCCGAGGTATCACGAGCCAGCATTGGCTGTTCGCGCGCGCGTCGCTCGGTTCAGATAGATGGGCGAAGCGCGGCGGTGAATCGGCCGGATTTCCGGCCTCCTCGCACCACACGAATACGTCGCAATTGATCCTCCTTCCTCATCCATCCGGTCAAGGTGTAGTCGCCGCTATGACGGGATGGCAGCACCGCCTCATTCGTCGATACGCGCCCTCGCCGCGGCTTTCAGCTTGTCCTCGGCGTCCAGGCCAACCGGGACGGCCAGCCGCGATCGACCATCGAGGTGGTAGGCGCGGCCCCGCCAAACGACGTCGTGGTCGAGGGCGTTGGCGAGGTAGATCAGCGGCGCCAGCAGCAAAATGGCCAGCGCCATGGCGCGATGAATCGGTCGCATCGGCGCGCCGCCCAAGCGTAAGTGCAGCGCGCCGATGCTCCAAACGATGGTGAGCGCGGCGATGAGGCCGACCGCGGCGGCTGCCCAGACCCCCAATAAGGCCGCCGCGACCGCCAACCCTAGGCTCGCGCCGAAGAGCACGCCGCGGTACACAGAGTTGCGTTTGACGGAGCCGGGGCCGTCACGCAAGCCGCTCTGCGAGAACGCGATCCAGCGGCGGTAGAGGCGCCAGAAACCGCCGAAATCGAGGCCGCCCTGGATGATCGGCACGCTCTGCCAGGAGAGTTGGTTGCGCAGGCCTTGTTTCGTGATGAGCTCACCCAAATACATGTCATCGACGAATTGGCCCTCGAGGCTCTCTAGGCCGCCAATGGCCGTGATAGCCGAGCGTCGCAACGCCATGAACTGGCCCATGATGAAGGGGCTCCTACCGTGCGCGCGCCCCATGGCGAGGTAGGCAGCGGGGCTGTACAGGCCGTTGAGCATCAGCGCGTACCCTGCGTCACCTGCGCTCTCCAGCGCGGAGGTGACCACCACTGGGGCGAACGCCGAGCCGACGTCATCGGCGGCGGTCAGGGTCGCGACCAGCGCGGTCAATGCGTCCCGAGCGGGTCGAATGTCAGAGTCGGCAAAGACGATGATGTCGTACTGGGCCCGTGCGAATCCGGCGAGCATCGCGTGTAGCTTGCCGGTCTGCTGATTGGGCGGCGCCCCCGAGAATAGGATATGCGCCGTGGCGCGTTCACTGTCCGGTAGGCTGGCTAGGGCGCGTCGCACCAAGGGCAGGGTGGGATCCGTGGCGTCATCGAAGACAAAGAAGGTCTCAACGGCACCGGGATAGCCGTGGTCGAGTGCCGCGTGGATGTTCTCCTCTGCGCCGGCGTCCAGGTCGCGAATAGGGCGGATGACGGTGACAGCCGGATAGGCATCCGGCGGCGTGATGGGCGGCATGGGATTGACGGCCCGACGCAGCGTCCAATGGCTGCGTATCGACGCCACGAGAAGGATGATGGCCAGCACGAGTAAGTTGAAGTTCATCGCAGCGCTCCTCTCTCGGAATCGAGCGCTGTCGGTGCTGACTTGGTCCGACAAGCGTCTCGACCCTTTCCGCTTTTTCTCCACGCTAAATTGAATCGAGTGCGGCGTTCGATCCCGTGATGTCATAACCCGCCGTCGCTGCGACTCAGGCGCGTCCGGCCCCCTAAGTATAGGATCCGGGGCGCCACTACGGCGGCCGCTGATTGACGCAGTCCGGCGAAATGAAAAACCGCATCGGCCCTGATTCCAAGGGCTAGCATGACTTCATGCGCGGCTTCTCAATCAAAACCCCGCTTCTCCTCGCGCCCCTCGTAGTGGTTGTCGCCCTGTCGGTCTTCGCGACGCCTGCGGTCACTTTCGCGGCGGTGGCTGGGACGACAGCGCCAGAATCGAAGGCGCCAGAATCGAAGGCGCCAGCGGTTCAGGACCCTGCGGCGAAGCCCTCAGGCGTGCCGGGCCCGAGTGACATCGGATTCCTACTCGAAGATTCGCGGCGCTATCCCACGACGAGCGTGGTGCCGCGGGTCGCCTATGACCTGATCGCCATTCCCGCCAACATCCCACTGGATCCGGTTCCATCTACATGCGGGAACACACACCACAATCTCGGCCTCCGAGACAAGCTCATGTCATCGCCAGCATCGTCTGAGCGCAAGTCTGCTCACGACTGAGCAGAGCGCGACAGTCGTCTGAACCGCCGACACGTATGTCGACACTCGAGCCCTCCGGCAGCTGATTGCTCAGCCACCGTTCCTCCCACGTCCGACGCCGACATTGCCGGTCAGCGGCACCCGCCGAGATCAGGTGTGGTAGCGGCGCAGGCTCCTCGCCCAAGATGACCCGCACCGTGATTTCCAGGGCTCTCAGCGCGCTGTTCAACACCTGGCGCGCCCGCGCCGGCAGCAGCGGTGCCACCACAATGGCGCTCCCACCTGCGCGCGGCGGCTTCACGCGCCGTTTCTGGGCGACCGTGTCGACCGCACGGATCTTGGAAAGACGTTTTTGCAGCCGGGCGGCCATCTCGCTCGGCACAGAAAGTTCAATCATCTTAGTCGTTGTCGCTCGCTGTTTCGGCATGCAGGCGGCGCGAATCGGGCACCCATCACAGCCGTGAGTTGGCCTGCGCAACGCGACACCGGTTCGCTCTGCATCTGCCCAAATCGTGCGCACGCTCGTTAACGCCAGCGGGCGGTGGTCAGGACACAGCAGCGCTTCTTCTTCTGCACTCCACGCCCAATTCTCGCGTGAGCTCAGCAGATCTGGCCAAGGCAGTTCAGCCAACACACGCTGAACAAGCGGATCCCTGGGCCAAGCTGCCGGCATTTCTATCGCTACAGCCGCCGACCGCGCAGCCTGTGGAGGAGGAGTCATCGGCGGTGTTTCAAGATTGAAGCCTTCCACCAGCTGTAGATTCCACAGCATCAACCCGGTGAGCGTCACGAGTTCTTGGCCAGCCAAGTTGTAGCTGGCGACGCGGTCCAAGCCGAATTCTCGGTCTTCTTGCGCAAATCTGTTCTCCTCCGCAGCACGACCAAAATAGAGCGCCGCCGCCTCGCAGGCAGGCCAAGCCTCTGCTGGCAAGTCCACAGAAAACAGCTCGACCTGAAAACCATCCAGCACCCTGCCGCGCCCAGCTTTACCGGTCTTCGGCAGCGCACAAGCGATCACCCGCACCTCGATCGGCTCATACAGGGTCCCGTCTGCGCGACGCGTCTTGGTCCCTGGACGAACCGTCCATCGCCCGAGCTCGGCTGCGACGCGCTTGGGTCCAGACCCGCTGTCCGGCACCGAGAACCAGGATGCCGCACGCAAACAAGCCAGAAACTCGGGATCTTCAAAGTACTTGGGTCGGTTGAGCCGCGTGATGAAAGGCAAGCTAAGGTCTCGGCATGCCGAGAACCACGGCACGGTACCGAACTCGCCATCCATGCGCATAATGGCGCAAGAACGTTCGATTCCAACACGATCACAGAGCTCCGCAACACTGGTGAGGGCTGCGACAAAGTCGGGCATGCCCTCGCCGTTTCCGGGTGAGATGTGGCCGTGGACCCACACGCCGGATCCGGCGTGCTGCACGGTCATCCGCTTGATTTGCACGTCGCCGCGTTTGCGTCCCGCGTAGCCCGGCGCGGCAAAATCATCGGCACGCCGCATGGGCTCAGGAAGATCCTCGCCCGCTGGAAGCGACCGTTGCCGGAGCGTCGTGACCGTCGGGTCAAGGTCGAAGACATGCCAACCCTGGCCGCGCGTGTCATAGGTTTGCGTCGCGGGGTGCGCGAGCAGCGCGTCCACCGCCGGCACCACGGTCAGCAACCACAGCGCGATCGGCCGCAGCAGCCCAACCTCCATCGACTTCAGGATGCGGGATAACGCTGCCGGCGAGGGCAAGCGCTTTCGCCCGACAATGGCCGCCACCTGCTGGTTGCAGCGCGCCAAGGTCTCGTTCCAGAAGGTCTTAATTCCGGCTTGAGGACAGGACTGTAGCCAAACCACGAGCGCGAGCCAGGCGTCGGCAGCGCAGTACCCGCCCTGCCGCCGGACTTTGAGGACCTTGCCGGCCTGATCGATCTTGCCGGCGTTGAACAACAACAAGAGCAGCGCCGCCGCCTTGGTCAATCTCTCGGGGAGTCGATCATCATTACGTTTTTTGAAGGTGACTGAGCGATTTGTGCGTGACATACTGACCGTCCTTGTTGAAGGGCGGCCGCGGTAAGTTCTTGGTAGAGCCCGCGGCCGCAGCTTTTTTGCCCGAGGATCGGGCGGCCAGCGGTGTACCGCATCGGAGCGAGGCAAAAAAGGGACTCGCCGGTAAATAGTCAATCATGCTTCGGTGGTTAGATGGATCCGGGGCCAGTGGGAACATCCCGCGCTGGGAGGCGACAGATTGGGCGCTATTTCTCGGGATTACCGGCGTGACCGCAGGGCTGATGCTGCCGACCGGGCCATCCGCTGATGTTCGCATCGACCGCTGGATCACCCACAATCTGGACTCGTGGGTGCCCGACATCTACTCCTTGCGCAATCAGGTGATCGTCATGGGCGGACTCGGGCTCGTGGGCGCGACGATGTGGGGCGTCGCCCTCGTCCGGGGCGATGATAGGACGGCTGAGGCGGTCTCGTTGATCGCGGAGGCGGTCACCGTCGTCCAACTATTTCATGTGAGCAGCAAGCTGTTGATCGGTCGCGAGGGCCCCCAGAATGGCGAGGGGCTAGGGCGCGTGCTGGGCCCGGCGGCGTCGCCGAGGCTCTATCCCGCTGGCACGCCATCGGGCCACTTCGCCAGCTTATACGCCGTGGTTGCAGTCGCAGAGGCCTATTGGGAGCCGCACTGGGCGGTGTCTGCGGCGGTGCACCTCGTCGCCGGCTCGCTTGCGTTGATGCATGTGGTCAACCACCGCCACTTCCTCTCGGAAATCCTAGTGGGCGCCGGGATGGGCTATGCCACCGGCAATTGGGTCGTGCGACATCGCTCTAGTCTGTATCGATCCAGCCCGGGCGGCTCGCTTCGCCTCAGGCCCGTCCTCACGGGTGACGGGATCGGCCTGCAGTTGCGGTTCTAGGCGACACGGGGTTCTAGGCGACACGGGG
>CALENB010000244.1 GCA_937910235.1 uncultured Myxococcales bacterium | reverse complement strand
AGGGCGTTCCAGCCGTCCAGCAGGCCGCCTTCGAGGGGTTCTCGCGCGATGTTGCGGCCCAGCGGGGCGTCGCTGAGGCTGATGTCGCGGTCGTACAGCTTAGATTTCGCCGCGCCGCACGCCCAGCCCAGCCCGACGAGGCCGACCAGCAGCAGCACCGCGTGGGTCGACCGCCGCGCGAACGGAGCTGGAGGGCAGGGCTGGCGCATCGGAGGGCTGTGCATGGCCCCCATCGTAGGGTCCGGCGCGAACGGCATCAAGCTGTGGTCGATATTTCCGGCGCATGGTTCGGCCGTTCGTGGCTGAGGCTGTGCGCGGCTTGCGCTGTGTTCGGCGAGGAATCTGCTACGCTGGCGACCGACCACTCGGAGGATCTTACTCGTGCAGCTGCTCCCGTCGTTTCCAGCCCCCAGACTTGTGCGCCGCCGACGGGTTTCGGCCCGCGTCGCCTGCGTTGGCGCGCTCTTGGTCCTCGCCCCCAGCGTCTTGCTTCAGTGCAGCGGTGAGCCCGCAGCGGGCGGTGAAGGGGCGGCGTCGACCGATGTGCTGGCCTTGCCGGAGATCATCGGCTTCGCCGACACAGGCGCGGCGAGCGATGGCGTGGTGTGGCACTCCGACGCCGGCCCCGACGTCGCCGGTTTGGACGCTGTGGCGCCTGACGTCGTGGCCCCGGACGCACCCGGCACCGGCGTCAGCAGCTGCGAATTTACCGTCGATCCGGCCCCCGGCGAAGCCGGCAGCGCCTGCGCAGCGCCTGGCGATTGCGACAGCAGCTACTGTGTCGACGCGCCCGGCGGCAAGGTGTGCACACGCACGTGTGTCGAGTGTTGTCCGACCGGTTTCGCCTGTGAGGTCGCCCCCGGGGCCGACTCCGTCAACATCTGTGTGCCCAAGCTCAAGGCCCTCTGCCGACCGTGCGGTGCCGACAGCGGCTGCGATGCGATCTCCGCGGGCGCGCTCTGCGTTGGCTACGGCGCGGCAGGGTCGTTCTGCGGTGGCGGCTGCGTCGCCGACGCCGATTGTCCGGCTGGATTCGCTTGCGCGCAGTCGAACGGCAGCCAAGGCAGCGCCAAGCAGTGTGTGCGGAGCACAGGGGCCTGCACGTGCTCCGCCGCCGCGACGACCGCGGGCGCGAGCACGGCCTGCCAGCTGACCAACAGCTTCGGCACCTGCACCGGGACCCGAAAGTGCGCCGCGGCGGGCCTCACCGACTGTGACGCGACGACCCCTGCGGCCGAGGTGTGCAACGGCGTCGACGACGACTGTGACGGCGAGACCGACGAGGGGCTCGCTGGTTTGGCCTGTGAGAGCAGCGCCCCGGCCGGGACCTGCCAAGGCGTGACGACGTGTGCGTCCGGGGTCGCTGGGTGCACCGCGCCGACGCCAACCGCCGAGACCTGCAACGGGCTCGACGATGACTGTGACGGCGTCACGGACGAGGGGCAGCCCGACCTCGACAAGGATGGCCAAGCCGACTGTGTCGACCCGGACATCGACGGTGACGGCACACCCAACGCCGCGGACTGTGGGCCGCTGGATCTGGCCGTCTCGCCATCCGCCACCGAGGTCTGCAACGGCAAGGACGACGACTGCGACGGAGAGACCGACGAGGCTGGCGCGAGCGGCTGCGTCGTGCGCTACGTGGACGCTGACAAGGACGGTTTCGGCGCGGGCACGACCGCAGCGGCTGGCAGCTGCTTGTGCAAAGCCACGGGAGACTGGACAGCGACGCTCTCGGGCGACTGCGCGGACGACAACAAGGCCGTCTTTCCGGGCGCAAAGGAGCAGTGCAACGACGTGGATGACGACTGCGACGGCGTCGTGGATGAGGGCTGCGACGATGACGGCGACGGGTGGTGCGACAAGACGATGGTCGCTGTAGGGCTGCCAAAGGTCTGCACGCAAGGCTTGGCGGATTGTGATGACGCCGCCGCCGCCGTGTCGCCAGGCGCCAAAGAGCAGTGTGGTAACCAGATCGACGACGACTGCGATGGCACCACCGATAGCGGTCTGAACGCGGTCAGCTGTGCCCAGTTCTACATCGACGCGGACAAGGACGGCGCCGGCGGCAAGGCGACGCAGTGTTTGTGTGCCGCTGCGGGGCTCTATCAGGCGAGCACGGCGACCGATTGCGATGACGGCGACGCGGCGGTGAACCCGGCGGCGACGGAGATCTGCGGCAACCAGCAGGATGACAATTGCGATGGCAGCCAAGATGAGCCGGACGCCAAGGGCTGTGTGGCGCATTGGCATGACGGTGACAAAGACGGCTTTGGCGGCGGAAAACCGGCCTGCTTGTGTGGACCGTCGGCGACCCACGGCGCGACCAAGGGTGGCGACTGTGCGGACACGGACGCCAGCGTCGCGCCAAACGCCAAGGAGAGCTGCAACGGAAAGGACGACAACTGCGACGGCAAGACCGATGAGCAGGACGCCCAGGGCTGCCTGGCCTACTACGTCGATGTGGATGGCGATGGGTTTGGCACCAAGGCGAGCAAGCCCGGCAACTCGGCCTGTTTGTGCGCGCCGCTGAAGCCATGGACGGTGACCCTGAGCGGCGATTGCGACGACGCCGACAAGGCGATCGGCCCGGGCGGCAAAGAGGTCTGCAACAGCAAGGACGACGACTGCGATGGCGCCACCGATGAGGCCGACGCGGGCGGCTGCGCGGAGTGGTACGTCGATGGCGACAAGGATGGCTGGGGCGTGACGGCTTCCAAGCTGTGTTTGTGCGGTAAAAGCGCGACCCACAACGTGACGAAGGGCGGCGATTGCCAGGACGGTGACGCCGCGATCTCGCCCGCCGCCGCCGAGACATGCAACGCCAAGGATGACGACTGCGACGGCAAGATCGACGAGGTCGGGGCGTCGGGGTGTACGCCGTGGTTCTACGACGGCGACGTGGACGGTTGGGGCAAGCTGACGGACAGCCAGTGCTTGTGCGCGGCGAAGGCGCCCTACCTCTCGGCCAAACCGGGCGACTGCGACGACACGAAGGCTGGCGTCAAACCGGGCGCGACGGAGAGCTGCAATGCGCTCGACGACGACTGCGACGGCAGCACCGACGAGGCCGGCGCCAAGGGCTGCGCGGTGTATTTCGCGGACAGTGACCAGGACGGCTACGGCAACCCGCTCGCCGGCTCGCAGTGCCTCTGTGCGGCCAAAGCCCCGTTTGTGGCCCTGCAAGCGGGGGACTGCAATGACGCGGACAAGACCATCCACACCGGCGCCGCTGAGCAGTGCAACGGCAAGGACGATGACTGCGACGGCGTGACCGATGAGATCGGCGCCAAGGGCTGCAAGGTTTGGTACTTGGACACCGACCAGGACGGCTACGGGCTCACCCAGCTCAGCCAATGCCTGTGCGCGGCGGCGACGCCCTTCACCGCGAGCAAGCCAGGGGACTGTAACGATGGCGACAAGGCGATCCATCCGGCGGCGAAGGAGCTCTGCAACAGCAAAGACGATGACTGCAATGGCAGCACCGACGAGGGCGAGGGCAACCTGGTGTTTTACTTCGACGATGACAATGACGGTTTTGGCACCGCCGCGAGCGCCAAGCTGTGTAAGCCGCTGGGGCTCTACCGGGCCAGCAAAGCAGGAGACTGCAAAGACACCGATAAGGCCGTGTTCCCGGGGAATCCGGAGGTCTGCGATGGCAAGGACAACGACTGCGACGGGCAGACCGACAACAACGCCAAGGATGCCAAGGTGTGGTTTCTCGACACGGACAAGGATGGGTGGGGCGTGACCGGCGCGAGCAAGCTGCTCTGCAGCGCCGCCACGCCCTACGTCGCGTCGAAGGCGGGGGACTGCGCTGATGGCGACGCTGCGGTGAACCCGGGCCAGACCGAGATCCAGTGCAACAAGAAGGACGACGACTGCAAGGGCGGCGACGCGTGCACGCAGTGCGCCGGGGTCTGCGGCGGCAAGTGCGGCAGCTCGGCGCAGCAGACCACGACCAAGCTGGTCTGCTACATCATCTTCGACTTCAAGATCTGCCAGAACGAGCCGGTTGCGTGCTACTGCGACGCGGCGTGCGTGGGCTTCGGAGACTGCTGCCCAGGCCGCGCGACCTGCTGCCAGTGAAACCAACGGCCTCGGCTGCGATGACGCAGATCACGCCGTCTGTCGGCCTAGCCCTGCGCGCCCAGCCCCGCATGCAGCCGCGTTCGGCGTAGGAACGTCGGCACCGGCGCGAAGCGGCTCGTCCCCGCCTTCTTGCGCAAGTTCAGCGTCAGCCCGGCTGGGTTGTAGACCCGCAGGTTGTGTGTGGTCGGCGTGGTGATGAGGAACTGCGCCTGCGTGACCTCAAGAAAGCGCGCGACCTCGTCGATACGCTCGATGGACAGGTGGGCGAAGGGCTCGTCGAGGATGAAGAAGCCCGCGGTCTGGCCCTCTTCGTTCATCGTCAGCGCCATCAGCAGGATCAGCGACGCCACCACCGACTGGCCGCCGGAGAGGCGACTGTCATGGACAGGCACCGGTCGCTTGCCGTCAAACCCGACCCGCACTTCCAGCCCAGCCCGGCCCAGCAGCGCGTCACCCTCGGCTCGGAGCTGATCCGCGCCGGGTACATGCACATCCACCTCGACCCGGCACAGCTCCCCCAGGGCGAGCACGTTGCGCCGGTAGCGTCGGATCGTCTCTTCCACCACACGCACATAGGCCTGCCGCGCGAGGCCGAGCTCTTCGGTCTGCTCGTCGAGCTCGTGGCGCCGGCGGGCGAGCTGCCGATCGTGATCGACCAGCTCGGCGTGGCCTTTCTGCCAGAGCGGTACAGCGCGATG
The DNA here is from genome assembly GCA_937910235.1 of uncultured Myxococcales bacterium. Classification (GTDB taxonomy): domain Bacteria; phylum Myxococcota_A; class UBA9042; order UBA9042; family UBA9042; genus UBA9042. Next base: position 6,332 of record CALENB010000244.1, on the reverse strand, counting down.
ATCGCGGGTGCCCGTCCACCCTTCGACCCGACGTCGCAGGCTGTTGAGGCGCTCGACCAGCACGACCTCGGGCTCCAGCAGCTCCAGCGCGGCGGCGCCTCTCAGGGCTTTCGGCACACGTGGCTCGACCTCTGCCAGCTCGCTGTCGACCCGCAAAATCCGCGAATCCACGGTGGCGGCGCTGCTCCGGGCTCGGTCGCGTTCCAGCAGCGCTTCGCGGTGGCGATACTCCAGCAGCGAGATCCGTCGCTCGCGGTCGATGAGCTGGTTGTTGGCCTCGTCGACCTCACCCAGCAGCGCCATCAAGCGTTCACTCGCCGCGCGCCGCTGCTCACCGATCTCCGTCAGCCGGGTCTTGAGGCTGTCCGGGTCTCCGAGCCGCTCGAGTAAACGCCCCTGCGCCTTGGCCGCCGCGAGCGACTCGTCGATCGTCCGCAGCCGCGCGTTGGTGGGTTGCAAGGAGCGCTGCAGCTCGTCACGACGACTCCGCATCTGGCCGAGCTCGCCGTCGATCTGATGGGTGCGATGTTCGCCAGCGCCGGACCCGCAGTAGAGATCTTGGGTGCCGACGAAGATGCCGCCGCGGGTGTCCTGTTTGTAGCCATCGGGGGTAATCGAGATGGCGCCGCGGCCCAGATCGTGGCCATCCTCGACGGTCTCCACGAGCGTCACGCTGTTGAGCATCCGCGCCACGTTCTCGGGCACGCGCGGGTCCGAGAACGTCACGACTCCCAGCGCCGATCCGGGCCGCGGCTTGGGCCGCGTTCGTGGCCCGTACTCTGAGATGTAGCACCGGTAGCGCTGGCGCTGCGCCATCTTGCGGGCGCGCATGGTGTCGTCGCGCTCCACCAGAATCGAGAAGCGTTCCCGGCCGAGGATGGACTCGACGGCGATGTGCCAGTGGTCGTCCGTGATCTCGATCATGTCGGCGACGAGCGAGTGCGGCACCTCCTGGTCGCGCAGCTCACGCACCATGCGCTGCACCCAATCGGGCGGACGCCGGCGACTGTCACCCTCGCTCAGGGCCTCGCGCTCACGACGCAGCTTGCCAATCCGGCCCAATAGCTGAGTCAACTCGCCACGGATGCCGCCTTCAGCGGCGATCAGCCGTTCGCGCTCATCGATCAGCTTGTGCACATCGACCATGCCCGCGCTGGCCCCAGAGTCCTCGTACTCTTGATTCCAGCGCAACAGGTCACGGTAGCGGCTGTCGAGCTGCTCTTTCTCCTTGAGCAACGCCTGATATGCCTGCTTTTTCTCGACGATCGCGGCGCGGATCTCCTCGACGCCCTTCACCAGCCCATCGCTCTCCCGATGGAAGCCGCCGAGCACGCCGTCCGCCTCTTTCAGCGTGTTCTGGGCCCGCTCGCGCTCGATCGTCAGCGTGTGGCGTTGATCGGTCAGGGCCTTGAAACGCGCGGCGGGAAGGCGCTCATCACGGACTTCACGCTCGGTGTTCTGCAGCTCCACAAAGCGCTCATAGCTCTCCGCGTCGCGCCGCAGGGTGTCGATGTGCATGCGCATCATCGTCACGCGCTGCTCAAACCCCTCAAGATCGCGCTGTCCGCTCAGAAACGTCATGCGGGCGTCGCCGTAGCGCTCTAGCACCGCCTTGTCGCCCTGCATCTCCAGCACATATTCGAGCAGCTGCTCGGGTGTGCGTCGCGCCAGCTTGTGGGTCTCACCCTGCTCCAGCGCCAAGATCTTCAGCAGCGTTCGGGGCACCTGCGCCAGCTCCAGTTCGCGCGAGAACTCCATCGGTCGGAGCGAGCCGCTCAGGTCTTTCAAGGTCTCGATCGGCGCGTCGCCGCCGACGACGAGGTAGCGGCGCTCCCACTTGCCCTGCTTGCGCTCCAGCACACAGGCGAGCGTCACCTCCTCCTCAAACCGGCCCAGATGACTCCACGGCCGACGCCCAGCGCGACCCGGCGGATTGTCCACCAAGGCCTTGATCACGGCCACGCCGGTGTCGTCGCGCAGGTACTGCGGCAGCTTGCGGGAGGTCGACAGCCGCGTCGCGTTCAGCAACACACGGATCGCGTCGAGCAGCGTGGTCTTGCCGGAGCCGTTGGGCCCCGCCACCAGCACCACCCGATCGTCGAGCGGCAGGCGGATGTGAGACCAGTAGTCCCAGTTCATGACTTCGATGGCGCGAAAGGTGAACATTTAGCTGCCCCCCGGCGCTGCGTCGTCGTCGTCGTAGGGTTCGTCTTCCGCTGCCGCGTTTTGGCTGTCGAGCAGATCCCACAGCACAGAATCTCGCAGCTTCCTCGCCATCTGCACCCCGTCGATCAGCAGATCGAGCAGCGGACCTTCGCGCAGATCGCCAGCGCGACTCTCCGTGATGAAGCCGGCGTTCTTGAGCTGGCCGACATAGCGGGTGAACGCTGTCTTGCCGAAGCGATGACCAAACTCGGCGTACAGGGCGGCGCGCGGAACCTTAGCGCGCGGCGCTGCCGCCTCCTCGGCCGCTCCGATCGGTTCGCCGCGGGCCTCCGCTTCGGCCGCAGCTTCGAGTCGGCGTCGGCGTGCTTCATCGCTCGCGACGCGGCGTGGCAGCACCAGCTTGGCCCAGAGGATCACCAGCAGCGCCAGCGCGCCACGTGGCAAACGCGTGTTTGTGCCCCAGTCGAAACGCACGTCACTCTCGATGTGCGCGGCCAGACGCACGGCGAAGTGGTCCGATGTGTAGCTGTCGACCAGCTCCAGCCCGACCTGGCTCAGACGGCGCTTGACGCTGTCGCGCAGGTCGTCGTCCAGCAGCAGATCTCGGCAGCTCTTCTTCGGCACGTACCGCCGAATCAGCAGATGCGCGCAGATCTCCTCGGCTCGCCGCGCGAGCAGCTCGTCTTCGACTTTGGGAGCGGCGTCGAGGTCCTGCGACGTGTCGAGCGCGAGCTGCGAATCATCCATATGCCGAGGCCTCCGAGGCGACGATGAGAGCCGCCCCGCATAGCACAGGGTCTGGTTGGGGACCAGTGGCTCAGCGCGGATCTGGCGGTTTCAACGCCCACACGCGCAGCTCGCTCAGCGTCTCGCGCAGCACCTTCTCGAGGTGCGCGGACCGAGTCGTCGCGGTGACTTTGGCCGCCACGGCGTCGCGCGTCGTCGCCAGGGCCTCTTCCAAACGCTGTTCGGCGTCTTCCAGCGCCGCGCCACCCAGATTCGCCGCGCCCAGCGCCGCTTCGGCCGCCTCGACCCTTGCGCCCTGGGCTGCCACGGCTGCCTCGCGCTCGGTAGCGGCCTCTGTCAGCCGGCCAATCGTCGCTGCGCTCTCCGTCGCAGCTTTCTTGAGCCCGGCCAGCTGCGCCATGAGCTGCGCGGTGTTCTCACGCGCCGCGACCTCCGTCTGATTCAACGTCCCTTGCGCGGCGATCAGGGCCGCAGTTAGATCGGCGGCCCGCGACTCGGACAGCGCCGCCTCGTCGCGCGCGGTCGTCAACGCAGCGCGCGCCTCGGCGTGGGCTGCGATCTCCGCGCGTGCGTCGCCCAGCGCCTCACGCAGCGCCGCGATCTCCCCGACCTGCGAGCGCAGGCCGTCAAGCTCGACGAGCTGTACCCGCAGCGTCTCCACCTCTTCGGTGCGTGCGCGCAAGGCGTCCACCTGTGCTCGCAGCCCTTCGATCTCCCCGAGCTGCGCCTGCGCCGCGGCCAGGTCGGCGCGCGATTCGGCCAGCGCGTCGGCAAGCGTGTCGGTCAGCGGGTCCACCGCGGCCGCTGCGTCGACCGTCGCGGCCTTGGACGCCGCCAGCGTGTCGTCGCCCGACGTCGACCGCGCAGCCGCCGCGGCGGTCGCCGGCCGCTGCGTTCGCTGTGACGCGCCCTTCGTGTCCGATCGCAGCGCCTTGCGGGCGCCAGGGATCGTGTAGCCCTCCGTGTAGAGCAGGTGCTTGATCAGGTTGAGCCGCTCGACCGTCGCCTTGGTGTAGAGGAACCGTCCGGTCCGCGAACGCTCAGGTCGCACCGTCGGAAACTGCTGCTGCCAAAACCGCACGACGTGGCTCTTGACCCCAAGCAGGTCGGCGACCTCGCCGATCCGGAAGTAAACTTTGTCAGGGAGCACGAGGGCAGGGGGTGGCGTATTCATGGCGCGATATCACCACGCTACCGTACGGCACGCAATGCATGGCATCGCAGTTACGTGTCTCACCCGGCCAGACATTCCTGCACGCGATCTCAGCTGGGCGTCCCCGCTTGGCTTCCGCGCAAGGCAACCGCGCTCGGCATCGTGGCTAGGCCTCTCCGCACGTGATCACAAAAAAATCGCGCAAAAACAGAACAAACCAGCCCCCCATGAGGAGGCTGGTAGTTCTCGTTTCGTCCAGCGTCACAACCGAGATCAGTCGCCTAGGCAGCTGTCCGCTCTGCTGTCCAGATCCAACTGGCGACACCCGATCACAGGCGCTGGCGCGCTCGGCGTGATCGTGGCGCTAGCCGTTGAGCTGCTGCTTGAGCACCTGCGAAGGCTTGAACGTCAGGACTTTGCGCGCCGAGATGAGGATCGGCTCATCCGTCTGCGGGTTGCGTCCCATGCGGGACTTCTTCTCGCGAACCACGAAGTTGCCAAAGCCCGAGACTTTGACCTTCTCGCCGTGCCCGAGGGTCTCTTTCAGCGTCTCAAACACCAACTCGACGATCTCCGCCGCTTCGCGTTTCGAGAATCCGCCCAACTTATCGTAAACTGCTTCGACGATGTCAGCCTTGGTCATGGCGTCCTCCTGCTGTGCGTCACCGGCGCTGTAGGTCCGGATCTGCTGAATCTTGTTCGGCTTAGGCCGCGGCGGATGCCTTGGCGTGCTCGTACACCGCCTGGAATGCCGCGGGGTCCTTGAGGGCCATCTCGGCGAGCACCTTGCGGTCGAGTTCGATGCTGGTCTTGTTCAACCAGCCTGCAAATACCGAGTATTTGCCGCCAAGACCACGGGTCGCCGCGTTGATGCGTGCGATCCACAGGGCGCGGAACGCACGCTTCTTGCGGCGACGCTCCTTGTACGCGATCTTCAGACCGCGGAGCACCTGCTCACGAGCGGTGCGATACAGGCGCGAACGAGCGCCTCGCATCCCCTTGGCCATCTTCAGGAACTTCTTGTGGCGTCGACGCCCTTTGAACCCTGTCTTTACGCGCGGCATGACTGCCTCCTCTAAACTCGTCTACCCCACAAGAATCATGTTCCGGTGGTGGTGTCCAATGACGGCTCGCCGCGGTGCAACGACCACGGCCAGCACTGATGTGTGGTCTCGAACTGGCTTAGCCGTAAGGCAGCAGCCGCCGAATTGCCCCGACGTTTGCCATATCCATCGTCTTGCTACCGCGCGGTTGCCGCTTGTCTTTGCGGCGCATGTGCTCAAGCAAGTGACGGCGATTGGCGCTACCACGTTTGATTTTTCCGCTCTTGCGGATGGTGAAGCGCTTCGCAGCGCCTCGGTGGGTCTTCATCTTAGGCATGGGTGTTCTCCGGCGCCTCAGCTCTGGCGACCCTTATGGGTCACCTGGGTCGTATTCATCACCGGAGCCTCTGGCGGCGGCGGTGCTGGCGTGGATGGAGCCGTCTCGGGGCTCTTCTCCTTCGGTGCTCCACCCTTCTTCGGGTTGAGCATCATACTCATCGTGCGCCCTTCCATCTTGGGGTGCACATCGAGCGCGGCGACATCGGCCAGCTCCTGGGCGATATCCATCAGTCGCCGACGTTGAGCGTCGGTGTACGCCATCTCACGACCACGGAACATGATCGTGACTTTGACGCGATTGTTCTCGCCCAGAAAGCGCCGTGCTCGGTTCATCTTGGTCTCGAAGTCATGCTTTTCCGTCTTGGGACGGAACTTCACTTCTTTGACCTCGATGTGCGTCGAGCTGCGCTTCGCTTCCTGCGCGCGTTTCTTCTGCAAGTACTTAAACTTGCCATAGTCCATGATCCGGCAGACCGGAGGGCGCGCAGCCGGCGCCACCTCGACGAGATCTACACCAGCCTCCTGGGCCAAGCGCAGCGCTTCCTCGATAGCGACGATTCCAAGCTGCTCTGCGTCCATACCCACGAGGCGAACCTCGGGGACTCGGATGCGGTGATTGACGCGCGGCTCGCGGCCACGTTCTTCGTCTTCCCCACCGCGGGATCTCCGGAAACCCATGCGTGCACTGACCTCTCGGGCTGAGCCCGGACGATCCGGCCAGCAGGGTGATGGACTCTGCTGGAGGGTCAGCATGACTGACCACTCCAACTAGACATGATCGTCGCCCGGCAATTTGCCAGGGGACGATGGTAGGCACGAGCGGACTCGAACCGCTGACCCCCACGATGTCAACGTGGTGCTCTAACCAACTGAGCTACGCGCCT
>CALENB010000243.1 GCA_937910235.1 uncultured Myxococcales bacterium | reverse complement strand
GTCGCTTCCAACGCTCCGAGGGGCTCACGACGCACGGCTTCCTCGACGAGCGCACCATTCAAGTCCTTGAGTTGCGGACGGGGGTGCGGGCGCCGCGCGGATTTGCGCATGAGGCCGTGCCGCACCTGCTGCGGGCGGAGCGTCCGCGGATATGGCAGCCCAAACGGGATCAAGACAAGGTGAAGAAACGGCAGAAGAGCGGCGCGCAGACCGCCGAGCAGGCTGGCGCGACGCCCGACGGGTCAGCAACGGCTGCCTTCGCAGGCGATGCGGAGGCGCCGACGGCGGACAAACACGCGGCGACGCCCGTGATCCCGGGGTTTCAGCAGGACGAAGCGATGGGGGCGGTTGCAGCCCAGGCCTTTGACAACGATTTCTCCCACCTGGCGGCAGATCGTCTGGGTCGTGAGGACTGGCAGGCGGTGCAGCACGAGATGCAGGGGTGGTGGACCGAGCTGCAGACGCTCGCCGCGGCAGCGCAGCCGCGTTGGCTACGACTGGCCTCGGCCGAGGCGCGTGTGCGCGACGACCGCGCTTCGAGCCGTGTGCGTCGCCGCTGGTGGTCCCAGCACGTCGATGGAGAGACCGAATGAGCGTCGTCGCCCGCGTCACGGCCCTCACGATCACGCTGCTGATGATCGCTGGCTGCGGACGGTCTGCGCGGCAGGCCGTGACGCCGATCGCCGTGTCGGATGGCACCCCACAACAGCAGGACGCGCCGGCAGGGCAGGACGACAGCGCGGCTGACGACAGCGCAGCCGACAACAGCGCAGCCAACGACAGCGCACCCAAGGACGCTGGCAAGCCTGACCTTGGCGACACCGGCGCTGGCGGCTCGATCCAGGGTGGCGGGTTGTGGGTGGTCGACGCGGCTGGCACGCCGGTGGGCTGGTTGGTGCAGCGCGGCCACCCATTTCAGGCACAGGACGGCCAGGTCGACATTCTGCGAGACGGCGTGCTGGTGTATGCGCCCAGTGAGCAGGTGTTTTTCGGCGTCGAGATGGCGTCGGCGAAGGTCCTGGTGCCGCGGCTGGGGATCTCGGACCCACAGTGCACCAAGCCGTCGGTCGCCGGGTACTACGCTCAGGGCGATCAGATCTCCGGGATGAATTACGCCTTCACCTACAACGGCAAGTGGTGGCGGATCCAGGCCGGCCAACCAACCGCGCTGGTTCAGTGCGCTGGCGTGACGAAACAGGGCGCGACGCCAACCTGTGTGCTGCACAGCGGCACGTGTCGAGGCTTCCCGGTAGAGGTGCTACCGAGCCCCAAGCTACCCGTCACGTTCAAGCCGCCGCTGCACTTCACGTTTGGCCTGATCCCGTGACCGGTCTACGCGCAGCCCTGCTCGTGCTCACACTCACAGGCTGCGGCCGTGGCTGTGACGCCCCACCCATAGCCGCAGTAGGGCCACCCGTCACGAAGCGCACGCTCAGCGGGCCACGAGGCCGCAGCGACGGGGCAAAAGCGCCGACGCCCCCGCGACAGCCGGTCCCACGCTCCGACGCGGACCGGGCGGAGACCAGCCTGCGCCTGACGCTGCCGAGGCGAACCCAAGACGATCCATTTCCGGGTTTCTCGACGCTGCCCCGGCGGCGGCTGCGGGGCTTTGACCCTTCACGACATCTGCTCGCCACCCTCCGCGGCGATGTGGTGACGCTGCTAGGTCGCACTGCACACACGACCGACCCTAAGGCGCTCGACGGCATCATGCGGGCAGCGATCGAAAGCTGGGGCGAGCGCAGCGGCGTGGCAGCGACGCGGATCGTGTTGGTCGTGGCGCGCGACGTCAACGCCGAGTCCGCGGCGGCGCTGAGGATGACGGCGATCGGCGCTCACCGGTGGCGGGTGGTGACGCTCGCACGAGAGCGAGGCGACCTGATGGAAGTGCAGTTGAGTCCGCCGGGCAAACGCTGACGCCAGGGTCCTGCGGCGACGCGCGGCGCGATCCTCAGAACAGGCCGGCGAAGCGATGGCGAGAGCGAACTTGAGAGATTGGGCTTGGCAGATCAGGCCCAGAAGTTCAGGCGGTCGCTGGACTACTTCTTCTTCGTACCAACACGCGTGAAACGATCCGGCGCGCCGTCACCCGTGGTGTCGTGGCCGATCTTCGTGATCTTGCCCTGCGTATAGTACTCCCACACGTCGACGCTACCGTCACCGTTGGTGTCCCGCCGCTTCTCGACGAGTCGATTGACCGACTTGCCGCCCTCCGTCTTGGTCAGCTGATAGTAGCGCCAGGTGTCGGTGCGGCCGTCGAACCCCAAATCGAGCTCAACCAGCGAGATGTTGCCGCCCTTGTAGTGACGCGTGGTGTCGACACGTCCGTCGAAGTCGAGATCCATCTCTTCGCGCACCAGGACCTCTTTCCCACTCTCGCCGGCGTAGTACTGAACGATGTCGATCTTCTGATCAAAATTGACGTCCATCTCCTTTCGAATCAGCACTTTCTTCAGATCTTCCGGCTTCGCTTTGCCGGTCGGATCGGCCACGACCCGGAAGAACTTGTACACATCCGGCCGCTTGTCGCCGTTGATGTCGATTCGCTCGATCGCCGTGTTGCCGTCGACCTCAAACTGCACCTGCTGCTGCGGAGTGGCCGCAGCTTTGGCTTTTTCGGTGGCTTTGGTTTGTTCAGCGGAGGGTCCACAGCCGACAGCGACCAGCACGAACAGGCCGGCGGTGACTGTACAGAGGGGGGAGAATACGTTGCGCATGGACGGCCTCAGAAATGCGGCGCGTTGGGCGCGCTCTTTGCCGGTGCGCACAGGTGCGGTTCTCTCCGCGACGACAATGCAACCGACGGCCGCATTTTGCGGCTGAAGCCGTGCGCGGTCAAGCGGTTGGTGTCGACTGATCTGAGCGATTGGGGGAATTGAGGGGATGATACCGGTGCTTGCGTTGACATGGGAAAGGGGGGAGCCGATCATCCCCGCCCGCCATTCGGCGTGATTATGGAGACTAGGAAAGATGAAAGAATGGTGGCTCATTGGCTTTCTGGCCCTCGCTTTGACCATGACGGCGTGCGGCAAGGACGACAAATCCTCGAAAGGTGCGGTCGTCGCCAAGGCGCCGCGCAAGAAGCGCACGAAACGCAAGAAGCGGACTGCGGACAAGGCTGCGGACAAGGCTGCGGATAAGGCGGCGGATAAGGCTGCGGACAAGGTTGCGGAGAAAGGTAGCGACAAGGCGGGCGACAAGGCCGGTGGAGCGGCCACCAAGGTCGCCGCAAAACGTGGAGATTTGAAAGGCGACGCAGCCGTGAAGGTCGCCAAGGCGAACATCCCCGCACCGAACGCGGATACACCGGCAGCGATCGCCGCAGGCGCCGATCCGGAGGCGGCTGTGAAGGCCGCCGTGGCGGCTGACGCAGCCAAAGCGCTCGCGGCGGCCCGTGCAGCAGCGGCGACGGCCAAACAGGCGCCGATGGCGGCGGCCGCGCCAACCGGACCGGCAGCCGCAGCGGCGCCACCAGCGGAGGAAAAACCTGGGACAGCGGTCGTGAACGCCAAGGAAGATGCGGCACAGCGCGCGGCGGAGGCCGCGACGGCGGCGAGTCAGGCCGCCGAGGCCCAGGCTGCCGAGCGACAGGCTGCACAGCACCAGGCAGCGGTGCTTCGAGGGCGCCCGCCGGAGCCGAGCTTGGACATCAGCGGCTACCTATCGGCTGCCGATCTCGAGCGTGTGTTGGGCGCCAAGTGGAAGTTTCAGCGCGCGACCCTCGACGGAATCAAGCCGACAAAGGGCTACAACGTCGTCTAC
>CALENB010000242.1 GCA_937910235.1 uncultured Myxococcales bacterium | reverse complement strand
CCCCACGGGACGATCGGCCCAGACGCCCGGCATTTTCGGCGGTAGCATACACAGCCGACGGCGGCCAGCGAACCGCATCGGAACCCCCGCGCACATTTCGCTGCAGGGCTTGTGCTCTCGCCCGCCGATTCTTTAGATTCCGCGCGAACGATGCACGCGGCAGCCAACCAGGCCCTCACAGGACGCACACGAGATGGATCAGCGCGCAGATGTTGTGGTCATTGGCGCCGGTCCCGCGGGCTCAGCGGCGACGGGGGTGCTGCGCCAGGCCGGCCTCTCGGTCGTCGTGCTGGAGAAGCATCAGTTCCCGCGTCCCATCATCGGCGAGAGCCTCCTCCCCCGAGCGATGCAAGCGCTGCAGGCGGCCGGGTTGCTCGAGGCGGTGCGCGCCCGCGCGTATCAGCGCAAGGCGGGCGCCGTCTTCCTGCGCGATCAGGCGCGTGCGCAGTTCGCGTTCAGCGACCAGTACACGCCCGGCTGGGATCATGCGCTGCAGGTTCCGCGGGCGGACTTTGATCACAGGCTCGCCAAGCAGTGCGTCGCCATGGGCGCGGACGTGCGTTTTGGCCGCGAGGTCGTCGATGTCACGTTCGGCGCCGACGAGACCACCGTCACTGCGCTGGACGACGCGGGCGAGTCGTGCGTGGTGCGGTGCCGCTTTGTCATCGACGCGAGCGGCTATGGTCGCGTCTTGCCGCGGCTGCTCGGTTTGGCGGTGACCTCCACGCAGCGCACGCGAAAAAGCCTATTTTCCTGGGTTAAAGCGCGAACGGACCCGCTGACGCCGGCGGTTGATGAGATTATCCAGGGCGCCGCGTGGGTGTGCACGAGCGAGTCCGCGCAGCTATTTGGCCCGGGCTACTGCCTAGTTGGCAACGCGCTCGGTTTTCTCGACCCCGTGTTCTCCTCGGGCGTCACCGTCGCGCTGGTCTCCGCGGTGTGCGCCGCCGAGCTTGTCGTTCGGGAGCTGGGTGGCGAGGACGTGAACTGGCAGGCCGGCTTCGCTGACCCCATGCGGCGCGGCGTGGACGTCTTTCGCACCTACGTGGACGCTTGGTATGCCGGGGACCTGCCGCGGCTGTTTTTCACCGATGTCGCCTCACCTGTCATCAAGCGGCAGATCTGTTCCGTCCTCGCCGGCTATGTGTGGGATGCGAGCAACCCCTTTGTTGCCCAAGCGAGCCGCAAGCTCAGTCAGGTGCAGCGACTCATCGGAGGTGCCGCGTGAGCGTCGCGGAGCTCTCCATCACCGCCTACGAGGTGTGCACGGCCTTGGGCTTGGGCCGCGGCCCGACGCTCGCGGCGTTGTCCGACGGGCGCTCAGGGCTTGGGATTCCCGCTCTTTCGCTGCCCTTTGAGACTGTGACGGGCCGCGTCGCCCACCCCTTCGCCGCGCTGCCAGCGGCGCTCCAGGCGCACGAGACGCGCCTCGCTCGGCTGACGGCTTGGTTGGTCGCTGGCGTCGCCGACGCTGTGGCCGCCGCGACCCAGCGCTGGGGGGCGAACCGCGTCGGGCTCTTTATCGGCACCAGCACCGCGGGCATCGCCGAGACCGAAGCCGCCTGGGCGACCCTCGCCGCGGGGCAGCCGCGCCCAGCCGGTTACAGCTACCATCACCAGCACGCCTACCACTCGGTGCTCACGGTGGTGCGGGGCCTCACCGGCATCACAGGACCCGGCCACGTGACCTCGACCGCCTGCTCCTCGAGCGGCAAGGTCTTCGCCTCGGCGTCACGCTTGATCCGCGCCGGGATCATCGACGCCGCGTTGGTAGGCGGCGTCGATGTGCTGTGCCAGACGACGCTGCGCGGCTTCTTCTCGCTCGGCGCCCTCTCCGCCGCCGCCTGCCGACCCTTCTCTGCCGAGCGCGACGGCATCAACATCGGCGAGGGCGGCGCGCTGCTGCTGCTTGAGCGCGGCGAGGGGGCGGCGCTGCGGTTGCGCGGCGTCGGCGAGAGCTCTGACGCCTTTCACATGAGCGCGCCGCACCCCTACGGTCGCGGCGCGCATGCCGCCATGGCGCAGGCGCTCGCGCAGGCGCAGGTCGAGGCCAGCGCGGTGAGCCATGTCAACGCCCACGGCACAGGCACCAAGCTCAACGACGCCATGGAGGCGATCGCCATCGCCGCGCTGCTCGGTGGTGACGTGCCGGTGGTGTCGACCAAGCCCTACACGGGCCATCTGCTCGGCGCCGCCGGCGCTGTGGAGGCGGTTTTGTCGGCGATCTGCCTCGAAGCAGGCCTTGTGCCAGCCGGTCTCGGGTTGGCGCCCCAAGACCTCGCCTGCGCCGTGAACGTGCCCTCGGTCACGCTGCACCGCCCGCTGGGCGCCGTCCTCAGCAACTCGTTCGCGTTCGGTGGTAACAACGTCAGCGTGCTCCTGCAGGTGGTCTGATGCGTCCCATGGTCATCACAGGTGTCGGCGCGTGGAGCCCCGGTGTGGCCAGCGCCGCGGCGTGGGTCGAACGTCGCCTCGACCCTGCGCAGAGTCGGCCGGCCGCGCCGCTCCTGCCGTCGCGCGAACGCCGTCGTGCCAGCCTGCTGACCCGCGCCGCCGCGAGCGCTTTTGGCGAAGCCGTCACGCAGTCGGGCGAAGACGCGGCGACGATCGCGACCGTCTTTGGGTCAGCTTACGGCGAAGGCAGCACGCTGGCGTTGCTGCTCGACCAGCTCAGCAGCGACGACGGCGCCCTCTCGCCTATGCGATTTGCTGGCAGCGTCCACAACACCGCGAGCGGCATGCTCTCTATCGCCTGTGACGCCCGCGGCTTCACCACGTCCATCGCCGCCGGTGAGCTGACGCTCATCGCCTGTTTGCAGGAGGCTGCCGGGCTGCTCGCCGATGGCCACGACGCCGTCGCCGTGGTGGTCGCCGACTGCGCCGCGCCGGCATCGCTCATCGCCGACGCCGAGCGCTTCGACACCCTCGCGGCCGCCTTTGTCCTGCGCGCCCGGCCGGCCAACAGCCCGGATTCATCGGTCCTGAGCTGTATTGTGGACCTCGGCCAGCCGAGCGCGCTGCCTCGCGCCGCCACCGACTTCCCTGCACAGCTGCGCTTCAATCCGTGCGCTGCGGCGCTGCTGCTGCTCGACGCCATCGCCGCCGGCGTCACGGGTTCGATCGCGCTCGACGCGACACCGGAGCGCGTCGATCGTCAGCCTTGCTGGCTCACCATCGCCACCGCCAGCGCTCCGGGAGGACAAGCGGATCCGTCAACGGTAGGCCAACTCGAGGCTACCGAACCGGAGGCCGCGTGACGTCTTACCCGCCCATCGCCGACCTGCTGCCCCACGCCGCGCCGATGATCCTCCTGGACAGGCTGCTGGCCCACGACAGCACGCGCGCGGTCTGCGAGGTCACCGTGCGCGAAGGGATGCCCTTTGTGCAGGACCACCGCGTCGCCACGCTCGTGAGCCTGGAGTATATGGCGCAGACCGTGGCGGCGTACGCGGGGTATAACGGCTACCTGAAAGGCGGCGCCGCGCCCATTGGTTTTCTCATTGGTTGTCGACAGCTGCGGAGCCATCGCCCGTACGTCGCGGCCGGTACGACGTTGACGATTGAAGCCCGGCACGTCTGGGGTGACACGGCCTTGGGCACGTTCGCGTGCACCGCGACGCTGGCGGATGGTACACCCGTCGCCACCGCGACCTTGAGCGTGCTCCAACCCGAGCCGAGCGAAGGCCTGCGCGGACGCGCGACGGTGTCGGAATGAGCGATCCGCTGGCGATTGCGCCGCCGCGCCGCCGTGTGAGGCCGCGGCAAGAAGGAGAGGGTTGACCATGACCACACAAGCCGCCGCCAAGCCGCCGCAGACACCGGATACGAGCGCGGCCACGCCCCCTTGGGCGCTGATCACCGGCGGTAGTCGCGGCATCGGTCGCGCCATCTCGGTCGCCATGGCGCGGGATGGGTTTCGAATCTTGCTGAATTATCGGGCCAACAGCGCCGCCGCCGCGGAGGTTCAGGCCGCCATCGAAGCGACCGGTGGCCAGGTGCGTCTGCTGCCCTTCGACGTGCGGGACAAGCCCGCCGTCGACGCCGCCTTCGCCACGCTCTGGGCCGAAGGTGTCCACGTGAGCGTCTTGGTCAACAACGCCGGCATCGCCGCGGACGGCCCCTTTCCGGCCCAGACGTTGCACGACTGGGAGCGCGTGACGCGGACGACGCTGGACGGTTTCTACAACGTCACGCAGCCGCTGGTGATGCCGATGGTGCGCAAGCGCTGGGGCCGCATCATCAACATCTCGTCGGTCTCAGGGGTGATGGGTAACCGCGGTCAGGTGAACTATTCGGCCGCAAAGGCGGGCCTGATCGGGGCGACACGTTCGCTCGCGCAGGAGCTGGCGCGGCGCAAGATCACCGTCAACGCCGTCGCGCCAGGGCTGATTGAGACGGAGATGATCAAGGACGTGCCGAGCGAGGTGGTGCGCCACATCCCCATGCGTCGGATCGGTCAGCCAGAAGAGGTCGCCGATCTCGTCGCGTTTCTAGCGAGTGACCGCGCGGCCTACATCACCGGACAAGTGATCGGGATCAACGGAGGCTTGGCATGAGCGAGACACACGGTCGTGTGCGCAGCGACGAGGAGCGGGTGGTCATCACCGGCGTGGGGCTGTGTAGCCCGATCGGCGACAGCCTCGACGAGGTCAGCGCGGCCCTGCAACACCAACGTCATGGCATGGTCGTGATGAACGAGTGGGACCAGATTGGCCAGCTGGGCACCCGCCTCGCCGCGCCGGTGCTGACGGTGTCGCGCAAGGACTTTCCACGCAAACAGACCCGCACGATGGGGCGCGTCGGCGTGTTGTCGCTCTTCGCGACGGAGCGCGCCATCACGGACGCGGGGCTCGACGCCGACCTGCTGAGCTCCGGTCGCGTCGGTCTCGCCCACGGCTCGACCCACGGCTCCTCGGGTGCGCTGCAGGAGTTTGCGACCTCGCTCTTCTCCAAGAACAGCTTCGCTGGGCTGCAGGGCAGCGCCTACCTCAAGATCATGAGCCACACCACGGCCGCCAACTTGGCCATGCACTACAGCATCCGTGGCCGGGTGCTGACGACGTGCGCGGCGTGTGTCAGCTCGAGTCAGGCGATCGGGCTGGCCTATGAGGCGGTGCGCAGTGGCCAGCAGGAGG
>CALENB010000241.1 GCA_937910235.1 uncultured Myxococcales bacterium | reverse complement strand
ACACGTCGACCGTGCAGAGGGTATCGTCGGCGCAGGTCTTCACAGCGCCACCGACGCAGAGCTTGGCCTTGCAGGCGTCGAGCTGCGTGCACTTGTCGTCGTCCTCGCAGGGCGCCGTGTTCGACTTGTAGAGGCAGCCGCTCGCGGGATCGCAGCTGTCATCGGTGCAAAGGTTGTTGTCGTCGCAGGTGACGTTTTCGCCTTCGCAGCCGCCCTTGTCGCAGCCATCGTCGTTGGTGCAGGCGTCACCGTCGTCGCAGACGGTGCCGGATTTCTTGTTGCTGAACTGGCACTTGCCATCGTTGGTCAAGTCGCACTCAGCTGTGACGCAGAATTTCGTCGAGGTACAAACCTTTGGCTCGCCGCTTTTGCACTTCTTAGCTTGGCACACATCGCCAATCGTACAGGGGTTCTCGTCTTCGCACGGGACGCCGTCATCGGCGGTCTGTGTGCAGCCGGTGGTCAGGTTGCAGGCGTCCTTGGTGCACGGATTCTTGTCGTCGCAGTCTTTGGCTTGCCCTGGTTGGCAGGTGCCGGCTTGGCAAGCGTCGCCGATGGTGCAGACGCTGCCGTCGGCGTCACAGGCCGAGCCGTCCTTCACGGCGACGAACCCGCATTTGGCCATCACGGCGTCACAGGCGTCGCCGGTGCACGCGTTGCCGTCGTCGCAGGACTGTTCGTCGGTCTCGCCGTCGCAGTCGTCATCTTTGCCGTTGCACGACTCCGGCCCTGGATCGTCGGCTTGGCAGACCGCGACTTCGCCGACCGTCTTGCACGCGGCCTGGCCAGCGCAGATGACCTCTGTGTCGCCGACGACCAGCGACTTGCTGCACGACGTGCTGCCGCCGAGCATCACCGTGTTCACCGAGCAGGTGCATACCGTGACTGCGCCGGTTTCATCGACCGGAACGCATTGCTTGGTCGCCACCCCAGCGATGTCCTTAGTGTCCTTACAGGCCGTGGCGACTGGGCAGTCGGTGTCTTGCTTGCAGCCGCTACCGCAGAAGTTGCCGGCGGCGCCGCGGTCGACGCAGCGCGCATCGGTGATGCCGGGCGGATTGCAGGCCGCGTTTTCGCTGCAAGGCGTGCAAAGCCGCGCATCCTTTGCGACGCACACTTGCAAGATGTCGGCGCCCTGCGGCAATGCAGAGCAACGATAACCAGCTGGGCAATCGATCACACAGGCCCCGGCGCAGCGTTTACCTTCGGGCGTCTCGAGGCAGAGACCAGCGTCGCAGTTGATTGCAGCGACGCAAGGGCAACCGGTGCTGCCAGGACACGCAAGACTCGTGTCTGCAGGGGCGGTGTCTGCTGCGCTGTCGTCGGCGACAACGGTATCTTGCGCGGCGATGTCTGTGACGATTATGTCGGTGGTGGCCGCCGTGTCTGTCGCCGCGTCGGCGATGTTCGCAGCGGCGTCGCCGGCAGAATCGTTGGCGATGCAGGCTGAGAGTGTTGTGCTCATAATGAGTGCTGTAGCCAACATGAGCGACTGAGCAGCGTGATCGATTCGAAGTGTGTGCATTTCTTCCTTTGAGGACGCCGGTTCCCACAGCGGTCGAGCTTGGGGGTTGTAAGTGATCGGCGTCGTGTCTGCAATGGGCGTAAGAACCCCAAAATATGCAGCATCGCAACGTTGGTCGGCTATCACGTCGACAGTTCGGCAGCCCGTTGCCTCATGGACGCCAACAGGCGATTCACCGCACCCACACGCCCCAGTTGCCGTTCTTGGCCGCGCCGAACGAGTTATTGACGTCGTCGCACTTCTACCGTGAGGTGCTGTCGATCAACCAGTGCTAGGTGTTCTTGATGAAGAACGGGTGATTCCACAATCGGTCGGAGGCAGCCGCGCCGTCGTGTGCCCAACGGTCGTCGTGACGTGGTTTCGCGTGGCGCTCTCTCTCGCCTTGGTGTCGTTGGGGGCGAACAGGACGGTCTTCCCGCCGTGGTGAACCGCCCAGGCGATGGGCCTCGGCTTCGCCCTTGTCAACATCACGCTTGAGCGCCCTTGCTGGCAGGTTTTGTTGAACCTCACGGGGAGGGGATGGAGGAAGGCAGATGTGCGTTTATGCTGCCTACGCACCGCCGCTGCGGATCGCGCTAACGCTGCCGGCCGGCGCCAGATTGGTGCAAGGCGAGGCGCTGGAGTCCTCCGCCTGGACCGAGGGCGGCGCCGTGGTGCGA
>CALENB010000240.1 GCA_937910235.1 uncultured Myxococcales bacterium | reverse complement strand
GGGCGGGTGTCAAGGACCTCGAAGCGCAGGGGCACAGCGAACGACATCGACAGCTCGCGGACGCCGATCATGCGGGTGTAGTTCAGCTCCGGCCGCGCGAGGGCGTAGTAGACCGGGCCAAGACGCTCCGGGCCGATCACCACGCCGAATCGGTTCTCCCACGGCGTGATGCCCGTAGCGCCGACGTTGGCGAGCTCGCCCTCGATGAAGCGCCGCTCTCCGCGCGCTTTTCGACCCGCCGGTGTGCGCGCCGCGACGGGATTGGCGGCAGAGGACGGCGCCGACGGTTTTGGCGCGGCGCTGGCCGTAGCGGTCGCCGTTGCAGCTGTAGCCGGTTTCGCAGCGGTAACCGGTTTCGCGGGGGCCGTCGTCGCGGAGACGGACGGCGTCTGGGTGGCCGCCGTCGGCGCGTCGCCGCCAGCTTTGGAGCCGATGCCAGCGAGCGCTGGGGACGCCAGCAGCGTCATACACGCCCAGAGCAACAAGCGCCCGGCCGCTGTGCGGTAGGACTTCCGGTAGAGAGCGGCGCGCTGAGGTTGAGTTCGGTGCACGGTGAGACCTGTGAGTGGACCACGAATTCCGCGACATCTTCTTTGAGGTGCCCGGCTACGTAGCGTACTGACTAATTCGAGACGTGAATCGTAACACGGTGTTCGCGCGAGGGTCTAGCGATCGCGACGGGATGCTGCGCGGATCCTGGGGCGACGCTGGGGGGACGAGGTGGCGCTGTCGAAGCGCCCGCCTACAGGGCGTTGAGCGTCTTCAACTCGCACGAGTCGGCAGCCAACTTGGCCGTAGCTGCCGCCTTGCGCGCGAGCGCGATGGCCGCACCACGCCCAGCGCCGACGGGGAGCCCTTTGTAGAGCAGGTCGACGTTGCCGCGCTCAAAGTTACCCGCCGACTTGCACAGCGCCGCCGTCGCCTGCAGCAAGCAGGTCTGCCCGGTCGGCTGACCGACGAGGTAGCCCGCTACGTCTTTCGACCCCAGCCACTCGGCGTGATGGTCCACGATCTCGCAGTTGCCGCCGGTTCGCTTGATCTCGCGATCAACCCAGCGCGCGAGAAAAAGATCGGCGACGTTCTTGTGCGCGAACTTCCACTCATCGGCGCCGTCGATTCGCTCCAGAAGCGCGGACTGCAGGATCTTCTCGCAGATGTAGTCGGTCTGCACGGGGCCCCCGCCGATGGTCGCCACAGCCTTGCGGCACCGGGCCATGGTGAAGACCAAGTTCCACGAACCCTCCTCGCGGCCGTCCTGGCGCACCATGCGATCGATGCTCGACAGGGCTTGCTCGCCCGTCCACTTCAACGCAGCGAGCTCTTTGCGCAGACGCTCCGCGACGATGGTCTCGTGTACGCCCGACAAGCTCGACGTCAGCCCGCCGAGGTTGCCCTTCGGATTGAACTTCGCGGCGAGGCGTTGCACCACCTGCAAGTCGCGATACGCAGCCATGTAGGGGTAGTAGCACTGGTCGCGGAGCTTGGACTGGCGATCGAGGTAGAAGGTGCGGATGAACTGGTCGGTGCGTGTCTCCGTGTCGTCAGACTTCGCGGTCCAGCGCAGGGTCGACCGGGCGCGACCGCAGCTGAGCGGCGGCAGCTGCACCTTGGCGTCGAGGCCGGCGATGCCGTAATCTACGCTCAGGACCGCGGGGCGTGCGAAGATCAGCAGCTGCGCCGAGGCGCCATAGGTCTTGGCGACCTCATTGATCTGCGCGACGACCTTGGGCCGCACCGCGACCGGCACCTCGTCGAGGCTGTCGAGAATCAGGATGAACGGGCCGCTACCGAGCAGCTCGCGAAAGCTCTCTCGGTCACTGACGCGGGCTTCGAGCGCGAGCTTGGCCTCCACCTGACGCATGATGGCGTTGCCCTTCTCCCCGCCGCCAATGCGCGCCGCCACGTCGGCGTTGAGATCGACGCGGAACGTCGGGATCGCGCCGCACAACGTGGCCTCGATCGCACGCGACAGCGTCGTCTTGCCGACACCACCGCGCGCGCTGATGAGCACGCGCCGCGCTTGACCGGCGGCGATGCGCATCACGAAGGATGACTCCGTCATCACCGCGTGTTTGCCGCCTGCGAGCGGCTTGGGCCAGCGCTGCACCAGGAGGGTCGGCGGATTGTAAGCGAGGTCCGCGAGCGCCTTCTTGTGGCGCTTGCTGTTCGCACGACAGCTGGTGGCATACGGCAGGTCGTCAGTCTCCAGGAAGCCGCGCAGATTACGAGCGCCGCAGCCGGAGAGTGAGGACGCCGCGACCAGGGCAGTCGTGAGCCAGAGAACAGAGGTACGAAGCGAAGCGGTCGACATGAAGTGTCTCCAGAGCGAAGTGCGGTAGGCCTCGTGTATAGCGCCGCGGATGCACGATGGAAACCGCCCTGCATCGCGCGCGTTGGCGGCGGTCTGCGCGGTCGCCCGACCTAGCGGGCGCTGATGGTCTTCGCGATCGCGTCCAGGCTGGCCACGACGCAGCTGTTCTTGCCGTTCTCGGCCTCGAACGCGCGGCCCTCTTCGACCATCTGAAAGCGCTTCTGACCGACCGGCAGACCCTCGATCAGGCTGTCGAGATGTGTCGCCTGCTTCGTGTCACCCTGGCACAGCAGCCGCAGTGTGGAGGCGAGGCAGCGCTGCACGATCGGCTGGGCGATCATGAAACGCAGCGTCATCGGCGCGCGGACGTGCTCAGCAAAGGTGTCGAGCGTCTTGCAGGCGCCGGTGGGCAGCTTCGCGAGCTCGCCGTTGATCCAGCGCGCCCGAAACAGCGCCGCCATCCCGGCGTCAAAGAACGCCCAGCGCGCTTCTTCGCCGTGTTTGTCGCCGATCTTCTGGAACACGACCGACTGCAGCGCCTTCTCGCAGACCTGTCGACGTCGCTGCTCGGCGTCGCCGCCCACGCCAGCGTCCACAGCGGTCCAGCCGTACTGCGGGTCGATGCTCTTCATGCAGCTCACGATGTCGAACATCGGGGTGCCGGTGCCCTTCTTCTCGAGGTGGATGCGAAACATGCGATCGACCATGTCGAGCGCCTCGCGCTGGCCCCAGTTGAGCTTGGCCAGCTCCTTCTGCAGGCGCATGGCGACGAGGTACTCATGGGCCGACGCGTAGCTGTCGACCATCCCATTCTTGCCCCCGTTGAGCGCCACCTGCTTGAGCTTGTGGATGTCGCGGTACGTCGCCATGTAGGGGTACACGCAGCCGTAGCCCAAGGTCAGCTGCTTGTCGAAACCGTGGCGGCTGGCAAAGGACCAGAACCGCTTCGACTCGTCTTCGGACTTCGTGATCGACTTAATCACCAGTTTTGCGCGGTCGCAGTTCACCAGCTTGATGCGGACGAAGGTGTCCGCGTCACCGAACCCATACATCGCGGCGATCACGGGCGGGCGCGCGAGCACCACGATCTGCGCGGTGTTCGGGTAGGCCCGGCGGAGCTTGGCGATGGCGATCGCGACGCCGGCGCGCTTGAGCAGGTCGACCTCTTCAATCGCGTCGGCGAGCAGGATCCAGCGGTGGCTGTGGAGCAACGCGTCGAGGCGAGCTTGGTCCGTGACGTCGGCGCCCATGCCGAGCTGAGCGGCGATGCGGCGAATGATCGGGTTGCCGCCACCCTTGGTTGTCTGCATCGCGACGTCTTTGTTCAAATCGACCGTAAAAATCGGCGTTGAGCCACACGTCTGCGCGCTGATCGACTCGGCGAGGCGCGTCTTGCCGAGGCCGCCACGGGCCACCACCAGGGCGAAACGGGTCGCCCCAGTCTGCAGCGACTTCACCAGCTCGGGCTCGGTGATCGAGCGATTCTTGGGCATCTCGCCAGGCCAGCGCTCGACCACAAACTCGGGGACGAAGTAGCGACCGCTGTTGACGTCGCCAACGTGGCTATCGGCGCGTTTGATGCACTGCTGCGTGTAGGTGAGCTTGTCGTTGTCCTTGAGGTAGGACAGCAAGTTCGAACCGCAGCCCTGGAGCAGCAGCGCGGCGAGGGCGAAGCCTGCGAGACGAAAGAGAGGGCGTGCCATGCGTCGCGTTCTCCTGGCGGCGTGGGGTACAGGCCGGCTGGGGGTCGTTCAAGGCCGGGTTGTACAACCGACGCGGTCAGTTGTCGACGGGGCGGGGACAACGTGGCGACTCAGAAGCTGCGTATCGCCTTGGCCTCTCCGGTGGGTCCAGGGGCGCCGGCCTTACCAGCGGAGGAGCCGCCGGCGCCGCCAGTGCCGCCGCTGCCGGTCTTCTCGATCAGCACACCCTTGGCGAACCCATCGAGGCTGGCCTGCGACATCCCGACGCCGACCAGGGGCCACGCAGGGCCGCCAGCACCACCGGCGCCGCCGCCACCGTGACCACCGTTACCGCCGCTGCCGCCGCTGCCGCCCTTCGACGTGCAGAACGTCTTGCCGGCGCCCGCGGCGCTGAGGCCACCCTTGCCACCAAAACCGCCGTAGCCGCCGAGCCCGCCTGGGCCACCCTGCCCGCCCGCGCCGCCGCTGCCGCCGCGCAAAATCAGGCCCTGAGCCGTGGGAATCCCAGACGGCGCCGCGATGATCCAGAGCGCGAACGAGCCGCCACCGCCCTGACCGCCGCTGCCGCCGACGCCGCCGCAGCCGCCAGAGCCACCGCCGCCGCCGCTGCCGCCGATGTCGTCCCGACCCGACTGCTGCGTACAGCCATGGACCTCGACTCCACCCGCCGCGCCACCGCCGCCGCCGCCGCTACCGTGCCCACCGGCGCCGCCGCCGCTGCTCGTCAGCGGCGAGAAGCGGCCGCTCTTGAGCGAACCGGCCGCGCTGCCGGCGACCCCGGGCGCGCCGGCCGTGCCGCTCGCGCCGTCAGCGCCCGATGCGCCCGTGGTCTTGTGTTTGCCGGTCTCGCACTTGATGCAGCCGTAGTAGCTCGCTTTGCACTGGGTCGTGAGGCCGTTGCTGCGGTCGATGTAGCTGTCCGCGCCAGCCGTGCCACCAGCGCCACCAGCGGGTCCCTTGCCGGCGCCGCCGGGTTCGATGGCGTCGGTCGTCTGCGACCAGTCCGCGTCGACGGGGCACGCTGGGGCGCTGATCTTGTCGTGATAATCCGGGCAAATCGCGGTGCCGCCGCCGCCGCCGCTGACGTCGATACCTTGGCAAATACGTTGGCCGCGCGCCCCGCCTGGGTTGTGGTCGGACGCCTTGCAGCCACCGGAATGGTTGATGTCCTTGGCGTTGTGGCCAGCGAGCCCCGAGTAGCCGAACGAGCCGTCACCGGCCTCAAAGCCCGCCGCGCCTGCGCCGCCGTCGCCTGCGTTGATGTTCAGATCGACGAGGCTGACCCGCGCGTCACAGCCCGCCGACCAGACGCCGTAACTTGAACCGCTTGGCGCGTCCGCGGCGGTGATGGTCACCCCATCGAGCCGCGTCTTGGCGCCGGCCCCGGCGATCCCGATACACCGCACGGTGATCGCGTCGCCCGTGCCCTGCGGCGCGCCGAGCAGCACCGTGTTCCAGGTCTTCGCGTTGCGTTTTGCGAACCCCGTGGCGAATCCGCCGTAGATCCGCACGCCCGCCGCGAGCTGCAGGTTGCCGAGGTAGGAGCCGCCCTCGATGTAGACGTCACGTTTACCGAGCTGCGTGGCCAGCTGCACGCCGCGCGCGACGGTCTTGGTCGGTTTGGCCCGGGTCCCTGGCCACGCGTCGCTGCCCGTCGTGGCGACAAAGATGGCGTCGGCGGCGTTGCCGTCCACGCCGTCACAGTTGCGGTCGACGCCGTCGGGGCTGTCGTCTGTCGAGAGGAACTTGCACTCGCAGCCGTCCCACCCGGCGTGGTTGACGTCGACCCAGCCTGCCTCACAGGCCATGCCGCACGCCGCGGTCTTGCCCTTCGCCGTGCAGCTTGGCGCGGCGTGCGGACCAAACCCGCTCGGGCAGACGTTGTCGCATTTGCCACAGTGCAGCGGCGACAGATACAGGCCCGTCGCTGGGTCGAGCGCGCCTTCGTCGACCTGACCGTCGCAGTTGTCGTCTTGGCCGTTGCACACGTCAGCGCTAGGCGTCGCGGCGTCGCAGCTCAGCCCGGCGCCGCCCTGGCACACCAACTTTCCGTCGCAGGTGCCGTGGCTGTTCTTGGCGGTGCAGGCGTCACCAGCCCCCGCCGCCTCATCCGTCGCGCCGTCGCAGTCGTCATCGACGCCGTTGCAGGCGTCCACCGCGGGTGTTGGCGCTGAGCAACTCGACCAGCCGCCCGCCTCACAGCCCTGAATACCGGCGCAGGCGCCAAGATCGTTGGTCGTGGTGCAGGTGCGTTTCACACCGACCACCTTCGCGGTGCACGAGCAGACGTCGGCCGCAGGCAGGCAGCGTTGGCCGTTCGTGGTCGTCTCGCAGGTGAAGCCGACGTCGCAGCCGCCCGCGCAGGCCGCGGCGCAGACCTTCTCGCCGGGCACACCGCTACCTTTGGGCGCCGCGACACAGGCCATGCCGAGCGCGCACTGGCCGACGTCCGTACACGCGCCGCATGGATCGGGCGGAATAGCGACACACTGGCCGGCTGGGCCGGGCAACCAGCCGCCTTTGCAGCTAGCGAGCGTGCAGTGGGGCGGCGCGGTGGTCGGATCGCAGACGCCCGTGCCGTTCTCAAACGCGCCGCCGCACGCGTTGCCGCAGACGCCGCAGTGAACGTCGCTGATGGTCCATTTACCCTTGCGCCAAGGTTCATCGGTGTCGCCGTCGCAGTTGTTGTCGAGGTCGTCACACAGCTCAGCGATCGGCGTCGCGGCGTCACACGCGAGGCCCGCGGCGCCATCGCAGCGCCAGCTGCCGCTGCAGCTCCCGGCCGCGTTCGTGGTGGTGCACGGGGTCGTCGGCACGCCCTCCTCGTCGGTCTCGCCGTCGCAGTCGTCGTCGACGCCGTTGCAGCGCTCCTTCTCGACGGGCCGCGCCACGCACGGCTGCCAGCCGCTCGCAGCGCACGCTTGCACGCCGCCGCAGGTCGCGGCGGCGCTGGCCTCGCAGCCGCGCTCGGTGCCGACAGTCTGCGGCAGACAGGTGCACGAGTTCGCCGCTGGGGCGCAGACATGTCCGTCACCCCGCGGCACGCAGCCATAGCCGGTCGGGCACGCGGATGTCGCGGGATCGCAGGGGATCAGACAGAACGTGCCGTCGCCACCCACCGCCGCACAGGCGCCACCGAGACACTGCGCATCGGCCACGCACGGCTGGCAAGCGCGCGCCGGATCCACCACGCAACGCGCGTCGAGGCTGGGCGAGGGCTGCAGGCAAACGTAACCGAGGAGGCACGCCGGGGTGCACGTCGTAGCGGGCGCGACGTCGCCGATGACGCCGTCACTCTGGACATCGCCCGCGCCGACATCGCTCGTCACCCCGCCGGGCGTGCCGGAGGGGCCGCAGCCGAAGCTCGCGACGCCAAGGAGCACGAGGCACAGCCACCGTCGCTCAAACCCTGGTGAAAAGCCGCTCATGGCCACCTCCGAGTCACGAGCGTGTCGCCACCGACACCTGCGCCACCGCTGTGCGGCGCGCCCGCGCCACCGACGCCGCCAAGTCCAGGTAGGCCGGGTTTGAGGAGCGTGTTGTTGAGCTGCACCGCGGTCAGCCAGCTCTGGCTCAGCCCCTTCGCCGCGACCAGCCACGCTGGACCACCGGCCCCGCCGCCGCCGCCGCCGCCCGAGCCGCCATCGCCACCGTCACCGCCGTCGCCGCCTTCTGGGGCGCAGTCATTGAGCTCCTCGGTCGGCGTGCCGGCGCCACCGTCGCCACCTGACGCACCCGGACCACCCCAGCCACCGCCGCCGCCCGAACCACCCGCGCCGCCGGCGCCGCCGATGAACGTGCAGCCGCTGACCACCGGCGCC
>CALENB010000239.1 GCA_937910235.1 uncultured Myxococcales bacterium | reverse complement strand
AGCCACACGGGCGTCGACCCAGCCGGCAGCCGCGCGCCGCACGCCTGCGGGCAGCGGTGCGCGTCGTGGTCACAGCGGTCAGGCGGGTCCACCACCAGCACGGCGGACACCCTCGTCGCCGAGCGCAGCCGCGCCGGACGACGCCTTGGGCCCGGCCCCCGGCACTCCTGCGGCGGGCAACCCGAGTCAGGACGCGCCGAGCTCCGGCCCTCCGCCAGCGCGGCCGACGCCCTAGATCGCCGTGTTCTCCGGCTCTTCGGCGGCCACTCCGGCGGCCAGTTCGCCTACAGCGGAATGTTGCCGTGTTTCTTCGCTGGCATCTGGTCTCGCTTGCCTTCAAGCAACGACAGCGCCGAGATCAGCCGTGGCCGTGTCTCCCGGGCTGAGATGACGTCGTCGATATAGCCCAGCTCGGCCGCCTTGAACGGGTTGGCGAACAAGTCCGTATACTCGGCGACGTAGGTGTCCTTGGCGGCGACCGGATCGGCCGCCGCGGCGATCGCTTGGCGGTGGATGATCTTGACCGCGCCCTCCGCGCCCATCACGGCGATCTCCGCGCTCGGCCAGGCGTAGTTGAGATCGCCGCGGATGTGCTTGCTGCTCATCACGTCGTAGGCGCCGCCATAGGCTTTGCGCGTGATCACCGTGATCTTCGGCACGGTCGCCTCGGCATACGCATACAGCAGCTTGGCGCCGTGGCGGATGATGCCGCCGTACTCCTGCGCCGTGCCGGGTAGGAAGCCGGGAACGTCGACGAAGGTCACCAGCGGGATGTGAAACGCGTCGCAGAAGCGCACGAACCGCGCCGCTTTGACGGACGCGTCGATGTCCAGGCAGCCGGCCAGCACGGCAGGCTGATTCGCGACAACGCCGACACTACGGCCTCCCAGACGGGCGAAGCCGCACAGGATGTTGCGCGCCCAGTCGGCGTGGACCTGCAGAAAGCGGCCGTCATCCACGACATGGCCGATGACCTCCGCCATGTCGTAGGGCTTCATGGGATCGAAGGGCACGAGCTCTTCCAACGCGGCGTCGCGGCGATCGGTCGGGTCCTGCGTCACGATGCTCGGCGGGCCTTCCAGGTTGTTCGCCGGCAGGTAGCTGAGCAGCTCACGCGCCACGGCGGCGGCTTGCTTCTCGTCATCACAGGCAAAATGCGCCACGCCGGAGGTGCTCGCGTGGGTCTCCGCGCCGCCGAGCTCCTCCTGGGTCACCACCTCGTGCGTCACCGTGCGGATCACCTCGGGTCCGGTGATGAACATGAACGACGTCTTCTTGACCATGATCACAAAATCCGTGATCGCGGGCGAATACACGGCGCCGCCGGCGCAGGGGCCCATGATCACGGAGATCTGGGGCACAACGCCGCTGGCGGCCACGTTGCGATAGAAGATCTCCGCGTAGCCGGCGAGGGACTGCACGCCTTCTTGGATGCGCGCGCCGCCAGAGTCGTTGAGGCCGACGACCGGGGCGCCGACGCGCATCGCCATGTCCATGATCTTGCAGATTTTGGCCGCGTAGGTCTCGGAGAGTGAGCCGCCGAAAACCGTGAAATCCTGGGCGAAGATGAAGATCTTCTTGCCGCCGACCTCGCCGTAGCCGGTGACCACGCCGTCGCCGGGGATCTTGTTGTGTTCCATGCCGAAGTCGGTGCAGCGGTGGGTCACCAACCGGTCGAGCTCGACGAAGCTGTCGGTGTCGAGCAAGGCCTCGATACGCTCGCGCGCCGTCAGCTTGCCGTTGGCGTGCTGCCTGGCGTGCCGCGCCGGGCCACCTCCAGCGAGCGCGGCCTCGTTGAGGGCGGCGAGGCGGTCGAGTAGGGCTTGCTTGCGATCGGCCATGGTGTCGAGCTCCTTGGCGCGCACGGGTCGGCGGCGCGCGTCGTTCGCGTGGTAGCAGCGCGGTTGGCTGGCGGCAAGTGGGATACACCTTCAACAGCGCCGTGTGGTAGCTTTCGCGCCGCAGATTGCGCGTTGCCGTCGCTCGCCTCCGGCGCCGCGATCAGGTCGCGCCTGCCCAGCTTCCGTCACCCTTGCACAGAGACCTACTATGGGGACCCGATCGAACTTGGCTGCGCCGCCGTTGCGGCTAACGTTGCCGCCCGCGCTGCCGCTCGTGTTGTTGGCAGCGGTGTTGGGCAGCTCGACGATCGCCTCGGCTGAACCGTGGACGATGACGACCAGCAGCGACTTTAACGCACGCGCGGTCATGGTCGGCACGGGGGACGTGGACGTCGGCCGGCCGCTGGCCACCGATCCAAGCGTTGTGCCAGCCGACAAGGTGTTGGAGACCCGGCTGCGCCTCGGCGGTCTCGTCGCGTGGACGCGACGAAGCGGATTTCTCCGTCCGCTTGGCTTCATTCGATCCGTCTCGCTGCATGTCCAAGGTGATCTGCTCTCGGGCCCGCAGTGGACGGATGGTCACAGCACGCTCATGCGGCACGATCCGCTCGAGCAGCGGCCGACGGAGGTCCTGAAGCAGGTGAGACTGCGGCGCGGCTTCGTTCAAGTCGACACGACGCTCGGCCGCATCGCCGCTGGCCGCATGGTGTCGACGTGGGGACTCGGGCTGCTGGCGCAGTCTGGCGATGCAGACCCCTACCAGTTCGGCATCAAGCGCGACGGCGTCATCGTCGATCGCGTGCAGTTCGCCACCGCCCCGTTGCTGACGTTTGACGGCGCCCGCCCGAGCGGTGTGCCGCTGTTCATCAGCGTCGCCGCCGACCGGGTGGTCGTCGATGACCTCGCCATCGCGAGCAATGGCGATGAGGCCTACAACTTCATCGGCGCGATCCTGTATCGCGGCGCAAAGGTGCACGCTGGCGGATACGCGGTGATGCGCAGCCAGACCAACCCGAAGGAGGGCAGCGACCTGCGGATCGACGCGAACGCCTACGACGTCTACGCCCGCTGGGCTGACAGCGTCGGCGATTGGCGCATCGAGGCCGCCACGGAGTGGTTGATGCTGCGTGGCGAGACGACCTATTTCCGCACCGCCTCGAACCCTGATTTGCTGAAGATTCTTCAGTTTGGTGGCGTGGCCCGGATCACCGCGACGCAGGGCGACCTCGGCTTGCGGCTGGAGACCGGGCTGGCCAGCGGAGATGATCGACCCTTTGACGACACGCTCTCCAATCTCAAGTTCAGCCGCGAGTACAGGGTTGGCTTGGCGATGTTCCACGAAGGTGTGCGGCGCACGACCGCCGCGCTCGCCGCGAACCTCGACGATCCCCGCTATCTGGGCCAAGCACCGACGGGCTTCGATCGTGCAGCGACAGGTGGCAGCGTCACGGGAGCCATCTACGCGATGCCCACGGTGCGCTATGAGCTGTTCGGCAAGCGGCTGACGCTCCTCGGCGCGGTGCTGTGGGCGCAAGCCCCGGCGCCGATGGTCGATGCCTACCAGAGCGGTCTGAACGGCGGCGACGCGATCGGCCCGCGTGGTGGCAAGGCGAGCACCGATCTCGGCCTTGAGGTCGACGTGGCCGCAGCGTGGCGGCAGCCCTTTGCCAAGAACTTCGCCGTCACCGTGCGCGGCGATCTGGGCAACTGGATGCCAGGCGCCGCCTTCGACGACGCCGCTGGCAACAGCGCGGCCGCCGTCATGGTGTGGATGGGCCGCGTCGAGCTGCAGGGCTCCTGGTGAGCCGGCCCACGACGGCACCGCCGATGCACACAAGACGATCTCCTCAGTCCCAGGACGGACCCATGCGCCTCCAGCCCGCCTCGACCTGCTCCGCTTCTACCCCAGGTTCACGGGTGTTTCGCCCGACGCGCCCCGCGCCGTCGCTTGCCGTCGCGTTGCGGCTCTGGACCGCGCTGGCCGTCATGGCGGGGGTCGCGGGCTGTGTCGCGAGCGAAGAGCTCGGCCTGCACGCGACCGACGTGCCCGGCGCCGTCTTTGGCCCGACTGTGGTGTTCAAGCCGCTGCACGAACCGCATCCAGAGGTGCCGTTTCCCAACGACCTGGCGCTCGCGGTCAGCGCGGATGGCGGCCAGCACATCAGCGTGCGCAGGCGTGGGGTCACTGACTTTGAGCGGCGGTTTCGCCACCATCTCAACGAAGTACCCGGATTCTCGGGCATGTCGCCTATCACCATCTCCTTCGAGGGCCCGTTGGATCTCGCCACAGTCACGGATGAGACGGTGCTGGTCGTCAACGTGGAGGCCGGCAGCAAGCGACTCGGCGAGGTGATACCACTCGATCTTGGACGTGGCTGGTTTCCCCACGCCGCGCAAAACACCGAGTACTTTCCCAACCCGCCGGCCAGCTTGAAGGGGCACAGCTCGATGGTGCTGCCGCCCGAGAACAAGGTCGACACGACCGGCGACGGCACGCCCGACACGTGGGTGAATCACTACGAGGTCGCCACCAACACCCTGGAGCTGCGACCGTTGCTGCCGATGGAGGCGGGCGCCAAATACGCCGTGATCCTGACCCGAAAGATCCAAGGGTGGTCCGGTAAGACGCCGGGCGACGGCGACAAGGGCAGCATCCGCAGCCCGTGGCCCTTCGTGAATCACGACAGCCAGACCGCGGCCCTGCACTACGCCCTGCCGACGCTGGAGGAGCGAGGGCTCGGCGCGAAAGACGTCGCGTTTGCTTGGACGCTGACCACCGGCGACTTGTCCAAGACGTTCCTCGCGCTGCGAGAGGGGCTGTATGGGCGCGGTAAGTTCAAATGGATGGCGCAGAAGTTTCCGACCGACATCGCGCACATCTACGAGATGGGCATCGATTTCGACGGTGTCGATGACACCCATCCAGACGCGCATCCCGCCGGCAAGGGGTATCCGTTCGCGCCGCGAGACCACGATATGATTGTGCAGGGACCGTTCTTGGACGGGATCTTCAAGATCGTAGACCAGTTTCAACCCGGCGTGGCCGGCGCGATCAAGCATGTGTCCTACGCCGTGTTTGGCGACATGAACACCGTGAATCTGCGCGCGCCGAAGGGAGGGGACCTGACGGAGCGCAACGTCTGGCAGCTCGACTTGGAGCAGGGCACGGCGGTCGCAGAACCTGAACGCGTGCCGTTCATGATCACGGTCCCCAAGACCACCGAGCATCACAAGCCGCCTTTCCCCGTGATCATCTACGCCCACGCGACCGGCACGAGCCGCATCGAGGCCCTGTTGCTCGCGGACCGCTTCGCGCACGCGGGGATCGCCACGTTCACCATCGACGCCGTCGGACACGGCCCGGTGCTGCCCAACGCGGAGCGCCTCATCCTCGGGTTCCTCAAAGGCATGGACGAGGCTACGGCGATCACCTTGCTGCGGGTGTTGCTGGGTTCGTACGTCTTCAAGGACGCTGACGCCCGTTTTCCCGATGGGATCAGCCTCAAGGAGTTCATCCGAAAGCTCGAGAAAAACGGCTTCTTGCAGCAGCTCATGGTCAAGGGTCGCGGTACCGACGACAACGGCGACTGCGTGCTCAACGACAGCGCTGGTGAGGCCTACTACGCACCCAACACCTTCCGACTGCGGGATTCGATGCGGCAGACGACGCTCGACTACATCGTGGCGGTGCGGATGTTGCGCGCGCTTGGACAGCATCTGCCGCCAGCGATCGCCAACCCACGCGAGGCGCCCAAAGCGCAGCTGCTCGCGAACGTGATCGCAGGCGACTTCGATGGCGACGGCGTGCTCGACATCGGCGGTCCGACGGTGCCGTATTTCATGACTGGCATCAGCCTTGGCGGTATCCACACCGCGCTGACGGCGCCGCTCGAGAAGTACATCGTGGCCGCGGCGCCGGTGGTCGCAGGCGCTGGGATCGCGGACATCTTCATTCGCACCAAGCTGAAGGGTGTCATCGAGAAGGTGATGTGGAAGGCCTCGGGCCCCGTGTTGGCCAGCTGCCCGCAGCAGGGCGCGAAAGACGGCACGGTGCTCCTGTCGTGGAACAACGACTCCGACTACTGCAAGAAAGAAGAGGCAGACAGCTTCGTCGGCGATGACGGGACGTGCCTAGAGACCGCCGTGAAGCGACCGACGTGGACGGCGAAGACGGTGATCGCCCAGGGGGACACGGTGCGACTCACCAACGTGCGTAACGGCGAGATGAAGGAGATGGTCGCGACGGAGGAAGGCCGCATCAACATCGCGCTGAAGAGCGACATCGGCGACGAGATCGAGGTCGTGATCACGGACAAGACAGGGACTGAGCGTGCGCGGCTGCAGCTGGTGTCGAAGTACGAGGGCGCCGCCGAGCCGCGCAGCACGCCCGAGTTTCGGCGGCTCGTGCAGACCAACTCGAACGTGCTGCAAGGCGCTGACGCGATCACGGTGGCGGAGCGGGCGATTCGCAACCCGCTGCCAGGGCACGACACCACCAACATCCTGCTGATGCTGGCGGTTGGTGATCAGACCGTGAACTTCGCCGCAGGGCTCTCGCTGGCGCGGGCGATCGGGCTCTTTGGCAAAGCGGGGTCCTACGTGGATACGTCGGCCTACTACGACTGGACGACCGAGGTCATTCGTCGGGGGCTGCTCGACGACAGCAACGCGGCGAAGCGGCAGGCCGGCGCGCTCAAACCCGAAGAGATCACGCCGCCGCCGCTCAACCCGAGCAAGGTGGGCACCGGCGCTGGTTTCTGCAATCTGGTCCCGACCACGGGCAAGGGGGTCTCGGCGCTGTGTTTGGCAAATGTTGGCGGCACCCACGAATACATCGCGCAGGCGTCGAAGAACGATATCCACCCACCATTGGCGGGCTACAAGCCGACCTACACGGAATATCACCGCAATTTGATCGTGAGTTTCTTCCACAGCTTGGGCACCAAGGTGCTCGACGATCCGTGCTGGGCTGACGAGCAGTGCATCAAAGACAAGAACTTGACCGCCGCCTGGGAACAGCCCGTCGGCGTTGTGAAGTAGGTGGATTTGGCGCTGGTTACGTGCCGCGATCGGGTCCTGCTCCCGCGTGCTTGGCAAAACACCGATCCGCGCTTATTGTCCGCGCACCCCGGCCTCCGGGGAGTGCGCCTGTAGCGCCGGGGACACGATACGTGGGTTGGTTCGACGGATTTATCTCCAGCGACCTTGCGATCGACCTGGGCACCGCGACCACCCTCATCTACATGAAGGGGCGGGGCATCGTGAGCAACGAGCCCTCAGTTGTCGCTGTCCAGACCGATCGCCGAGGGGATCGCCGTGTGCTTGCCGTGGGCAAGGACGCCAAAGAGATGCTCGGCCGCACGCCGCTCGGTATCGAGGCCGTGCGGCCCCTGCGTGACGGGGTCATCGCTGACTTCGACATCACCGAGGCGATGCTGCGGTACTTCATCATGAAGGTGCAGCCGCGGCGCGCGCTGGTGCGGCCCCGCGTCATCATCTGCGTGCCGTCTGGCATCACGAGCGTGGAGAAGCGCGCGGTCCGCGAGAGCGCCGAGGCGACCGGCGCCCGCGAGGTCTACTTGATCGAGGAGCCGATGGCGGCGGCGATCGGAGCGGATCTGCCGGTCACGGAGCCGGCCGGCAACATGATCGTGGACATCGGCGGCGGGACGACTGAGATCGCCGTCATCTCGCTCGCCGGGATCGTGCACGCCGAGAGCCTCAAGGTGGGCGGTGATCGTCTCGATAGAGCGATTATTGACCATTTGGAGCGCAAGTATCACCTCTTGGTCGGCGAGCGTACGGCGGAGCAGATCAAGCTTCGGATCGGTAGCGCCTGGGCCACGCGGGACCTTGAGAGCATGGAGGTCAAGGGTCGCGACAAGAACCATGGCGTACCCAAGACCGCGGTTGTGCACTCAGACGAAGTCCGTGAAGCGCTCAGCGAGCCGCTGGGCGAGATCGTGAAGGCCGTGCGTCGCGCGCTCGAGC
>CALENB010000238.1 GCA_937910235.1 uncultured Myxococcales bacterium | reverse complement strand
GTCAACTGTACGGACTCAGACAAATGCACGAGCAACGAGGTGTGTAGCAACAAAGTGTGCAAGAAATCGGCGACGGTCTGTGACGACAAGAACCCATGCACAACAGACAGCTGCAGCGCGACGCTCGGCTGCCAGGCCGCAAATGTGGGCGATCAGACGTCATGCAAGGCCGACAACAGCTTGTGGTGTATCGCGGGCAAGTGCGTGACCAAGACGGCGGCGAACAAGTCACCCGTGGCGAAGCTGGTGTGTCCCGGCGCGGCAAACGTAGGCGCTGCGGCGACGCTCGACGGCAGCGGCTCGACGGATCCAGATGGCACCTTGGTCAAGTATGCCTTCGACTTCGGCGATGGATCGGCGGTGTCTACCGGCGGCGCAAACAAGGTCCAGCACAGCTTCAAGAAGGCCGGCACCTTCAAGGCCACGCTGGTGGTGACCGACAACGGCGGGCTGAGCGCGTCTGCGTCCTGCTCGATCGCGGTGAGCGCTGCGGCGCCGCCGGTGGTGAGCTTCATCAAGCCGACCGGCAGCTTCAACGCGACCCAAGGGGAGTCGGTTGGGATCATCCTCGACGCGACGGCGCCGGCTGGAAAGTCGGTGGCCAAGGTCGAGCTGCTCGTCAACGGCCAGGTCGCGCTGACGGACACCGCCCTGCCCTACACGATGACGTGGGTGGTGCCCAAGACGGCGAAGACTGGGAGCGTGATGACGCTGCAGGCGCGCGCGACGGACAGCGGCGGCGGGGTCGGCGTCAGCGCGGTGCTGAAGGTGGCCATCAAGAACGACAAGCCGGTCGCTGCGTTTACCGCGACGGTGGTGGGCAAGCTCACCGTCGCCGTGGACGGATCGCTGGCGAAGGACACCGAGACGCCGACCTCAAAGCTGGTGGTGCGCTTCGACTGGACCAACGACGGCACGTTCGACACGCCCTGGAGCACGACAAAGACCTACTCGAAGGTGTTCGCGAAAGAGGGCACCTATGTCATCAAGATGGAGGTGCGAGACGAGGACGGTCAGGTCACCTCAGCGACGCGCACGGTGTCTCTCAGCTTGGTTTCTCAGGTCGGCGGCACGATTAACACCACCACGTGGACGGGCACCATCATCGTGACGGGCGACATCATCGTGCCCAAGGGGCAGATCCTCACGGTCAGCGCGGGCACGAGCATCCTTTTTGTGCCGGTTGATCAGGACAACAACAAGATCGGCGACTTTGACATCTGGGTCTACGGCAAGCTGAAGCTGCTCGGCACGGCGGCCGCGCCGGTGACGGTGAGCACCTATGGCCCGACGAAGACCAAGGGTCGGGACTGGGGTCGCATTCAGCTCAAGGGCGAAGGCAGCGCGCTGCAACACGCGGTCATCGAAAATGGCCAGATCGGCGTCGAGGTGCTCGACACCAGCACGTTGGCGGACGTGACGCTACGCAACAACGTCTACGGCATGCAGGTCAGCGCTGGCGGCAACGCGACGGTGACGAACCTGACGTCCAGCAACAACGTCACCGACGGCGTGCAGCTGCTCAGCAGCGGCAAGCTCACGGCGACGGGCGTGACGCTCGCCAGCAACGGCCGCGATGGGCTGCATCAGGCCACTACGAGCACCGGCGCGAAGCTGTACCTCAAGGACGCCGTGGTCGCGTCGAACGTCGGCAACGGCATCTGGGCGCGCTCAACGGCCTCAAACATGAGCTTTTCGCTGCTCGACAGCCAGGTGAAGAGCAACGGCCTCACCGGTGTGACGCTGGTCGGCGGCATGACCGGCGCAGTGACCCGCAATCAGCTGCTCTACAACAACCAAGAGGGCCTCCGCATCGCGCCGTACCTGACGACGGACGTGCAGGTGGTTGGCAGCTACAACAACATTTTTGGCAACGCGCTCAAGTCGGCGTGGAACTACAGCGCGCTCAACTTGTCGGCCAAACGGAGCGGCTCGGGATCGGGCGCGGCGACGTCAGCGGCCTGGGGTACGCCCAAAGGCGAGCTGATCGCCATGGTGCGGGTCGCGTACAGCGAATATGACTACGCCAACAAGTACGTCAGCGGCACCGTCCGCAAGGACTCCAGCGGCGGCGCGACGATGTTCTCGACGTCCTCACCCCTCAGCACGTCGTGGGCCGACGTGGCGAGCTCACAGGCCAAGAAGCTGGTGGTGCAGGCGTATAAGTCGACGTCTTCCTCGTCGTATTACGGGACCATGAGCGCCTCCGGTGTGGTGTACGAGCAGCCCGGTCTCAAGCGCGAGCTGACGGTCATCACGCACACGAAGAGCGTCGACCTGCGCCACAACTATCTCGGCGTGTTTCCCGACGTGCTGAGCGTGGTGACGCGATCCAGCTCGACCTCTGCGAACCTGCACGGCTTCATGGGTAAACCGTACGACGCGACCTGGGCCAAAGGGCCGTACTGGGGCGGCAGCACGCTCAGCGCCAATACGTCGTGGTCCGGCGAGGTGTGGGTGACCGGCGACCTCGTGGTTGCGGCCGGAAAGTCGCTGACGGTCGCGGCCGGCACCACGGTGCACATGGTGCGGTACGACGCAGCGAATGATGGCCGAGGGGACTTCAAGATCGACGTGCTCGGCGCCCTGCTCGTGAACGGCACCTCGGGCGCAGGGGTCAGCTTCAGCACGTATGGCAGCAAAAAGACGCGCGGCAAGGACTGGCAGCGGATCACGCTCAAGGGGTCGGGCAGTAAGGTCCAGTACGCGTCGTTTGAATATGGCGCCTATGGCTTGGAGGTCTACGACACGACGCCCATCGACCACGTGACGGTCAACATGAACGAGTACGGGCTCGTCATCCGCTCCCCGGGCGGCGCGGTGGTCACGAATCTCACCGCGACGGAGAGCGCGCTGGATGGCGTTCATGTCTCAACCGGCGGCAAGGTCACACTCGACAAGCTGCTCACAACCAAGAACCTCCGGCACGGCGTCTACATCGTCAGCAGCTCGACGGCCACCAACGTCTCGATCAAGGCGTCGACCCTCAACAGCAACAAGGGCGATGGGCTGCGGGCTGAATCGAGCACGAGCGGCATGAAGGTCGCCATGGTCGACAGCCACGCCAAGAGCAACAGCTGGGCCGGCGTGTACCTGCGCGGCGGGATGACGGGCACCCTGTCGCGCAACCAGTGGCTCTACAACGGCTACGAGGGCCTGCGCGCGGCCGCGTACCAGACGTGGGATGTGCAGGCGACCGCGACCTACAACAACATCTTCGGCAACGGCCTCACCGGCGCCTGGATGTACAAAAGCCTGTCTTTGTCGGCGAAAAGGAGCGGTTCGGGCTCGGGCGCGGCGACGTCGGCGGCGTGGGCGACCCCCAACAGCTCGGTCATTGATCACGTGCGTGTGGCCTACTCCGAGTACGACTACGCCAACAAGTACGTGAGCGGCAGCGTGCGCAAGGACTCCTCGGGCGGCGCAGCGATCGTGTCGACATCGGGCCCGTTGGCGTCAAGTTGGTTCGATGTGAGCGGGTCGAACGCCAAGCAGGTCGTGGCGCAGGCGTACAAGTCGACCTCGTCCTCGAGCTACTACGGCACCATGAGCTTGACCGCCGCGGTTTGGACGCAGATGGGCGTCAAGCGCGAGGTCTCGGTCATCGCGCACACCAAGACGATGGACACCCGACACAACTTCCTCGGCTCGTTCCCGGATGTCTTGAAGGTGGTGACCCTCTCCTCCTCAACCGCCGCGAACCTGCACGGCTTCATGGGCGTTGCGTTCGACAACACCTGGAAGAAAGGGCCGTACAAGGGCGGCGAGAGCTTGGCGGCGAACGCGACGTGGTCGGGCGAGGTGTGGGTGACGGGCGACTACATCGTCCCCGCCGGCAAGCTGCTGACCATCGCCGCGGGCACCAAGGTGCACATGGTGAAGTACGACGTGGCCAGCGATGGCACCGGCGACATCGACATGACCGTGCAAGGCGGCCTCACCGTCGACGGTACGGCACAGAGCCCCGTGGCCTTCTCCGAGCTCGGCGGTAACAAGGCCAAGGGCAGCTGGAATCAGATCCTTGCGACGGGTACATCGAGCGCGGCCAAGATCAGCCACGCGGTGTTCTCTTACGGCGTCACCGGCCTCCACCTCGGCACAGGCAAACACACGCTCACCGACGTCTCGGTGCGCAGCAGCAAAAGTCACGGCGTGCTGGTCAGCGGCGCGACGTCGGTCATCGCCAAAACGCTGGTGACCCAAGACAGCGGCGGCTCCGGGCTCTATGTGACGAGCAGCAGCGGCGTCAGCGTCGACAAGCTCTCGACCACCGGCAACGCCGCGCATGGCGTCTTCGCGGGCGCCAGCAAGAGCAGCGTCACCATCAAGAACGCCACCGCCACGGGCAACGCGGTCGCGGGATTTCACTCAGACAACGCCAGCGTCACGTTCAGCCAGTGCACGCTCTCCGGCAACCAAATCGGCGCTTGGTTCCACAGCAGCAGCGCCGGGCTGCTGAGTAAATGCGACGTGAAATACAACCTGGCGGAAGGGGTCATCCTCAGCGCGCAGGACCTCAAGCAGCCGTCGCCGAAGATCAACGACAACAACATCTACGGCAACGGGACCAAGGAGGGCTTGGAGATGAGCGCGGCGTCGTTGACTGCCAAGCGGTCGGGATCCGGCAGCGGCGCGGCGACGAGCGCGGTGTGGACATCTCCGTACTTCGACGCCACCAAGAAGACGCTGGCGCCGATCTGGGCCGTGCGCGCGGCCTACAGCGAATACGACTATGCCAACAAGTACGTGAGCGGCAGCGTGCGCAAGGACTCGAGCGGCGGCGCGGCGATTTGGTCGACTTCATCGCCCTACAGCGCGCAGTGGCGACTGCTGTACGCGTCCAAAGCCACCAAGATCGTCGCGCAGGCCTACAAGTCGACGAGCTCTTCGAGCTACTGGGGCACGCAGTCGATCTACAGCGCGTTCTATCGACTGGCGGGCAAACAGGTCGAGTTGGCGGCGATCACGGACTCGGGCACGGTCGACTGCACCAACAACTATTGGGGCGGTTTCTCGGGCTTTGACAAGCGTTTTGTGCTGTCGCGCACCAACGCGATCAACTTCCAGGGCTTCGCGGTGTTGGCCAAGAACGTGGGGCCCCAGTAGCCGGGCGCCTGTAGCCGGGCGCCTGTAGCCGGGCGCCTATGGCGGAGCCCTACAGCGAACCGTCGACGTCTGCGTTAGGGCTTGCGATGCGCCCGCTCAAAGGCGTTGGCGGAGAGCGCGACCATCTTCAGCGCGACCTCCGCGCCGCCAAAGCCTTTGGTGATCAGCTTGCCGGGGCCTTTGTAGTTGCCAAAGAACAGCTCGACGATGCGCGTTACGCCTGGACGCTGCTGCTGGAGCTGCGGCATGTCCGTGAACGCGGAGAAGCTGCCTTCGGCGTCGACGGCGATGATCTTGTCGTCGATCTCGCCTCGGTCGAGCAGCCGCAGCACGCCGATGGGTCGCACTTTGAGCACGGTTCCGCGCGGACGCGGCGGCCCGAGCACGAGCACATCGAGCGGATCGCCGTCGCCGCCAGCGGACTTGGGCAGGAGCGTGCGCGGCACCATGCCGTAGTTGCCGGGATACCCGACAAACGGGATGACGCGCGGTTTGCCAGCTTTCATCTCCCAACGCAGCGCGCCGTCGGGCTTGCTCACCTCCCACTTCTGCACGTCCCCAGCAGGGATCTCCACCACCACGTGGATCAAGCCGGCGCCGGCCTGCGCTGGCCACCCGGTCAGGAAGCTGCGCGCGCCTCGCAGGGTGTGGGCGTCGATCTGGCGGACGTCCGGTGTGGCGCCGACGTGGGCGCCGACGTGGGCGCCGACGTGGGCGCCGCCGGCGCAACCCCACGCTAGCAGCAACGAACATGGCGCGATTGCCGCGAAAAAGCGGCCTTCGAGACGAGTCTGGTGGGTTGCGAACATGCGGCTGCCTCCGTCGATGAGCGCTGTCGGTCGTGCCGCGCGCCAGCTCCTGGCCCACAGCGTACGAGGTCGGTGTCGTCGGTCTGGGATTGGCCGTCAACTGTCGCCGTCGCCAAGGGCTGCGTCGCGTTTGATCCTGCGATCCCTCCGCTGCATCGAAATCCCCTAGCGCGCGCGGCCCCGCGGCCGACCGGCGCCACT
Source organism: uncultured Myxococcales bacterium (assembly GCA_937910235.1). GTDB lineage: Bacteria > Myxococcota_A > UBA9042 > UBA9042 > UBA9042 > UBA9042. The sequence goes on along the minus strand of CALENB010000238.1, from coordinate 6,506 downwards.
GCATCCAGGGCTCCCATCCGCGGCGACAGTTTGCGTCGCCCGGTCGATTCGTGTAGCAAATCGCGCTGGACGCCACCCGGGGCACCCGGAATGTCACACCAGCGTCGACGGAGCCGCCCATGGACAAGACCCAGACTTTTCAGCAATTCCTGACGACGACGAGCATTCAGGTGCCCGTGCTGCCGTTCGTGCTGAACTTGGGACAAGCCGCCCTGCTGTCGTTTCTGCTTGGCAAAGCCTACGCGCGCTACGGCAACGCGCTCTCCAACCGCGGCAGCTTTGCCCGCAATTTTGTGCTCCTGACCATGACGACGATGCTCATCATCTCGATCGTGAAGTCATCGTTGGCGCTCTCCCTGGGTCTCGTCGGCGCGCTGTCGATCGTGCGCTTTCGCGCCGCCATCAAAGAGCCCGAGGAGCTGAGCTACCTCTTCCTCGCGATCGCCGTCGGCCTCGGTTTTGGCGCCGATCAGGCCATCATTACGTGGGTGGCGTTCGCCATCATCGTCGGCGCGCGCATCGCGCAACAGCGCTTCGGAGGCGGCAAAGACGATCGCCGCAACCTGCATCTGACGGTGAGCAAGAGCGGCGACGGCGGCCCGCCGCTGGACAAGCTGCTGGCGGTGCTGGGGCAGCACTGTGAGCGTGTCGAGTTGGTGCGTTTCGACGACGGCCCGCACGCCTCGGAGGCCGCGTTTTACGTTGATTTCAAGAACGCCGCTGCGGTCCAAGCCGCCAGCGGCGAGCTGCGCACGTTGGGGGAGGGGGTGCGGGTGACCCTGCTCGACACCCGCGGAATCGTGTAGATGATCGTTCATCAATCGGAGCAGACGGAACGGCAGGGCCTGCGGGGCCTGCTGTCTCAGTGGTGGGCCGCCGGCCTCGTCGCGCTCGCGATCGTCGCAGGCGCGTTCTTTTTCGGCGCGTGGGCGCAGTCTCACGGCCACACCGCCCACGCCAAACGCGCGCTGCGTCAGCGTATGCGCGTGCCGCGCAACATGCTGCACGGGCTCCGCTCGCCGCCGCGCCAGTTCACGCTGAACATCAAGCACAAACACGTGCAGAAGCTCGAACACGAGCGCCGACAGACGAGCAACACAGACGGCTTGCTCATCACAACCGACAGCGACGACGCCTTTGTGCCGGGCAGCCTGACGGTCGACGGGCAGACCTACGGCGTGAAGGTGCGCAACAAGGGCAACTGGCGTGACGCGCGTGGCGGCGGCAAGTGGAGCCTCCGCGTCAAGCTGAAAGACGGCAAGGCCGTGATGGGCATGAGTCGCTTCTCGCTGCACAGCCCGGCGACCAAGAGCGATCTCACCGAGTGGTTTTTTCACCGCTGGCTGGCCCATCTCGACCTCGTCGCCATGCGCTACGACTTTGTCAATGTCACGCTAAACGGCAAGGATTTCGGGCTGCACGCGATCGAGGAGTCCTTCACGCGACGCCTGATCGAGCACAATCAACGCCGCGAAGGGGTGATCGTGCGCTTCGACGAATACTGGAGTTTCTACTTCATGTTTGTGAAGAAGGTGGACACGAGCTGGCTGCCCGAGATGTTCGCGTTGTCGGCCATCAAGGGCTACGAGGGCGCACGCGTGCAGGCTAGCCCCGCGCTGCGGCAGCAGTTCAAGGCGGCGAAGAATCTGCTGGAGTCATTCCGACGCAGCGAGCTGACCACGTCGGAGGTCTTCGATGTCCCCAAGCTGGCGCGGCTCTTTGCGCTCACTGATGTGTTTGGCCGCGACCACAACCTTGAGCTTCGCAACGTCAAGTTCTACTACAACCCGATCACGGCCAAGCTGGAGCCCGTCGGCTATGATCAGCATGAGCCGCTGCAGCGGCGGACAGGCCCGCTGGTCGGCGACTACAGGCAGATGCTCGGGGACACCACGAAGCTGATCTGGCTCGACCATTTCTACCGCGATCCAGCCTTCTATCAGGCCTACCTCGACGCGCTGCACGCCATGTCGCGGCCGGGCACCTTCGACGCGTTCGTGAAGCAGGTGGCGACGGACTACGACCACGCCCTTGGCATGCTCTACCGGGAGGACGCGACGTTCGACATCGACTACCTGGGGATCATGCGCGAAAACATCGCGATCATCGGCCGAAAGCTGCGTCCTGAGCGGTCGATCGACGCCTTCCTCGCCGCCACGCATCGCGGCACCACGGGGGATGCGCGCGGAGATATCGCGGAGCTGCAGCTGGTCAACATCCACACGCTGCCCATGCACGTCACGTCGGTGACCTTCGACGGCCTGCCGCTCCCGCTCGAGGGCACGGCGACTTGGCCGGTGCTCGAGGCGAAGGCCGCCTACGCCAAGATGCCCTACACGACGGTGCGGGTGCGGCTGCCCGAGGGCGCGACGCGACGCAAGGGCGGCCTCGCAGGCGGTCTGCAGGTCCATTCGCGCGTCTGGGGAGTGCCGCACGAGGTGCTGGCCCCGGTTCGGCCCTGGTCCTACGTCAACCCCGCGTTCGTGCGCTCCGATTTCATGCGTCGGCGTCCCAACCACAGCGAGTTTCCATTTGTGCAGGTCGACGAGATCCACCGTGTCATCCGACTCCTGCCCGGGCGCCACCACCTGCGGAAGTCGCTGATCTTGCCAGCGGGCTACCGCGTGATGGCGGCGGGCGGCGTGGAGATCGACCTGTCCAACGGGGCCATGATCCTGTCTCGCTCCCCGGTGTTCTTTGCTGGCGAGCCAACCCTCCCCATCATCATTCGCTCGAGCGACAAGACCGGCCAAGGGTTCGCGGTGCTGACGGCCGGTGAGCGGTCCGAGATGTCGCATGTCCGGTTTGAGGACCTCTCAAACCCTGTGCAGCCGGGCTGGTCGATGCCCGGTTCGGTCACGTTCCACGAGGGCGACGTGGTGATCCGCGACTGCGTATTTGCGCGCAATCGCTCCGAGGATGGCTTGAACCTTGTCCGCAGCACGATGCTGCTGGAGCGCTTGGCCTTCATCAAAACCAAGTCGGACGCCTTTGACTGTGACTTCTGCCGCGGCGAGCTGCGCGACTCGACGTTCCTCGACTGTGGCAACGACGGTGTCGACGTCTCAGGCTCCGAGATCACCCTGACGAACGTCCGCATCGACGGCTCGGGCGACAAGGCCGTGAGCGCTGGCGAAGACAGCCACATGACGGTCCGCAAGATCCGAGTGCGGCGTTCGGAGCTGGCGCTGTGCAGCAAGGATCACTCGCACATCGACGCGAAGGGCGTCGATATTGACACCAGCCGCGTCGGGTTCGCCGTGTTCATGAAGAAGGCCGAGTTCGGCGTGGCCACGATGCGGGCGGCAGACATCAAGACAGGCAAGATGGAGCGGTTGTACCTGCTTGAGACCGGGTCACAGCTCATCCTTGACGGGGTGGCGCAGGTCCCGTCTCAGTCGAACGTGAAGGAGGTCTTGTATGGCGCGAAGTACGGCAAGAGCTCCCACTGACGCGACGGTCGCGCCTCGCTACGAGCGCAAGTTTCGCATCGAGGCGTGCGGGCGAGACGTCGTAACGCACGCGGTGTTGCGGCATCCACACCTGTTTCGCGAGATCTTCCACGAGCGCTTCGTGAACAGCGTCTATTACGACACCCCCGAGTTTCGGCTCTATTTCAACAACGTCGACGGTGACGCCGAGCGCGACAAGGTGCGTGTGCGGTGGTATGGCGCCATGGTGGGGGACCATGTCGGCCCGCACTTGGAGCGCAAGCGGAAGTTTGGGTTGGTCGGCACGAAGGAGAGCACACAGCTTGAGCGGCTGCGCGTCGAGCCCGGCGTTCCGGGCCAGGAGCTGGTCGACGCGCTCGACCATGTCGATGTCGACCCGCTCTTGCGCGCCACCAATCGCGCGCTGCGACCCGTGCTGTTGGTGCGCTATCGTCGGCGCTACTACCTGTCGGCCTGTGCCCGGTTTCGGATGACCATCGACGATCAGGTGAAGTTTGTGCGCATGGAGCCAGGCATCAACGCCATGACCCGCGCCGCCACAGACGACGCAGTCATCCTGGAGCTCAAGTACGCGCTAGAAGACGACGCCGCCGCGGTGAGCGTGGCCTCGGCCCTCCCCTTTCGCATGACGCGCAACTCGAAGTACGTGGTCGGCATCGACAAGCTCTTCGTCGCCGGCTGAGCGATGCCGAGGTGACGTCGAGATCCCCAGGTCGCGTCGAGACCGCGACGTAGGCCCGGCGTCGGCGCTGAACGCCGGCCCGTCGGTCTACGGCGAGAGGTAGTCGAGCACCACGGGGAGATGGTCGGACCAAACCCTGCGCTGAGGTGCGTCGGCAACCCAGCAGTCCAGCGTCTTCTTGGCGATGTTGCTGCTGCCCATCATGAAATCGACCCGGACGCCCCACGGCGGATTCGGCGAGAGCATCGTCGGACGAACCAGCCCGCCGGCTTGAAACATGGCCTGCAGGTCCGCCAAGCCAAAGACGGTCAACGTCATCAGCACGGTGCTATCGAGCGCGCCAGGAGGCTGCGCGAACGGCGCGTGACTCGCGAACCACGCGAAGGGAGACTCCACCGCGTAGACCACTTGGTCGAAGGGCGACACGGAGTTCAGGTCACCAAGCACGATCACGTCCCTGCCTGCCTTCAACTGCGCTGCGACGAACGCGCCGACGACCAGCACCTCCTCTTTGCGCTTGAGCAGCTGCGTTGGGTGGAGGTGCACCACGGCATAGACGACGTTGGCGATCCGGCACGTCAGCATCCCCATGGCCAGCTGATTGTCGTGGAATTTGCAGTCCTTCAGGGGCTGACTCGCGGTCAAACCAATCCTGAACTGGCCCTTGGGTGCGATGGCCACGTAGTTGTGTCCCCACGTCTTCGCCGCCTTGGCCAGCGACGCTGATGTGAACCCCACCAGCTCCTGCAAGGCCAGCACGTCGAGTTTCATCCCGTTGAACCACGTCGCAGCGTGGTCCCTGCGCATCGGGTTGTACCCCTTCTTCTTGAAGCTGAAGCCGTAGTAGGTGTTGTAGGTCATCACGCGCGTGACGCCCGGCATCTTGGTGCGCACTGGCCCAAGCGGCTGAAACGGCGGAATGACGGGCGCACAGCGACCCGTCATGGTGCAGAACTCCGTCGCCAAACAGTCCGTCGTCTGGGCGCACGCGGTGCCGGCACACCCTGGAATCGCGACGTTCGCGCAGAGGCCCAGCGCCGGATCACAGGCGTCCGCGGTGCAGGGATCGCCGTCGGAGCAGCTCAGCGCGTGGCCGACGCAGTACTCACCGTCGCAAGGCGTCTGCGGGCCGCATTTCTGGGCGATTTTGCACTGCGGCGCGTACGAGATGTGCATGCAGGCGCCGGCCATTGTGAGCGCGTCGAAGGTGCAGGCGTTGTCGTCGCTGCAAGCCATCGAGCAGGCAACGCAGTCTTTGTTGAACGCGAACGGAGCTGGCAAATCGCTGCGCGCCGTTCCGCCTTCACCCGGCGCCGAGGTCGCGTCGTCCAACCAGCTGCGCGCTGACCCATCTGCGGCGTTCTGACCGACGCCAGCATCCTGACCACTGGCGGCGAACTCGAGGGTGTCCGCGACGCCGCCGTCCGCGACGCCGCCGTCCGCGACGCCGCCGTCCGAGGCTGCGCCGCCGGAGACCGCGCTGTCGATCGTGGCGCTGTCAATTGTCGCGCTGCCGGTGACCGCGCTGTCCGAAGCGGCGCTGTCCGAAGCGGCGCTGTCCGAAGCGGCGCTGTCCGAAGCGGCGCTGTCCGAAGCGGCGCTGTCCCACGGCCCGCCATCCACTGCAGCATAGAAGCCCGGACTGCCGCTACCAAAGCTGCCCGCGTCGTAGACGCCGGCGAAGGGTCTGCCGGTGTGCGGGCCTGTCGGCAGGTTCGTTTCGTCGGACATCACGCCGAGGTTGGAGACCTCCTCGTCAGCTCCGATCTCGCAGCCGGACGCTGCCACGATGACAAGCAACGCGCCCGCAACACGCCCAACCCACCGGCCGCATCGGACTCCGGGCAGCGTGCGAGGGCTCAACGAGGCACGCCGCCGCGCGGTCTGAGATGGAACCTGGGGGAACATGCTGCTCTGCCTCTGGCGGGGTGCTGGACTTCCCCGAAACACCACAAAGAACGGACCGAGGAGAGACCGTGCGTCGCCGTCCGGCTCTGCTCGTAGTCTGCGGCATCACCGCCGACATGGAAACCACAGAATGGACCGATCGCGTCGTTCGAACCGCAAGCGCCGGTACGAGCGGTCGCGCTGGGTGGGGTGTTCACGAACCCTCTCGATTTGCGTCGTCACACCGAAGCCGCGATGGCTCATCAAAGATCTATTGCATCTGCGGGTTACGCGCACATTCGACGAAAAGGGCCATTTGATCGCGATTGAGCTCGATCCGAAGCTGCGAGGCTACCCCTCGCACGTGACCACTTCTGCGTACGACGCGGCTGGTAACCGCACGAAACAGACGCTGGACAGCGACGCCGATGGGGCCTTGGTCATCGTTTCGTCCACCACGAAAAAAACAGCGACCGAACAGCAGC